>UQKO01000004.1 GCA_900541575.1 uncultured Prevotella sp.
AGACATAAAGTTCTTCATGTTTAGAATAGCTACTCAATATGCATGATATGAGCAAGCCTCTTTTTACCATCATACCAACCGGAAATATCCGCTGATCCGAAATAAGATGGTCGCTGTGATAATGAGGAAATAGCGTATTGTGGAAAATGTATCGCCAGGGAAGGGGAGAAGTTTTTCAATAATATGGGTTGTTAATGAGAGTGTTAAGAATGTATGGCCTAAATAAATGGTCATGGAGGAACGGCATAGATGTTGAGGAATGTCAAGTTTATGCTTGTGTAGATGCAAAAGAATACTGATTAAACAGCCGTTTCCTGCGAGCATATAGATAATGTGTGCGAAATTGGTTTCAAAGATGAACAGTGAGAATAGAGAGACAAATGCTATTATATATAAGGAGTGTTGGTGCTCTTCTATCGTTTGTAGTAAGTCTCGATGAAAAATGGAAATCGTTGCGCCGCAGGCGAAGGATAGAACGTTGGTCGAACTGCAGATATTATGGGTCGGCCAGAAATTCCATGAGGTCAGCATAATGAGGCAGAGAATAATCCAACCATGAGACTTTTTGATGACAAAGTAGAAAATAGGGGAGAGAGTGCATAATATAAAGAGGTCTCTTAAAAACCATGTAGAAAGCAGTATGGGACTTGATAACTCGGCATTACCATCCCAAAACATGCGGAGACTGCCATATTCTCTGAAAACGTGAAAGTATGTATTACTTCCCAAATGAGGAATTTCGATGAGAACAAGAGATGTGTATTTCATGAGATTCCATAGGAAGAAAGGAATTAGCAGCGTGTGTAATCTGCTACCTATCTTTGTGCGATAACGACTCCAATCCCAAACATTGAATCCTGTAAAGAATAGGTAGCCAGAGAGGATGAAGAATCCAGGTATGGCTAGTGTAGTCAAATAGGGCATAAATCCCTGGTCTATAAAAGTGTATATGGGGTGGGTGGAGTTTGTAGGACTGATTATAAGCCCTCTATCCGTCATGTGGATGAACACAACGAGTATGGCAAGGATGAATCGTGTGGAATCTATCGTGTGAAGTCTTTGGGGCATAAGGAAACTTGTTAGAGGTTGCAATAATAGTCATAATGTATGGAAAGTCCAAATGTGAGGTGTGAAAATGATTGTGATATTTGCTGCTAGTGGAATTGGAAGTGCTTTGTCGAAGTGATTTTTTTAAAGCCGAAATAACTACTTAAAATGCCTTAGAGGGCAAATAAAACGTGTTTTTGGGCATTTTAAACAAAAAGGAGCGCATTTTCCTTGGACAAAAATGATGAACAATGGAATAAAGTGGTATCTTTGCATAAGATAGGTTGCTCCTCAGCAGTATATTCAAGCCAGCTTGATGTACTGCATTCGGTTTGCACTATCTTTGCATAAGATAGGCTGCACCTCAGCAGTTAAGAGTATGTAAGAGGAACGACTTCGTTCTTTTTGCAATCAATGATAGAATCAAACCTAATATAAATGATAACAGACGACGATAGAATTATTAAAGTGAATATCGAGGAAGAAATGAAATCCTCGTATATTGACTACTCCATGTCTGTGATTGTGGCACGTGCATTGCCTGATGTGCGTGACGGATTCAAACCCGTGCATCGCCGCATTCTTTACGACATGATGGAATTGGGCATTACACATGATAAGCCCACTCGTAAATCAGCCCGCGTTGTAGGTGATGTGCTCGGTAAGTATCATCCACATGGTGATAGCTCTGTATATGGAGCATTAGTACGTTTAGCACAACCATGGAATATGCGTTATACTTTGGTGGAAGGCCAAGGTAACTTCGGTTCTATGGATGGTGACTCAGCGGCAGCTATGCGTTATACCGAAGCGCGTCTCTCGCCTGTGGGTGAAGCGATGATGCAGGATATTGAGAAGGAAACGGTCGATATGGATCGCAACTTCGATAATACTCGCGATGAACCGAGTGTAATGCCTACGCGTATTCCAAACTTTCTTGTAAATGGCGCAAGTGGTATTGCTGTGGGTATGGCAACAAATGTTCCTACTCATAACCTAGGAGAGGTAATTGATGGTTGCGTGGCTTATATTGATAATCCGGATATTACCATTGATGAGCTGATGCATTACGTGAAAGCTCCCGATTTCCCTACGGGTGGTTATATCATGGGTATGCAAGGCGTGCGTAATGCCTATGAAACGGGTCGTGGGCGCGTGGTAATGCGTGCTAAGACAGATATTGAAAGTGGGCCGCAGCACGATACGATTGTAGTGTCGGAACTTCCTTATGGCTTGAATAAAGAAGAACTTGTGAAGTTTATCGGCCAGCTTGCAGCGGAAAAGCGCATTGATGGTATTTCCAATGTGAACGATGAGAGCGATAAAGATGGTATGCGCATCGTTATTGATGTGAAGCGTGATTTCAATGCCAATGTGGTGCTCAATAAACTTTATAAGATGACTGCTTTGCAGACTTCTTTTGCTGTTAATTGCATCGCTTTGGTAAAAGGACGCCCTCGTTTGTTGACGCTGAAGGATTGTATTAAGTACTTTGTAGAGCATCGTCAAGAGGTGGTGATTCGTCGTACGCAGTTTGATCTTCGTAAGGCTCAGGAGCGTGCTCATATCTTGGAAGGCTTGATTATAGCCTCTGATAATATTGACGAAGTGGTGCGCTTGATTCGTGCGTCTAAGACACCGCAAGCTGCTATCGAAGCATTGAAGGAGTGTTTCGGCTTAGACGATGTGCAAGCCAAGGCTATCGTAGACATGCGTCTTGCGCAACTTACCAATATTCAGCAAGAGAAGTTGCATGAAGAATATGCTGAAATAGAAAAGCGTATTGCTTACTACGAACAGATTTTGAGCGACGAGCAACTTTGTCATAAGGTGATGAAGGATGAACTCATTGAAGTGAAAGAAAAGTATGGTGACGAGCGTCGTACGGAAATTTGCTTGTCTTCTACTGAGTTTAATCCTGAGGACTTCTATGCCGACGATGAGGTGGTTATCACAATTTCTCATCTTGGATATATCAAGCGTACTCCGTTGAACGAGTTCCGTGCACAAGGTCGTGGCGGTGTTGGTTCTAAGGGAGGAAGTACACGTGATTCCGACTTTATTGAGTATATCTATCATGCCACGATGCACAATACGATGCTGTTCTTTACTGCTAAGGGTCGTTGTTATTGGCTCAAGGTGTATGAACTTCCTGAGGGTGCAAAGAACTCCAAGGGACGTGCTATCCAGAATATGCTGAATATTGAGCCGGATGATAGTATCAATGCTTGCTTGCACATACGAAAACTCAATGATACAGAGTTCTGTCAGAGCCATTATGTAATGTTCTGTACTAAGAATGGTATTATTAAGAAAACCTGTTTAACAGAATATTCTCGTCCTCGCACCAATGGCGTGAATGCTATCAATATCTTGGAAGACGACAAGGTGATAAGTGTAGTGTTGACCAATGGTTCTGATGAAATTATCATAGCCAATCGTAATGGACGAGCCATTCGCTTCAACGAGAATACTGTTCGTGCAATGGGACGTACGGCAACAGGTGTCCGTGGTATTCGTTTGGATGAAAATGCCGACGATGAAGTTACGGGCATGATATGCGTAAACGATCCAGAAAAGGAAACCATTCTCGTGGTAAGTGAAAAGGGCTTAGGTAAACGCTCGTTGGTGGAAGACTATCGTGTGACCAATCGTGGTGGTAAGGGTGTAAAGACACTTAATATCACGGACAAGACAGGTAAGGTGATTGCTATTAAAGCTGTGACCGACGATGAAGACCTCATGATTATCAATAAGAGCGGTATTACAATTCGCTTAAAGATGAGTTCGGTTAGCGTACAAGGTCGAGCTACGCAAGGTAATCGCTTGATAAATCTTGAAAAGCGAAATGATGTGATTTCTAGTGTATGTCTCGTTCCAACAGAAGAAGAGGATGATACAGAAGGAACTCTTGCTGAAGGAGAAGCACAGACTTCAACAGAAATAACTGAGCAGAATGATGCTACATCGCAAGACGAAACGCAATCTAATGAATAATGATAATTAATAACCTTGTCAAGAGTAAACACATCTTCGTTGTTGCTCTTGATAAGGCTATAGTAACTTATTAAATTACATCAATATGAAAAGAATCTTTCTTTGTTTAGCTATTTTTGCCGCTTCAGTAAGCGGAGCTATGGCACAAAGTGATCAGCACATTGGTTCGTATAAAGCCAATGATCTCGTGCGCAAGGCAGATGGACTGATGAGCAAACGAGATGGAGATTCGTTCGAGAAGGCACAGGATCTGTATAAGCAAGCAGAAACTATGCTTGTGGGCGATATAGACGAAGCTAAGACCAAAGGTAAGAACAATAAAGTGGCTTTGCTCTATTTGCAGAATGCACAACTCCAAAACAAACTTCTTGGTCCAGAACTGAATCGTGCTCAGCAGGGCATTCCTTTTGATACGTTGGCTTTCTGCACTCGTGTAGACAATATTATCAATAGCTTTAACTCGGCTGCAGAGTACAATCAAAAGCCCGACGCGAAAGGTAGGGTGAAACTAGATCCTTTCGTGACAAATTCTACCAAGTTGGGTATTTACTCTATGCTGACTTACTATTATAATTGTGGCGCCTTCATGGATGCTATGGGAAAGAAGCAAGAAAGTGTAGACTATTTCCAAAAGTATGTAGAGCTTCCTGGCAAGACTCCCATCTTGACAAAGGCAGAGGCAGACTCAGTATATAAGGCCAACACCAAGATTTACAGCACAGCTCGATTCAATTTGGCTCTTCAAAACTTTTATTTGAAGAATTGGGATAAGGCGATTGCTGCTTGCGATGAAGCCTTAAAGGATACCATCGGTGTGCATGATCTTTGCTTAATTCGTATCAATTCCTATGGTGAGAAAAAGGATTCTGTAGCTTGGCAGCAGGCTGTTATCGATGCTTACCAACGTACTGGCGAAGAACACTTTATGCAAAACCTAATTTACTATTACATTCAGAGCAACAAGATTGACGAAGCTACTCGCCTTTCAGAGAAGTTGATCAATGATGAACCGAATAGTAAGATGGCGTGGTTTATCAAGGGAGCTATTGAATTGAATGTAAAGAAGGACTATAAGGCTGCTATTGAAAGCTGTGATAAGGCACTTGCTATTGATCCTGACTTTAAGGATGCTCTCTTCAATAAGGGTACGGCTTACATCAACGATATTTACGACCAGACTCACTCGTCAAATAGTAAGTTTAAGTACATTGGTACTGGACGTTATATCACAGGTAAACAATCGGATGGTTCTTATCAAAGGAATAAGGCCATTTATGATAAGGAAGTTGCTTACGTGAAGAGCTATTACATCAATGCTCAAAAGTGTATGGAGCGTGTTCGCGAATTGGCTCCTACTGAAGCAAAGCGTTGGGCTTCTCCTTTGCAGATGGTCTACAGTGCTTTGGGCATGAAAGATAAGGCAAAAGAAATGGACGACTTGCTGGATGCTGCCAATAAGGCTTCAATGGCTCAGTAAATTGATTCACAATACAAATAAAGTGAGGTTATAAGGATTGCTTATGCTTTCAAAAGGTAAAAGGCGAATCCTTATAACCTCAACTTTCAACTAGAGTGTTCTGATTGACACAAGTCGGAGCATGAAGTAAAGAATGATAGTGTTGAAGTAAAGATGGATTGAAATGAAAAAGTTCTTCTTATTACTTGCGGCTTTCGTTTGTGTCACTTGTATCGCTCAAAAGGCTTTCAAACCAGTTACCACCGCATTGAAGGCAAAGAATTATAAGGAGGCATTGCAGCAGATTAGCAAGCTCAGAAAGGATTCTCTTTACAAAGATGATGTGAAGCTTTGTGTGTATGCTGTGGAAGCTCAGCGTGGGCTCAACGATGCTGAGAATATGAAAATTTACCTAAAACAAACTTATGATACATTGTCTTTCTTCTCAACGACTTACGAAGTGGTGAAGGAGGCAATCAGACTAGATTCTATAGAGAAGGAAAAGTTTAAGGCTGAAGATAAAAAGCCTAAACAAACGAAATTTGTTGTAGAAAATTTGCATCGTTATTATCCCAATATTCAAGCTGCTGTGCGTTTTTTCTACAAAAAGAATAATGCCGAGGAAACAATGAAGTATGCACGTATGTATCTTGATGTTCCTGGTACAGAAATTGGTAAATCGGCTGCTTTAACTCCCAAGAGTGTAGAGTCGAATGCTGCTATGTATTTAGTGAGTGCATTCGAGAATAAGAATTATGCAGAAGTACATCGATATGAATCGAAGGCGAGAAATAGTCAGTTCTTTCATTTTAAGGTGATAGATGATCTTGCTTATACGGCGCAAGCTGAAAATGATTCCATTGCTTATGTGACTCTGCTTACGGAGGGGTGGAATGAATACCCCGACTCAAGGACATTCTTTTTGCGACTAGCCGACTTTTATAACCAACAAGGAAATTACCAAAAAGTCATTTGCTTGTCAGAAAAGCAACTAGCACATGACTCAACAGACATTACTGCTTATTTCGCCCAATGCATGGCTCATTTCAACAAGAAAGACTATAAGGCCTGTATTCGTAGTGCGAAGAACATGCTTTCCATAGATTCTGTCAATGCAGATGCACATTATTATATAGGAGCCTCTCTAATGGGAGAAATTGATGCAATGGCTGTGCCCAATAAAGCTTCGTCTGCTATGTATCGCAAGTTCCTTGCAGAACAACAACAGTTTTATATAAAAGCAGAGAAGGAGCTTGAGACTTTTCGATCGTTGGCTCCCCAAGCAAAGTTGCAATGGGCACCTTTGCTCTATAAAGTGTATCTTGCGCTCAATAGAGGAAAGAAATTTGCAGAGATAGAACAGCTTATGGAACAATAAAAATTGTAATACATATAGGAATATGTCAGATTTTGTATCTTCTCAAATATTGACGGATGAGCAATGGAAGGCTTTTGCTGCTCATCCCAATCATTCAAATAATGATTCTCAATCCGTCTCACAAAGCGTGGCTGCACAACTTCGTCCTTTGTTGGAAGAAGGAATGCAGAAAGATATGGAAGAAGTCGATGCAATAACAAATAATGCAGAGGCACCATCTTTCGATAATACGATAGTGGCTTTATCGCGCAGTGGTGAGAAACTTGATCGAGCTACAACCATCATGTACAATCTGCTAAGCGCTGAAACAGATGATGAACTCGACGAATTGTCGAACGAAATGGCTGCGAAACTCTCTGAGCATGATAATAATATTATGCTCAATGAAAAACTCTTCTCTCGTGTCAAGTATGTCTATGAGCATGAGCTTTGTCATTTAAGAGGGGAAGATCTGACACTTCTCAAGGATATCTATCAAGGATTTGAGCGTTCTGGAGCTAATTTGAGTGGTGAGAAAAAGGAGGCTTATCGCAAACTGACGAAGGAGCTATCTGAGAAAACGCTGAAATTCTCTCAGAATCTGCTGAAAGAGACGAATAATTTCATTTTACACGTAACTCGTGAAGAAGACCTTGCTGGACTTGCCGACATGTATAGAGAGGCAGCAGCACAAGAGGCAGAAACGAGAGGGTTAAGTGGTTGGGTATTTACCTTACATGCACCTAGCTACATCCCTTTTATGACATTTGCTGACAATCGCGAATTGAGAGAAAAGCTTTGTCGTGCTTACGGAAGTAGATGCACACATGATAATGAATATAATAATGAAAATATCGTGCGTGATATTGTAAATCTTCGTAGAAAGAAAGCGCAACTCCTGGGATATAAGGATTATGCCGACTTTGCTCTGCGCAGAAGAATGGCTCAAGATTCGAAACATGTATATAAACTTCTTAATGATCTCATAGAAAGCTACTTGCCTAAAGCAAAAGAAGAAGTGGCTGAGGTGGAACGCAAAGCACAAGCGATAGAAGGAAAAGACTTTCGTCTTATGCCGTGGGACTTCTCTTACTATAGTCATAAGCTCAAGACGGAGCGCTATGATTTCGATACAGAGTGGCTACGTCCGTATTTTCAACTCGAGAATGTACAAAAAGGAGTCTTTGGATTGGCTACCAAATTGTATGGCATTCGTTTCGTAGAGAATAAGCAAATCCCTGTCTATCAAAATGATGTAAAGGCATTTGATGTATTGGATAAAGATGGTTCGTTTCTTGCCAATTTGCTCGTAGACTTTTTCCCTAGAGCATCGAAGAAAGGAGGTGCCTGGATGACGAATTATCGTGAAGAGCATTGCGATGAGCCTACCCATGTAAAGGTAACGGCAGAAAATTCCTTCCGACCAGTGGTAAGCATAACCACCAACTTTACCAAACCTACAAAGGAAACTCCGTCTCTTTTAAGTCTGGATGAGGTGGAAACATTTTTGCATGAGTTTGGTCATGCTCTGCATGGCATTTTCGCTATGACACATTATAAAGCGTTAAGTGGAACCTCCGTTTATTGGGATTTTGTAGAACTTCCTTCACAATTTATGGAGAACTATGCAAGAGAACCAGAATTTTTAAGTACATTTGCTTACCATTATCAGACTCACGAACCCATACCCGAAGATTACATCCGACGTATGATTGCTGCAAAGAACTATTTGTCAGCATATTATTGTATGCGTCAAGTATCTTTCGGACTGCTTGATATGGCCTATTATACGTTAGCCGATGAGCTGAAAGAAAAGATTAAAAAGTTTGAGGATGCAGCATGGAGTAGGGTGCAGATGCTCCCATCTGTGGATTCTTCATGTATGACGGTTCAATTCAGTCATATAATGTCGGGTGGGTATGCAGCTGGCTATTATAGCTATAAATGGGCAGAGGTGCTTGATGCTGATGCTTTCTCGCTTTTCAAGCAAAGAGGTATCTTTGATGAGAGAACAGCTTCAAGTTTCCGTCACAATCTCTTGGAAAAAGGAGGAACACAACCACCTATGGAACTCTATGTGAAGTTTCGCGGACAAGAGCCAAGCATTGATGCTCTGCTGAAGCGTGATGGCTTGAAATGACAGATTTTCAATAAGTACAACAAGAATGGTACATTCTCAAGAAAAAGCTCTTCTGCTAGATAAACGCTATCTAAGAATGGCACGTATTTGGGCGGAAAACTCCTATTGCACTCGTCGTCAGGTGGGCGCATTGATTGTGAAGAATAAGATGATTATCAGCGATGGCTATAATGGCACACCTTCTGGCTTCCCCAATGTCTGCGAGGGGGCTGATGGGCTGACGAAGCCTTGTGTGTTGCATGCGGAGGCTAATGCAATTACTAAAATTGCTCGTTCGGGCAATAATTCTGATGGTGCGACGCTGTATGTTACAGATGCTCCTTGTATAGAATGTGCAAAGCTAATTATTCAAGCAGGAATAAAAAGAGTGGTCTATGCGCGTAGTTACAGATTGACGGATGGTATAGACCTCTTGAAAGAAGCAAATATCATTATAGAGCATATCGACCCTGAAGAATAAGCTGCAACCATTCTTATAGATAAGATAAAAGCTTTTTATATAATAAGCATGATCAAACACAATAAAAGCCGTTTTATGCCGCTCATGGTCTCCTTGGGCGTGATAGTCGGAATATTGCTCGGCAGTTTCTTTGCCAATCATTATTCTGGAAATCGGTTGAGCATTATCAACAATTCAAGTAACAAAATACTTGACTTGTTTCATTTAATAGACGATCAATATGTCGACTCAGTCAATATTCCCGACTTGGTAGAAAAGTCAATGCCTCAAATTCTAAAAGAATTAGATCCGCATTCTACGTACATTCCTGCATCAAAAGCAGAAGAGTCTATGCAAGATTTGAAAGGCAGTTTTTCAGGAATCGGTGTACAGTTTACCATCTATAAAGACACCATCCGTGTGGTAAAGGTAGTAAAAGGCGGTCCTTCTGAAAGTGTGGGTATCTTGGCGGGCGACCGCATCGTGAATATCGATGGAAAACCTTATGTGGGCGATACCATTAGTAATGATGGGGTTATGCACCATTTGAAAGGTACAAAGGGTTCGATAGCTAAATTGGCGATTAAACGTAGAGGGCAGGCCAAGTTGCTTAGTTTTGACGTAACTCGTGGTGATGTTCCTATTAAGACAGTGGATGCCGCTTACACGGCAGCACCAGGAGTAGGGTATATGCGCATTACAAGTTTTGGTGATACGACGTTCTCTGAATTTATAGCAGCGCTGTCTAAACTCTATAATGATAATGCAAATGGTCTGATTATAGATTTGCGTGGTAATCCTGGTGGCTATATGGAAACAGCCGTCATGATGGCGAACGAACTTCTTCCCAAAAATTCTTTGATTGTATATACCGAAGGTAGAAAATCTCCTCGAAAAGAATACAAAGCTGACGGAAGAGGTGCATTTCAGAAACTTCCGTTGGTGGTCTTGGTGGATGAAACGTCTGCTTCGGCAAGCGAGATATTTGCAGGTGCCATCCAAGATAATGATAGAGGCACCATTATTGGCCGCAGATCTTTTGGAAAAGGATTGGTACAGGTACCGATTGAATTTCCTGATGGATCCATGTTGCGTTTAACTACGGCACGTTATTATACTCCCTCAGGCCGTTGTGTACAAAAGCCTTATAAGCCTGGTGACGAAGAGGATTATGCTGCTGACCTATTGCTGCGTGCGGAACATGGAGAGTATTTTTCTGCAGACAGCATCCGCACTTCGGGAGAGAAATATAAGACTCGATTAGGGCGTATTGTTTATGGCGGTGGTGGTATCGTGCCAGACATCTTTATTCCTCGCGATACAGTAGGTATTACCTCCTATTTCAAGGATGCCTATCTCGGAGGACTTTTGTTTCAATATGCATACGACTTTGTGGATGCCCACAGAGCAGCTTTGACAAATTGTAATGATGTTGCAGCTGTGTCGACTTTCTTGGCCAAGAAGAATCTTGTAGAGGGGTTTGCCTCTTTTGCTGAAAAACTTGGGTTGAAAAGACGGAATTTGATGATACAACAGTCGCGTAAACTGCTTGTGAGATACATATCTTCTGCCATCATTGGTGATATATTAGACGACAGTGATGCTGCAGAATATGCCAATAATTCAGATCCCGCTGTACAAAAGGCCATAAAGATTCTCTCTGAAGGAAATGCTTTCCCTCGATTGGGAGAAAAAGCAACGAATCGACTTCAAGCATTGGCAGGGTTCAGAAATCATTGGATGCAAATGACGTTTTATCGTCCCATCATGCAGATAAATCAGCCTGTGAAGCTTCCTTATAATGAAGCTTATATGCGTGATTCCTATGTAAAAGACGTTCGTTATAACATTCTTGCATTATGTTATCGAAAACCAATCTTCGTCAGAATGTAAAGCAGAGAATCAAACTGATGACGATGAAGGAACGACTACGTGCATCGCATCAAGTGCTAAAACGGCTAGAGGAAAATCAACATTTCCAAGAAGCACATGTAGTCATGCTCTTTTATTCACTGCCTGATGAAGTCTGTACTCATGATTTTATCCAGAAATGGAGTCGTCACAAACGAATACTCTTACCGAGAGTAGAAGGCGATGAAATTATTCCTAGTGAATACGTTGAAACCAAACTGACGCAAGGTGCTTATGGTATCATGGAACCATTAGGAGGTAATTCTCTGATTTCGGATATACAACTCGTGGTAGTTCCTGGTGTTGCCTTTGATCGTTCGGGCAATCGCTTGGGCAGAGGAAAAGGATATTATGATCGTTTCCTTTCGCAAGGAACATTGCAGTCTGTTTATAAGATAGGTATCTGTTTCCCTTGTCAGTTGGTAGAAAATGTGCCCACGGAGATGCAAGATATCAGAATGAATGAAGTCATTGATTGTACAGGAATTTGATTTCCAAACTCTGATTCACAGGCATAGAGTATCTCAGACACGATACAATCAGAGGCATTGCCAAAGGAATCAGACAACAAAATGAAGTAGGCAACTTTTCTACAAGAAGCCTAAACAAAACCACAACAACGACCTCTTATAGAGTGTCACAACAATATGAAAAATCAATCACCATATAGTTCATTAAATCTGACATTTGATAAATTTACGGATGAAAGAGGATCGCTGACGATTTGCTTATCGAATTACCAAGATAAACTTCCGTTTCAGATAGGACGTGTCTTTTGGATTACAAATGTTCCCAAGCTTGCTGTTCGCGGTTGTCATGCTCATCGTCGATGTTATGAAGCCTTGGTTCCTATACATGGTAGTTTTAAAGTGCGCTTAGATGACGGTGTGCATCCCTCTCAGGAGGTAGTTCTTGACCGAAGCGATAAAGGCATCTTAATACCTCCTATGTTATGGTGTGAATTATACGACTTCTCAGAAGATGCAGTATGTCTTTGCATCGCATCGGGTGATTATGACAAGGAAGGCTATGTCAACGATTACGAGGAATTTAAACAGAGTAAGATTTAGCATTCAGCTATGAGTTTTCAGATTATTCCATATAATGAGTCTTTGCAGACGGAATGGGACCATCTTGTGAATCAGTCAAGGCAGGGTACATTCCTCTTCAATCGTGCCTATATGGATTATCATGCCGATCGCTTCCATGATGAATCTCTCATGATTCGTGACGAGAAAGGAAGGCTCGTAGCTCTATTCCCAGTATGTCGCATTCCAGGAGAAGCATCGGCTGTAGCCTCTCATGCAGGTCTCACTTACGGAGGATTACTCACAACTTCGCGTGTTTCAGTCGAAGCTATGCTTGAAATATTTCAGGCTGTCAAACACTATTTTGCAGAGCAAGGGTTTACATCGTTGCTTTATAAACCTATACCTTATATATATCACCAATATCCGAGCGAGGAAGATCTCTATGCTTTGTTTCGGATTGGTGCAGAGTTGGAGACACGATCCATATCTTCTGTCATTGATTTGACAATGCCTTATTCGTTTAGCGAGCTAAGACGTAGGAAAGTGCGTAAGGCTGAAAGAACAGCCTCGTTGCTCTATACTGAGAGTATGGAGCATTTAGAAACCTATTGGCATGTGCTCGACAGCGTATTGATAAGCCGCCATAATGTTCATCCCGTTCACACGCTAGAGGAAATCCAATTGCTGATAAATCATTTCCCTAATCAGATTAAGCTCTGCACGGCTTGTATGGCAGACAATCCATCTCATGTTGTGGCGGGGTGTCTATTGTTTGTTTGTCAAAATGTGGTGCATGTGCAATATATCGCGTCGGGTAAAGATGGAAAAGCGTGTGGAGCCTTAGATTGGCTATTCGCACGTATTATCACTGAAGTGAGGAAACGTTTACCTCAGATTCGTTATTTCGACTTTGGAATTTCTACTGAGCATGGAGGCTTATATCTTAACGAAGGTCTTATTTTTCAGAAAGAGGGTTTTGGCGGACGTGGTGTCTGCTACGATTCTTATCGCGTAGCCCTTTCTTGAGCAAAGTAAGGTGTAGAGGCTCTCCTTAACCTATAAAAGTATACATTTCTACAATCAATCCAACCTGTCATGATTCCATTCTTACCATTAGGTGCTATCAATGAAACCTTCCAACCAGCACTCTCTGAGGCCGCATTGCGAGTGATAAAGAGTGGATGGTATTTACAAGGCCAAGCAACGAAGCAATTTGAACGAAGTTTTGCAGATTTCGTAGGCGTGCGTTATTGTGTCGGTGTGGGAAATGGATTGGATGCACTCACGCTATCACTAATGGCTCTAAAGCAAATGTATCATTGGGATGAGCATACAGAAGTGATTGTGCCTAATATGACCTTTGTTGCTACAGCGCAGGCTGTGGTGAGAGCGGGTATGATTCCCGTTTTTGCAGATGTCGACGAAAATGCCTTACTTACGCCGAGTACAGCCGAGCAAGTGCTTTCTCCTCATACGAGAGCGGTGCTTCCTGTGCATCTTTATGGCAAGGCGGCTGATATGGAAGCATTCGCAGCATGGACCAAGGAAAATCACTTGAAGCTTCTCGAAGATGCAGCACAAGCCCATGGTGCTTATTCTGGAAAGAAACGTGTGGGTAGCACAGCATTAATATCGGCTTTCAGCTTTTATCCAGGCAAGAATTTGGGCGCTTTAGGAGATGGTGGAGCTGTTACAACTGATGATGAAGAACTTGCACATAGAGTACGAACGTTGGCAAATTATGGTGCTGATCGAAAGTATCATCATGTTATGCAAGGACTTAATTCCCGTTTAGACGAGATACAAGCAGCTATGCTCAATGTAAAATTGTGCAGGTTAGATCAAGACAATCTTCACCGTCAACACATTGCCTCTATTTATGCAGAGCATATACATAATCCACTTGTAGAGTTGCCCTATCAAGGAGATACTGCGCATAGTGTGTTCCATATTTATGCTGCACGGTGTCAAGAACGTGAACGCTTGTCGACATATCTTCAGGAAAATGGCATCCAAACCTCTTGTCATTATCCCTTGACATTGTCAGAACAACCCATATTCTCATCCATTAACTGCCATACACCTAGGGCTACAGAATGGGCGCGAACACAGATAAGCCTGCCGGTAAGTCCCATTATGACCGACGAAGAGGCTTTGACAGTTTGTGAGACCATCAATCAGTTTAACCTATAAAATCCATACAACATGACTCTTGATATATTGATTTGTTCGCTCAACAAAGGCATTGTACGTATCCAAGACGTTCTGTTGCCGCCTCGCGAGAATATCCATTATGTAGTCTCTTATCAATACACGGATGAGCGATACCTAGATCTCATACCGAAAGCTTTGACAACCCGTGAGGATGTCACTATCTATACGTATAAAGGAAAGGGGCTTTCTGCCAATCGTAATTTGGCACTTGATAAGGCAACAGCCGATATCGTGATGTATGCCGATGATGATGCACATTTGTTGACAGAAACACCGGAAATCATTTTCAAGTACTTTGAGAATAATCCGAAACTCGATGTGGCATTCTTCTGTGCGTCTACCTATACGGGAAAGCCACTGAAGAATTATCCCCCAAAGGATTTTGATGTCTATGCCATGCCCACAGAGTATACCATCTCGGCGCTCGAAATGGCTTGTCGTCGTACGAGTGTGCAGGGAAAGATTCGTTTTGACGAGCGATTCGGATTAGGAACACAGTTCCTTACCTGTGGTGAAGAAGAAGTATGGCTGGAGGATGCTTTGCGTGCTGGCTTACACATGCATTATTTCCCTGAAAAAATAGTGGAAACAAGTACGATGTTAAAGAAATCACTTATTTACGTAGATGCAGGTGTGCAAAGAAGTCGGGGTGCTATCTCTTATTATAAGTATGGAGCAACGGCTTGGTGGAGATGTTTCTGTTTTGCAATGGAAAGTGCACGCAAGGGGTACACCCACTTCCTTCCATTTATGCGTCATCTGATGGAAGGCATCGCTTATATGAAACGAACTAAGAAATAGTACAACAGAGATAGAATAATCATGAGGCGGCGCACTAACGAACACAATCGTTCGCCGCCTTAAATTTTTATCTAAAGGGTGGTTCTATAAATTGCAACATCAGAATTGGGTACCATATATTTCAGAATTTATAGAACCACCCTAAGTTATTTCCAAGTCTTATTTTGCTGCTAAGTAACTATGAAACCTTTGCTGAGCATAATCATTCCTGTATATCAAGTGGCAGATTATCTCGACCGCTGTCTTCAGTCTGTTAGGGCGGGTGGGGTAGAAGCAATGGAAGTATGGCTTATCGACGATGCTTCCACCGACGAAAGTGCTGATATTTGCAAGCAATGGGTGGCAGCCGATGAGCGCTTTCATCTACTTCGCCATTCTCAGAACAAAGGATTGAGTGCCGCACGAAATACCGGACTTGATTACGCACAAGGAAAGTATGTGTGCTTTGTCGATTCCGACGATTTTCTCGACCCCAATACATTGCAGGAACAGGTAAAACTGCTTGAAGCTAACTCAGACGTGAACGTAGTGGAATTTTCCATGAGCATCAACGAAGGGTCTCCTCACTTGCATCATCTTCTTTCATTCTCAGAAGAGCAGGTTCTTTCTTTTCCAGAATGGTTAGTACAAGATGGTTGTGGTCATTCTTATGCGTGTAATAAGGTGTTTCGACGTAGTTTGTGGAATGGAATACGTTTCCCAAAAGGCGTCTATTTCGAAGATTTACACACCATTCCAACTGTGCTTCATCGTGCGGGAAAAATGCTAACAGCTACTCATGGTTGTTATCATTACTTGTATCATGCAGGTTCGATAAGTCGTGTGCCCGATTGTAAACATCTTTCCCACCTTCTGCAGGGACAGCACAAGGCTTACCGCTTATTGTGTGATGTGTTGGGCACAAATCATTCTGTTACGCAGTATCTTTATATGCAGATGGCGAATACGCAGATAAGTCTTTTGGCACAGCATGGAGCTATTATTATGCCTTATCGTAAAATCTCTTTGTGCTGTCTTTACAAACATACGAAGGCAACGCCCATGATGATGGTTAAAGGACTTTTCAACAACATGATAGGGCTTAAATATATGTATCTATGGAGCAGACTTATGCCGAAGAAATGAAAGTAAGAAATGGACTGAGCGTGAGTTTTATCGTTCCTGTCTATAATGTGCCAAGAAGGTTGCTGCAGCGTTGCCTTCTATCAATTATTCGTGCAGCTTCGGTGCTTAAAAGTTACGAGATAATTGTCATCGACGATGGATCCGATCACTTATATTCTCCAGCGAGCGTTGTGGAGCAAATAGCTGGCGCTCCCATTTGTTATGTCAGAAACGAAGTTAACGAGGGATTGAGTGTCTCTCGTAACATTGCGCTCAATCTCTCAAAAAAAGAGTACGTTCAATTTGTAGATGCTGATGACTTCCTGATAGCTTCTAATGAACAGCAACTTTTTAGTCTCTGTGTAGATACCCGAGCAGACCTCATAGCCTTTCGCATGAAAAGCGTGTGTACGGAGGATTCTGACAACACTATCCTTACGGATATTCCAAAACATTCTTTACAAAAGCTAGTCTGCTATGATGGTACAGGCCCAGATTATGCAGCCCATCATAATCTCTGTGCATCCGTATGTGCTTATCTGTTCAGAAGAAATTTGGTAGCAGATACACTGCGATTTACTCCAGGTCTTTTACGTGAAGATGAAGAGTTTACCACGCTACTTTTTCTTCGTACTCAGCATTTGGTCATCACGTCGATCATTTGTTATGCTTATTATCAGCGAAGCGGTTCTATCATGCAGACGCGTTCTGATGAACATGTAATGCGTTTGTTAAACGATGCAATGCTTACGGCCTCGAAACTCTCTGTACTCGCTAATCACTATCAAGGCATGCAAGCGGCAATGCTTTGTAGGAAATCCGCTATGCTCACATCTGATATCCTGTTTAATATGATGCAATGGCTTCCGCATTATGCAGATTTTAGGAAGGTCTATAAGCGTTTGCAGGAGCAGAATCTACTTCCCATTAAGTATATGAAGAATAGCGATGTTAAGCATCGTGTCTTTCGTTTCATAACATCCACCTTGATGGGGGCTTCCCTGTGTTGGGTAATCTATCGCTTGTATGCTTTTTGTTTCTCAAAACAGTCAAAAAGATAAATGTAGTTGGCAAAATAGTAACGAAAATAATAAAGAATAGTAAATGAATGAGCGTTTTTGGTTTTTCCCCTTGTTTACATTCACCTAAACCAGTATCTTTGCAATGTTTTTCATGGTATTAGATTTAAGGTTAGTAAAAGATTGGTTGTCGGGAGACAATCAATTTTTTTATTTCTAGTCCCTTGTGGAAGAGGAAAATGAAGGGTCAGCGGATATTTCGGTTGTTATTACCCTAATGTCGTATGTTTGCCCATTTCTTTGATGTAAGCAGTTGAGTGACCAACTTTACCATACACGAACCATGATAAAGAGAAAAACGGCTATCAAAACTTCTTCCTCATTTTAAATTCAGATAGATTCGTTCCGATTGTTTCTAGTTTTCTGAAAGTCGTAAATATAAGGTGCTACGGTACGGATTTATAAATAAAAGCAAGCTTTCATTTTGTATTGCCCTCGGTTTGCACTATCTTTGCACCACGAAACACATATTATATCGTATGCAACAGAAAATCATTATCCTCGATTTCGGATCGCAAACGACCCAGTTGATAGGTCGTCGTTTGCGTGAACTCGACACGTTCTGCGAAATTCTGCCTTACAACAAATTTCCTCATGATGATCCGAGCGTGATAGGCGTTATCCTTTCAGGTTCACCTTATAGCGTCTACGATCCCGAAGCGTTCAAGGTTGATCTTAGCGAAATTCGTGGTAAATATCCTATCCTGGGTATTTGTTATGGTGCACAGTATATGTCTCAGCTCTATGGTGGAAAGGTAGAACCAGCAGGTAGCCGTGAGTATGGACGTGCCAATCTAGAAAGCTTCGACCATGAAAATCCTCTATTCAAAGGATTTGATGACAATTCTCAAGTGTGGATGAGTCATGGCGATACCATTACGGCTATTCCTGAGGGATTCCACTGCATTGCTTCCACTTCTAAAGTAAAGTATGCAGCCTATCAAGCAGATGGAGAAAAACTTTGGGGCGTACAGTTCCATCCCGAGGTGTTCCATTCGCTTCAAGGAACTCAGTTGCTCAAGAATTTCGTAGTAGACATTTGTGGTAGTCGTCAAGATTGGAGCCCTGCTTCATTCGTAGACACTACGGTGGCAGAGCTCAAAGAGCAGTTGGGCAATGACCGAGTAATCCTAGGACTTTCAGGCGGTGTAGATAGTTCTGTTGCAGCAGTGTTGCTTCATCGCGCCATTGGCGACAACTTGACTTGTATCTTTGTAGATCATGGCATGCTTCGTAAAAATGAGTTCCGCGATGTGATGAACGATTACAAGTGCTTAGGACTCAATGTAATTGGTGTAGATGCTAGTGCAAAGTTCTTTGCTGATTTAGCAGGTGTGACAGATCCCGAACAAAAGCGCAAGATTATTGGTCGTGACTTTGTGGAAGTATTTAATGCAGAGGCAAAGAAGCAGACGGGCGCAAAATGGTTGGCACAAGGCACTATCTATCCCGACCGAATCGAGAGCCTTAATATCACGGGTAAGGTCATTAAGAGTCATCACAATGTGGGCGGCCTCCCTAAGGAGATGAATCTTCAGCTTTGTGAACCGCTAAAGTGGTTGTTTAAGGATGAGGTGCGTCGTGTAGGTCGTTCCATGGGAATGCCCGAACATTTGATTACGCGTCATCCTTTCCCCGGCCCAGGCTTAGCAGTACGTATTCTTGGAGATATAACTCCTGAGAAAGTACGAATCTTGCAGGATGCCGACGATATCTATATTCGTGGTTTGCGCAATTATAAGGTAAAACTTTCAGGAGAAGAAGCTCGCCGAGTATTGGCAGCGGGTGTTCCTGCCGATATGAAGAATGGAGAGATAGAAGTAAGTCTTTACGATCAAATATGGCAGGCTGGCACAGTCCTTCTTTCAACTGTTCGATCGGTAGGCGTTATGGGAGACGAACGTACTTACGAGCATCCCGTAGCTCTTCGTGCTGTGACCAGTACAGATGCCATGACGGCCGATTGGGCGCATCTTCCTTATGACTTTATGGCACAGGTTTCCAATGATATTATCAATCATGTGAAGGGCGTAAATCGTGTATGCTACGATATTTCTTCCAAGCCGCCTTCAACGATTGAGTGGGAATAAGCTATTTCGGTAGAACACAATAGAAAATTAAAGAGGCAGACTCTTCATCCGTTAAGCGATGAAGAGTCTGCCTCTTTTGGGGCTTATTGATTGAAAATGGGGGCAGCGGATATTTTTGGTTGTATGATGAGGAAAGTGATTTGTCTTCCTGTCCATAGATGTACGTTTTACCTTTTACAGATGCCCATCTTTACGTCTGCCACTGCCGAGCGGCAGCTTTACCGCTGCCGTGCGGTAGCTCTACCACAGGCCTGTGGTAGCTTTACCGCTGCCGTGCGGCAGCTTTACCACAGGCCTGTGGTAGACGTGAGAATCTTCATTGAGAAACGGTATGGTCTAGGTTCTAGCTTGATAATGACGAAGTTAGGAACACTTCGTTCGCAGTTTATGAAATCCTCCGTTTACAAGGGTGAAATTCCCATCTATACAGAGAGACGATTCTCATTCCCTGAAATAAGACTCTATCTTCACTCAACGGACTTACTACAACATGGAAAATGAGTAAACATACACGATATAAGGAAAATACCAACTGGGAATATCCGCTGACCCGTGAAAGTCACTGATAATTTATTCAGCGACGGTATGGCTCAGTATATCATAGAAATATTTATAGAGCGGTGCGACCATGAGTGCTTGGCAAAGTTTTCCTTCAAGAAGTAGTTTTCGTACTTCCTCTTCGCTTAATAGGAATACGGAGAGTTCCTCTGTGGCATCGAGCTTTTGTTCGGCCACCTTTTTTACTCCTTTCGCAAGAAAACAATGTGTTAAGTTGTTTTGGGATCCTGGATTGGCACCAATATCCATCAAGTGAGTCCAATCTCCACCTGCATATCCTGTTTCTTCTAGAAGTTCGCGTTGGGCAGCTTCGATAGGCGTCTCCCCTTTTTCCATCACTCCGCATGGAATCTCAGTACTCATCACTTGCATGCCGTGGCGGTATTGGCGTTCCATGATGAATTGTCCATTTTGAGTGATAGCAATCACATTCACCCAATCGGGGTATTCGAGCACATAATATTCATCGTTGATGCGGCCGTCAGCAAGTTCCACCTTGTCACGTCGTGCCGTGAGCCACGGACGTTGGATGAGGTAGTCGCTCTTGATAATTTTCCATTTTTTATCGGTCTGTTCCATCGCTTATTTTACACCTCGCTGGTTAAGTGCTTCTGCATATCGACGTGCATTGGCGGTATGTTCTTCATAGGTGGAAGCAAAATTGTGTGTGCCCGAAAAATCCTCTTTCGCGCACATGTACAGATATTTATGGTGTGTGTAGTTGAGCACAGATTGGATGGCGTTGAGTGAAGGAATACATATTGGGCCAATGGGTAGACCTTCGTGTTGATATGTATTGTACGGACTATTGACGCTTAGATGGTTGATAAGGATGCGTCGGAGTGAGAAGTTTTTGAGGGCAAACTTTACAGTGGGGTCGGCCTGTAACTTCATTCCTTGATGTAGGCGATTGAGATACATGCCTGCAATCATGGGGCGTTCTTGCTCGTTGGCCGATTCTTGTTCCACGATAGAGGCAAGAGTGTATGCTTCATCGGGGGTTAATCTCGCTTCGGAGGCTTGCTTGCGGCGAGTGTCTGTCCAAAAGTTGTCGTGTTCCTTCTTCATACGTTCGAGAAGCTGCTTGGGGGTAATGTTCCAATAGACTTCGTATGTGTTGGGAATAAATAGGCAGGCAACAGTGGCAGTGTTGACATTAAGCGGACGAAGCAAGGCTTCCTGCTTAAAGGCTTGTGCAAGCGTGGCGGAATCTGTTTCTAATTGGTCGGAAAGGCGTGCAGCGAGGTTGTCAATAGTGTGTACTACGGGAATAACCAGCTTTACGGGGGATTGACGGCCTCCACGCAAGTTGCGAAGCAGACGCAAACTTCCGATGTGGCTCACTTGATAGCGACCCGGGTGAACATGACTGCTATATTGCAGTAATGCAGCACAGGTACGAAATCCTATCATTTGAGATGGTTTTGCAGTGAGATCAAGTTTGTGAAAGACGGAGTCAATGGTATCGTCAGAGTCGATATAAACGTATGCCTCTTTCTTGACAGAAGCAAAGTTGGAGAAAAAGAGCCAATAGAGAAGGACGGCTAGTACCAATAAGCCTCCTCCAACGACAATCCATATTTTCTTTTGTTTGTCCATTGTGTGATGATAAAAGAATGGTTAATTCCCTAAGAGGGGGAGATGTTACATGCAAAAGTACGGCTTTTTTGGGCTAAATGGTAAGCCTAGATGAAATAATTGAGAGGAAATGCCACTTTACCAATAGTTTTTTCTTATTTTTGCACAAAAGTTTGTATAATGTGCCAAGGCGGTAAAACTTTGGTTTCTCAATAGTAATAAATGGAAACATATACCGATTTTGTCGATCTGATAGCAGAGAGCCTAAAAAACAATTGGGATCTTGATGCATTGACCGATTATCAAGGCGTGACGTTACAATATAAGGACGTAGCCCGAAAAATAGAGAAGCTCCATATTTTGTTTGAAAATGCAGGTGTGGAAAAGGGTGATAAGGTAGCTCTTTGCGGACGAAATAGTGCGCATTGGGCAACGGCATTTCTTGCTACACTTACGTATGGTGCTGTGGCTGTGCCTATCCTTCATGAGTTTAAGGCCCAGCAAGTACACGATATCGTGAATCATTCAGAGGCGAAGATCCTTTTTGTGGGCGATATGGTGTGGCCAGAGCTCGATGCGGAGCAAATGCCCCATTTGGAAGGCATTGTTAACATTCCCGACTATTCTTTGCTCGTGTCACGTACAGAAAAACTAACAGAGGCTCGCGAGCGACTCAACGAATTTTTCGGTCGTAAATATCCCAAGTTCTTCCGCAAGGAACATGTGAATTATCCCCATACGCCCAATCCTGACGCTTTGGCGTTGATTAACTATACTAGCGGTACGACCTCCAACTCAAAGGGGGTGATGATTCCTTTTCGCGCATTGTGGTCGAACTATCAGTTCGCGATTGAGGTGCTTGGTCATAAAGTAAAGCGTGGCAATCCTGTGATTTCCATGCTTCCATTGGCACATATGTATGGCATGGCTTTCGAATTTATATTTGAGTTTCTACATGGATGTCATGTATATTATCTTACGCGCATTCCATCGCCTAAGATTGTGTTGCAAGCTTTTGGTGAAATCAAGCCCATTGTGATAATTTCCGTACCTCTGATTATTGAGAAAATTATCAAGAAAAACGTGTTGCCTAGGTTGCAGACACCTAGTATGAAGGTGCTACTGAAGATGCCCTTTATTAGTGGACGCATACTAGACAAAATTCGTCAGCATTTGGTAGATGCCTTCGGTGGCCAATTCTACGAAATTATTATTGGTGGTGCCGCATTCAATAGTGAGGTGGAAGATTTGCTTAATAAGATTCATTTCCCCTATACTGTGGGTTATGGTGCTACGGAGTGTGCGCCGATTATCTCGTATGAAGATTGGCAGCGCTTTCGTAAAGGATCTTGTGGTAAGGCCGCTCCTCGCATGGAAATAAAGATTGATAGCCAAGATCCGCAACACGTAGTGGGAGAAATCCTTACCCGTGGTGAAAACGTGATGTTAGGCTATTTTAAAAATGAAGAAGCTACTGCTGCTACACTCAAGGATGGCTGGTATCATACGGGCGATCTCGGTGTGATGGATGATGAAGGTAATCTTTTCATTCGCGGACGTAGCAAGAATATGCTTTTGGGTGCTTCGGGTCAGAATATCTACCCTGAAGAAATTGAGGATAAGCTCAACACGTTGCCTTACGTGAACGAAAGCATCGTGGTGCAGCGTGGTGAAAAACTCGTGGCACTCATCTATCCCGATTTCGACTTGGCACAGAAAGATGGTCTCGACGAGAATGGATTAAGGATGACCATGGAGCAGAATCGCAAGGATATCAATACCATGGTGGCTGCTTATGAGCGCATTTCCGCAATGGAAATTCATCAAACTGAATTTGAAAAGACCCCGAAGAGAAGTATTAAACGTTTCCTTTATAAGTAATTGTCATTCGGGTTTAGTATGTTTGTCTAGGGTGGCTCTAATTATTCTGATAAGTTGCATTGTGTGTCTATCAGACCTTCAGAAAGCAAAAATCAGGATGATTAGAACTACCCCCCCTAATATATTGCTCGGATGAGATTAGTTGTTCGAGTAGAATAGAAGCAGACTAAATCCCCCACTAAAGTAAGTACTACCTAAGAATATGATTTCATTCTTGCAATCACATCATACTTTGTCTGAGAAAGCATCAGATAAGGGCGCAGGGAGCGAACGTGTACCTTCTCCAATGTCAGTTCCGTCCACTGAGACAACTTCCATGGTGCTCCGCTCCGAGGGCTTGGTAAAGAAGTATGGAAAGCGTACGGTGGTAAATGGAGTGTCGTTCGATGTAAAGCAAGGCGAGATTGTAGGGCTTTTAGGCCCCAATGGAGCAGGAAAGACCACCTCGTTTTATATGACAACGGGACTTGTTGTGCCCAATGGAGGACGTATCTTTATTGACGACCAAGAAATAACGAAAGATCCCGTGTATAAGCGTGCACAAAAGGGGATTGGCTATTTGGCTCAAGAAGCTTCGGTATTTCGCAAAATGAGTGTAGAGGATAATATTGCCTCTGTGCTCGAGATGACAGGACGTTCCAAGGAATACAGAAAGGAAAAATTGGAAAGTCTCATCGCAGAGTTTCGATTGCAGAAAGTGCGTAAAAATTTAGGCGATCAACTTTCAGGTGGTGAACGTCGTCGAACGGAAATAGCTCGCTGCTTGGCCATTGATCCGAAGTTTATTATGCTAGATGAACCTTTTGCTGGCGTTGACCCCATTGCTGTGGAAGATATTCAATACATCGTATGGAAACTCAAAGATCGCAATATTGGTATCTTGATTACCGACCATAATGTGGAGGAAACACTTTGTATCACAGATCGAGCTTATTTGCTCTTTGAAGGTCGTATTCTTTTTCAAGGAACTCCAGAGGAATTAGCCGCAAATCAAGTGGTACGAGACAAGTATTTGACGAACAGCTTTAAACTACGCAAGAAAGATTTTCAACTGATGGGACGCGAAAGAGAGGGAATCTAAGCGCAGACTTCCGAAAGAATAGAAACTAGACGCTTTCAAGACCATGCAAATCGCACATCAGAATTGGGTACCATAAATTTCAGAATTTATAGAACTACCCTTAATAGTCCTCTAAGTTGTAAAAAACTAACAATACATAATCTAGATGATCATTTTACCCTTATTAATGTCTCTTACATCGTGCATCCCGACCGATACATTAGTTGTAGGTCAAGCACAGATGCAAGGACCTTATGGCATACAGCGTCCTTTTGAGACGGACTCTGTAAATATGAAAGGTAAGGCCTATGATGTGCAAGAGGCTTTACAACAAAATAGTCGAATGGTACAAGCAAGCATTGTACGTAAGACTTCATCTATCACGATAAAACATGGCGATGCTTTGACGGTGGGTGCTGATAGTATTCCACAGTTGAGAGTGCTTCAGTTTAGCGTGCAGACTCCTCGATATGTAAAAGCACGTGTGGAGGTAAAAAATCTGCATAGTTATAAATTGTTTGTTGATGGAAAAGAATGTGCAGACAAACAACTGACGCTTATTCCTGGTCGTGCCGACTTAACGCTGCAAGTCTTTACGCAGAAAGCGGATAAGGATTCTTTCGACGTATGTATTATTGGCGATAACTTGAAAGATGTGCAGGTGAATCCCACGGGGAAACGCCCTTTTACCATCGGTCAGCAAACTTGGGGAAGTCATTATCGCAGTGTGGCTCTCTCGCCTAGTGGCAAGTATTTGGTAATAGTAAGTTATTATACTCGCAAGGATGGCACCACACAATATACAACCACACTGACAGAGGTGCAAAATGGGCGTGAACTCCTTCACCGCAATGAATATCTATCTCTATCATGGCTCCCCGGCACGAAAGATGTGCTTTATTATACGCGCAATAGCGGAACGGGCAAAGAACTCGTGGTCTACACGCCTGCCGATGGCAAAGAGCGTGTGTTGGCTGATAATTTGCCTGATGGAGGATTCTCTATCTCGCCCAAGGAAGATTATTTAATTTTCAACAAAACAGAAGAAGGAAAATCCTCGCAAAATGGGCTAAAGCGTATTATGGAGCCAGACGATCGTCAGCCAGGCTGGAGAAATCGCAATAGCCTTTGGCGCTACGACCTAAAGAGTGGAATTCTTCAGCGTCTTACGTATGGGTCGGAAAGTGTCTGGTGTGCCGACATATCGACCGATGGTCGCAACTTGCTTCTTCAGTATTCGCGTACCGATGTAAGTAAGTTGCCAATATCTCGTACATCCTTCCTTCGTATGGATGCTTATACGGGTAAAGTTGATACTTTGTTGAATGATACAACCTTTATCGGAGGAGGTCGCTTCTCGCCCGATGGCAAGCAGTTGCTAATTTCAGCTTCTCCCGCCTCATTTGATGGAATAGGTAGCGAAGTAAAGCCTGGACAGCAACCACAATCATTCGATATGCGCCTATATCTCTATGATATAGCAAGTCGTAAGGTTACTCCTTTGTTGTGCAACTTCAATCCCTCCGTTTCCGACTACGAATGGAATCCTGGTGACGGACAGATTTATTTCACCGCCGACGATCGCATGGGACGCAATCTCTTCCGTTTGAATCCGCTGACACGTCAGGTGAGTAAATTCTCTTTGCCTGTTACTTATGTGCAAGATGTTACTTTTTCTACGGCATCAAAGTCTGCTCCTAGGGCTGTATTCTTTGGTCAAACTCCGCAGCGTGCTCGTGATATGTATGCTTGCCAGCTGAATAAACTGAAACCTGAGACTAAACGCGTGGGCAGCATCGACTTCGATGAACTCTATAAAGATGTGGCGATTGCTCCTAGTAAAAGTTGGCAGTTTAAAGCCACTCGTGGCGATTCTATTGATGGGTTTTATTTGCTTCCTCCCGATTTTGATGCAAGCAAAAAGTATCCCATGATTGTATACTATTATGGTGGTTGCTCGCCTTCACAGAATATGCTGGAGTCGTGGTATCCGTTCCAAACTTTTGCCAGTCAAGGCTATGTGGTCTATGTGCTTAATCCTAGCGGAACAACTGCCTATGGCCAGGAATTCGCTGCTCGTCATGTCAACACTTGGGGACATGAATCGGGAGATGATATCATACAAGGTGTAAAAGAATTTTGCAAGCAACATACTTTCGTCGATAGTAAACATATCGGTTGTATTGGTGCCTCTTATGGTGGCTTCATGACGGAGTATTTGCAAACGCGTACAGATATTTTTGCTGCGGCTATAGCTCATGCTGGTATTAGCAACATCGCTAGCTATTGGGGTGGTGGATATTGGGGATATTCATATGGAGAAACAGCACAATATGGCAGTTTCCCATGGAATAATCCTGACTTGTATGTAAAGCAGTCGCCCCTATTTAATGCAGATAAGATTCACACTCCTTTGCTCCTGCTTCATGGTACAGCCGATACCAACGTGCCGACCAATGAAAGTCAGCAACTCTTCACAGCTTTGAAGATTTTAGGCCGCGATGTAGCCTATGTACAAGTGGAGGGTGAGAACCACGTAATCGTAGATTACCACAAGCGCATGGCTTGGCTCAACGTAATTTATTCATGGTTTGCTAAGTATCTGAAGGGCGATTCCTCATGGTGGAATAGTTTGCAGTAATGAGCAATAGCTCTTGTTGATTAGCAAAGTTAATTGCTTGCCATTGCGCTCCGCATGGTTTTGAACAGAAATGTTTTAAAACCATGCGGAGCGCAATCTATTTTATTCTATTGCTTTCTGTTGCGTCAGCCACAGCTTATAGAGTGTGACACCAATCACGAAATTTACACCTACATCGTTTTGCAACTTCTCAGCAGAGGGCTTTCGCAAAAATCGTTGATTCTGCTTGTCATCAATAAGAATAGATGTCTTAAACATATCTTTCACGTAGGCTTCAATATCATCGTTATACTTCTGATGAATCTCTGCAAAGAACAATGGCTTGTTGCTTGCCATCTTGTTGAAAGCCGTTAGCGCTTCAATCAATTCTTTTTGTGCAACGCTTTTTCTTGGATATTTATAGCGGAAGTCTGCATATCCTTGCTTGAAGATAAAGCGAATAGAGTCAGGGAAAGCACGATCGTCGTAGTGCCTATTAGAGGTAGCAAAGCCTTGTTCCTTACCAACAAGATAGGTGGCAGGAGGAAACCCTTCGCCCGCAGGCACCCAATTTCCCATTTCGCCTCTGCCTTTTGAATCGTCAGTGAAGACGTATCGATTATCAGTGCAACCGTCTTTTTGATAAGAGTACAAATATTTGTACACTCTTTGTAGTACAGAGAATGGGTAGTACTGAGCAAATGTTTTTGAAAGATATTGTTCGTAAGCTTGTGTGTCGTTGTCATTTACTTTCTGAGCAGAGCAGAAAGGGAAAAATAAAGATAAGACAAGTAACGTGAGGTAGAGTTTTGTTCTCATAGTTCTCTTTTTTATTTGTGAGGCTCATTGTCTTTTCCTTGCTGTGTCAGCCAGAGTTTGTAGAGTGCAACACCAATCACAAATTTCACACCTGCATCATTCTGTAGCTTCTCTGCAGATGGCTTGCGCAAGAATCGCTGATTTTGCCTATTGTCAATCAAAATAGATGTCTTAAACATGTCCTTTACATAGGCTTCAATGTCGTCATTGTATGTCTTATGAATATCTGCAAAGAATAGGGGTTTGTTACGTGCAGATTTATCAAAAATCTTCAGCGTTTCTATTAATTCCTTTTGTGCTACGCTCTTTTTGGGGTAATTTGTACGGAACTCTGCGTATCCTTGTTTAAATATAAAACGAAGAGAGTCTGGAAATACTCGATCGTCATAATGTCTATGCGAAGTGTGAAATCCCTGTTCTTTTCCTATCTGGTAGGTATCTGTATAACACATAATTGGACCTTCTGATGAACAATCGGCAGAGACCCAACCACCAAGGTAATCTCTTCCCATCGAATCATTATTGAAGATGTATCGATCCTTTGTATTGGAGTTTTGTGGGTATGTAGATAGGTATTTGTAAATCCTCTGCAACATAGGAAGAGGGTAGTACTGAGCAAATGTCCTTGTGAGATACATCTTATAGGCTTGTATATCGCTTTTATCTGCTGTTTGACCATAGCAATGAAATAGACATAGGGATAAAACAAAATAAACAACAAATCGTTTCATGAAGGTTTATAAATTAGTGATTTCACAAATAGGTTTTCCTGTGTTGCGATACTCAACACAAACGCGTTTGGTTAATGTTTTATACAAAGGTCTTGTTAAGTTAATAGATCCAACTGCGGAGAAAGAACACGAATTAGAACCATAAGAGGTAAAGCCTGTTGGTTGTAGAAATGCCATACCTTCATATTTCCCATAAGTAACGATAATACGAACTGTCCCATTCCCATTATTACCAAAGTTATAGAACAATTCATAAGTCATGTATGGGTTGTTATCTACTATATCCTTATATTGGCCACTAATGCTAGTTGATTCAAAGGAAGCGCGGCGTTTAGTGAGCTTTAGGCCATTTGAACTTTTAACTCGTTTGGGTGTGTTGATGATCGTTTTTTGTAAAATTTACCCAAGCTTGATAGTCTCTTTCCATCTGTTCAACGGAAAGCATGTCTGCTACCTTTTCGAGTTGAGCCTCATCTACTTCAAGGTCTACGTTATACTTCTGAGCGAACTCTTTGCTCTTTTTCAAGAGTAACTGAGTCTTTGTCATTGGTTGAGGATCGTTGTTCTCGTCGGAAGAACATGCGTGGAATGCTACAAAGGTGGCGATTCTCCTGTAGTAAGGAGGAGTGAAAGAAATGATTTCTTCATTTTTGTAAAGTATTTTATTAGTGAATTGTTTATGGATGAATAGATTGCTTTTGTTGATTTTAGGGGGAGAGTCCGCTATTTTACTTGTGAGGCTCATTGTCTTTTCCTTGCTGTGTCAGCCACAGCTTATAGAGTGTGACCCCAATCACGAAATTTACACCTGCATCGTTTCGCAACTTCTCAGCAGAGGGCTTACGCAAGAAGCGCTGATTCTGCTTGTCATCAATAAGAACAGATGTCTTAAACATATTCTTTACGTATGCCTCAATATCGTCGTTGTAATCCTTGTGGATCTCAGCAAAGAATAAAGGCTTGTTATTAGCCAACTTGTTGAAAGAAGTAAGCAATACAACTAGTTCCTTTTGAGCGACACTTTTTCTGGGGTATTTGTAACGAAAATCTGCATAACCTTGCTTGAAGATAAAGCGAAGTGAATCAGGGAAGGCTCGGTCGTCGTAATGACGTTGAGAGGTAACGAAACCTCGCTCTTTGCCAACTTGATATGTGGCAATAGGAACACTTACCCCCTTATCAGCTGGTTCCCAATTTCCTGTATCTCCTCGTCCTTTTGAATCATCGGTGAAAACATATCGATCTTCAGTACCACCTTCATTATGATAAGCATATAGATATTTGTATACCCTCTGCAACATCGAGAAAGGGTAGTACTGAGCAAATGTCCTTGAGAGATAACGTTCATAGGCAATAGAATCATTCTTAGCAATAGAACTATTCTGTCCAGCTGCGTTGATAGTCACGCAGACTAAGATAAGGGAAATAAGAATCTTTTTCATAATCTGTTTATAAATGTGCAATGTTAGTTATGAAGTGTAAGGTGAGCAAGGATATTAATCACCTGCTTTTAAAACCTTGCGAGCTTTCGCTTTGATATCGTGGATGTCTTCACTGTCTATTTTTGCCTTTTTCCGAGTAATCTTCAGTGCAACACTTCGTGCTCTTAGCAAATCGCCATGCTCCAAGTAAACTTGCATTTGTCCGTACAAAGGCATGAATCGTGCGGGGACCATATGGTGGGCAAGAAGAAAATGTTTCTCTGCCGCGTCCCATTGATGCAGAGATAGTGCGTTGTCGCCTGCTAATAGTTCGGTATCGTAATTTTGCAAGTGACCTTTTAGTTTATCTAATACTTCCTGGCTCTTTTGTGGCTCGCCTTCTAAATTCAGATTAACGGAGAGGGTATAAAGCACGTCAATATCGTCAGTAAGGCAAGGAGGCAAAGAATTAGTATCAATGCTAGGATGAAATTCATCTTCAGCCGTATTCTTACCCATCCAGGCATCTTTCGCATTAGCTTTGTATACTTGCATGGAAGCAATCAATGTGCATATCAGCAAAACCGCGAGAATAATGTACTTCTTATATCTTGCAATGCTTGATTTTTGTATACGAAGTGATCCCGTCTCAGAATGAAATATATTTCCAAAACTACCCGCTAATAGGAAACAAGCATAGGGGTAATACGATGGATATGAACTTATTCCCAACGTGAACCATGCAGCAATGGCTGGGAGAGTTTTGACCTTTTGAAAACTAGTTAAACTCTTCCAAATACTGAAGAATGAGATTATGACCAACATGAGATTAATTATCCCATAACACATCACCCAGTTTAAGACCTCATTGAATGGCCGTACGATGTCGCCTGCTAACGTATTGTAAATATGATTGTGGGCAAGCGTCTGGAGAAATTTTGCTTGCGTGACCATATAATGGGCGTTTATTGCGTTCGATCCCCATCCCAACCACGGATGGTCTGCAATCATCAGTGCGTTGACTTGATAGGTCAAGAATCTTCCCTTTACGGAATCTGGGTTACGTAAGTATAGTTGTGATGCAAGTATGCTGAACGTTAAAAACGTTGCGATCGCTATCAACATCCATTGCCATCGGGATAATTTATGTCTAACGAGGCAGATAAGATAGATGCTAATGGATAGGCACAATGCGATAAATCCTGTTCTTGAACAATGATATAGCAATATTCCAGAAAGTAAAACTACGCATGCGAAAAGCACCATAATAATTATAGGTAAACGCTGCTTGCCTAAGTTGTTAAAGGAAACATTGGGCAAAATGCAGCATACGCCCATGACTAAAGCTGAGGCTTTGCCCGCTGGATTGTCAAAGAGCTGAAATTGAAAAGGCATGTAAACGCCAATGGCCTGCAGTATGATGAGTGCTAAAACGATCAGATTGCATGTCATCACAATGCCAATCCACCCTTTGCTTGTAATTCCTTGGCAGAGGACAAAGAATGATAAAAGGGCAAATCCCCATGTGAGATTAGAAAGGCTAACACTGTTGGCATGTATATCAGAAATTAGACAACCGATTAAGATGAAGATAAGGAAACAAAGACATTTGTTCTCATTGATTTTGTCGCCTAATAGCGCTATAAATGTTGCAAAGAAAACAATCGCACACGCAAGCCACTTCCCATACTGGCAATCCAAATTGGACTGCCAGCAGAGCCCCATGCTGGATAATATCGTAGCCATGACGGATACGGAGAGAAAACTTCTTCTTATGATGGTAATGTTGCGCATGGTGATTAGATGTTTTTAAAGGAACCATTAGGACTGAGACATCGGGTATTGACAGAGGGAAAACTACTCTTCGCGTAACAACCATTCATGAGGAAATACTTGCACTCCATCTTTGTTGATAAAAAATGGGAGTTCCTCATTACCGCTAGTGATGTCAGAAAGCCAATACAAATGATTCGTTTGGAGAGGCAGGGTGGGTAAGGAGTCGTTTTTAGCTTCTCCTTGGCAGATGATTTTCCATCCTTTGTCAGTCCATTGATAAAGGAGATAAAAATGGTGGCTACGTATGTGATTATCTGCATTCTTGATCATGAAGTGCAAACAGTCAACATATTGAGACTCCTGTAGTTTTAAAGTCACGTTAGGCCATTTATCGGGTGCCGTCTGATAATTGCCATCATACTCGGCTTTCCAACGGCATTTCTCGAGCGGCTCGTCCATTAATCTTTGATAGATGTTGCTGTCGGCCATCGTCGGAATGATGGTGTTGGCATACTGACGAGATTTAAATGTTAGAAACTGAATCTCTGATAGATGAAGATGGGGATCGCTCTTAGGGGCACATACTCTGTAAAAACGATATGGGCGCGTAGGCTTTAATGGTAAATCAGTCCAAATATCTTCAGGCGTGAAGGTAAGTGTAGCCAAGGTGTCGGCTTGGGTGAAGTCATCTGTATTAGATGCTATTATATATGTACCTACAGATTGCTTGGCTTGCTCAAGTAACTTTGGCTTACGTGGAAACTTGCGCAAAAGGGTGGCCGACACCATTGCGGATGGACTCTCTGTAAGTAATGAATGGTAGTAAGGAGAGTGGGAGTTGATAATAACGTTTGATTTCGATGTACCATCAAGTTTAAAAGGTGACGCGAATGGTACAAGTTTATAATCCTTTGTTAGATATACAGGAAAGTAAATGTGATTGGTTACGACGTTGTCGAATCGTATTTTGCGATTCTTTCGATCTATCTTACCCCATGTGACAGCAGTCAGCCCACTATGAGAAGTAAATGACGCAAGATAAGCAAGCTCGTAAGAATCTGGAATCTTTGAGGAAAGAGGAAGTTCCACTTTTGCTGTAGAAGTATATAGGCGGCTGACATCTTCTATAAACGGACTTTCAAACTCTGTAGGGATAGGCTCGTATGAAGCTCTTAATGTATAAGGGCTATTCTTTGTAGGGGAGAAGTGCAATCTGTAGATGTTGAGACAATTCTGAAAACGTTTGCCTGCCTCTTTGGGAAGTTCGCTTTGGGGACTAAAGGATTGCCACCCTTGATAAGCGTTCCATTTATCAAGCCAATCGGCGGAGGGAATAGCTAAGTTGAAGTGTCGTCCAGAGAAGATTTTATATGCTACATTATACTCCACAGCCGCAGGCCATCCGCATGCTCTGAAAATCATAGCGGCATAATTGGCTATATCTACACAATCATGGTCTGTAGAAGTAAAGAACAGTTCTTTCCAACCTAGTGTATTGTCAAAAGGATATTTACCACCCCAATGTCCTAACCACCAGATGGCACGATTATACCTTTCAGCAATACATCGGGCGGTTTTAGCAGTGTCAACTTGTAGATATTTGTCGAAAATGTCGTGAAGAACCACTTTGTCGCTTATCAATGGATAGTCGGGAATTGCATGATAAGCTAAAACGTATTCAAAGAAATCATCTAATGGCATCTGCTTGAGCCTAGGCATACGTTCTCGTAACGAAAAAGCCAATTCTATTTGCTGTTGGATGAAGTCCCCGGTCAAAGTTGTGATATCTTGCATTTCTGCCTCCGTAATACGTGGTTCTTGCAACTTTAGTTGCTCCAATCTCTTGGCAGATTCATTAGCGGTTTGCTTGATAGTTTCGTGTAGAGGATTTCGTTCTTGCTCATCGCCAGTTGTCCCCTTAATGATACAATAATAAGCTTGATCGTTTTGTTCAAGAATCTTATCGATCTGAGGATCATACCATTCAATCGCCCCAGCTTGGCTATGTAGAGGCATATTGGCTATCAGATAGCATGCAGCAGCATATTTTTCCTTGTCATTCTGGTATAGCTTTAGCACACGCTCTAGGCTCGCTCTATTTTTCCCAGCTTTTAGTAGAGCTTTTTCTACTTGAGAAGGATAGAGCGATTGTGCTAGCATATTGGTCAGACCAATTATGCAGTAGAAAAGAATCAAATATACTCTGTTCATGATATATAAAGGCTGTGGTTTCGATGAACCTAGAATGAGAATTGTGCTGTATATTCTACTGTTCCTTTCTTTATGGTGATAACGTAGGAATCTTGATCGTCTATAATCGCTAATGGTATAGAGATAGTAGAGCCTTCTTTGTGTGCATAGTGATTGCAATAGATGATGGTATCTCCATAGGCGATAGTTACGTCTATATCGGAGAATGTATCATCCTCAAAAGACAAGACGACTTCGTTGTCTGTCGTTATGTTCGCGTGTAAGGATGTAATGGGAGCAGCTGGCGCGTGCTTGTTATTGAGTCGATTGGTTGATCCCGTCTTAGGGTAGAAATAAACATTCGACTTTTCAAAACTTGTAAAAGAGAAAATTGTACAAGCTAAGATGAGTTGCTGAGCGAATACTAGTAGAGTCATTTTTTATAATGTTTAATTTTGCGTTGCAAAGTTAGAAAGGTATTCTTTTATACGCAAGAATCAAATATGGGAGTGTGACATGATGTAAAATTGATATTCATTGATAATGAGGTTATTATATCAAATGTAGAAGCTATAAAACCATCAAATTGTCACAAATTTCTATTAACTCAGTGTGTGATTTTAGCTTATGTAGTAATCTACTCTTTACTTTCCTAAATGATTCATCTGAGATGCAAAGTACTTGTTGTATTTTTTCTCGATTGAAACCTAAGTGTACAAGAATGTAGAATATTTGTTCTTGGGGAGTTGTTGATGATATGAAATCGTCATTGAATGTAGAAATGGTCTTAGAATGCAGAAATATGAAATCAAGTCTATCTTTCTTGTCAAGTAATTTTAGTTTACCTCCTTGTAAGAGCCTAATTGTGATGTCTATTCCATTTATCATCTGTTCAAGGATTTTTTTGGATTCAGTGCGTTGTTTCTTGCTTTGTTTCTTTAGGGTTTCTATTTCTTCTCGAACTAAACGCAATGATTCTTCTTGAATGGCAATTATATTAGAGTGTTCTTCACTCTTTTCTTTAAACATTGAAAGTGACGACGATAGAATGTTAACTTTGTGTAACTGTTTGTCTATCTCTTGCTGGAGAGAAGCGTTTTCCCTTTCGTAATGTTTCCGAATGTAAGTGATTGCGATAAAGGTAAAGATGGCTAAAAATATTATTGTTATAAGTAAAAAAAGACATGTGCTTTGTCTAGAATTATTTGTGCTTTTAAGTAGATATTCTTCTTGTATCTTTCTAATATGGGCTTGATTTGGATCGCTTTCAATTAAATCTTTGATGCTATCAGCCATGTTTGCGTATTTGCATGATATTTGGTATTTTCTTTCTGTGCTTTGCGTGCTAATATTGTGTATAGATTACGCTGTACAAAATTGTTAGTAGAATATAATTTCTGTGCGATTTGTTGAGCTTGGATGAAATTAATGCTTGCATACATTTTATTCCAAAGTACGATGTAACTATCATTCGGGTTACACTGAGCAGCTAATGAAAAATACTTTTTCGCCTTATTCTCTTCAGATCGATTGTCAAAGAAGAAAGCTATATTTTGATATGTGTATGCTTTGTCGACAACATACTTTACGCTATCGATATATTTAAGAGATAGCTTGTAATTTAGCCATGCGCGATTAATTTTGTTCATACGTTCATCGAATATAGCTTTGTTTCCATATGCCCCAGATAAAGTTTCCTTATCATTCATAGCCTTAGCGAGTGCAATACTTTTGTTAGAGTATTCAAGACCAAGATTGTTGACATTATGCGAAAAGAATATTCCGATTAAGGCGCTATAAATATATGACTCAAGAACTTTATTACACGTCTTGGAGATTAGCATTTCAGCTTCTTTAAAATCGCGCATACTTACTATAATATCTCCTCCGTTTTCATCGTTGATAGCTCCATGATAGAAGTAGGCCATTTGAAGATAGCGATAGTCGCTATGTTGTTTATAGTAAGATAGAGCATAGTTAATATCACGCAGGTTTTGTCTTTCGTAGAGTCTGTATGCAATGATGCTTTTCAAAAGTGCATAATAGGCCTTATCTTTCTCCGAACGAAGGTTTGAAAACGATACTTGTTTAAAGAGATTGTTTGCAGAATCTGGTGTAGTGTATACAACGGATTCAGCCTGTTGCAAAGTCTTTCTTTCCTTAGAAGACGTGCAACAGACAAATAACAGAATGGTAGAGACGAGTAATAGTACGTTTTTCATGTGAATACTATGGATTAGGTCCTTATAATGTTGAGTCCTTGAAGTATCGAAGAGTATGTTTCTAGCAAAAGTAATAAAAAAGTGTAATAGGTGTCCCCCCAATGCACTCTTTTTGAAAAAAACTGCATTAATCAAATGGTAGTATACATTGCAGTCTCATGCTATAAAAAAGAGAAGCCTAAAAGCAATACGATGCTTTCAAACTTCTCTTGGTATATAAGCTATAAGGAAATATCAGAGTTTAGCTTAGTTTGCTGCCATGAATTCATCGAGGAAACGAACGTCGTTCTCGGAGAATAGACGAAGGTCTTTTACTTGATATTTCAAGTTGGTGATACGTTCTACACCCATGCCGAAAGCATAACCTTTGTAGATTTTGCTATCGATGCCATTAGATTCAAGAACATTGGGATCGACCATACCGCAACCGAGAATTTCTACCCAACCTGTCTGCTTGCAGAAAGCGCATCCTTTGCCACCACAGATGTTGCAAGAAATATCCATTTCTGCACTAGGCTCAGTGAAGGGGAAGTAGGATGGACGAAGACGAATCTTCGTGTCGGGACCAAACATCTCACGAGCAAAGGTGAGCAATACTTGCTTGAGGTCGGTGAAGCTCACGTCCTTGTCAATGTAGAGACCTTCTACTTGGTGGAAGAAACAGTGGGCACGCGCAGAGATGGCTTCGTTTCTGTATACACGTCCAGGGCAAAGCACACGGATAGGTGGCTTTGAATGTTCCATGACACGGCTTTGTACAGAGCTCGTGTGTGTACGCAATACGATGTCGGGATGTTGTTCAACGAAGAAGGTATCTTGCATATCGCGTGCGGGATGATCTGGAGCGAAGTTGAGCGATGAGAATACGTGCCAATCGTCTTCTACTTCGGGACCATCGGCAATAGAAAAGCCTAGACGTGAGAAGATGTCTATAATTTCATTCTTGACAATAGATAGTGGATGGCGAGTACCTAAAGCAATAGGGTAGGGAGTGCGCGTCAAGTCAAGGTCTGAATGATCTTCTTCCTGGGTAGCAAGATTGCTACGAAGCTCATTAAGTTTGTCTTGCAACGCAGTCTTGAGCTCATTCAATTTCATGCCAATCTCACGCTTCTGATCGGCAGCTACGTTGCGGAACTCTCCCATTAGCTCATTTACCACACCTTTCTTGCTGAGGTATTTGATGCGTAGCTCTTCCAGTGCTTTTGCATCGGATGCTTGCAGGTTTGCAACCTCGCTAAGTAATGATTGTATTTTGTCTATTAACATTGCGTTATGCTATTGTAATTTTCTGCAAAGATACTGCAAGGAGGGGGAAGTGCAAAACGAAAGTCAAAAAATCTTTGTTTTATATGTCTGATGGTGTTGTTGGGTAAGCATTCTATGCTATCTGTTTTGTATGGGATGCTTACGCTATTAATAGTTGTTTCAAGAAAATAGGGCCTTTCATGTATCTCTCGTTAGATTTATTGCCAAGAGCCGTTATAAAAATAAAATAGTGGAGGTGAAAATGGCATGAAAGAAGTGCTCGCATCAGCTTAACTTTTGTAAGCTAGATGCGGGCACTTCTCTATAACTGTATAATTTTTATATACTTTCTAGTAAAATGTGCAAGAGAGGGAGATTATTTACTTGAAGGTATTAGGTATTTATCGCCTGTCTCTTTGGTAATAACCTCGCGGTAGTTTTCATTGAATCCAGGACGCTCTACTGCTTTGCCCAAACCATCGGGAGTCATTTCATATTTGCCATCTTTCTCAGGTTTAATGGATTGGTCATTGAATTTTACAATGAGATATTCTCCCAATTGTTTCCATCGATTCATCATTTGCTTGGCGCATTGAGCGGAATAATCTGTGAGATACGCCTTGGCACGTGCTGGATCTTGGGAAAGTAGTGTCTTTGCTTGTGCTTCTATTTCGGCCTGTTGACTAGCATATTTACTTTCCAATTCTTCACGAGCTGCTTTTACACTTGGGAAAAGTTGAGAGTAGCGTGGGTAAGTCATGTTGGATACCCAATTCTCTACCCAAAAAGCAGAATTCCATGAGAATTTCACGTCACTCGCATCCTTGGGGTCGTAGCATTCTGGTGCTTTTGATGCACAGCAATATACGGGGGTGTAGGCCACCATGTTAGGATCGTCATTGCCATACCAAAGCACTCCTCCAATCGCATTGGGTAAGGAAGCGCGTAACTGAATCACATAAGTTCCAGCCGTTTGCTGTGTGGAGATGGGGCGTTCGTTGAAATACTTCTTCCCTTTATGTTCCCACACAAGTGGAGTGGGGCGGTAGGGGGCTTCGTATGGACCAGCACCTACATCTTTGGTGATATCGAAAGGAGTACCTTCGTAATGATCACGCATGGAGTTCATTACATCTTGTAAGGAAAGCTTCTGCTTGGGCTTGAAATAAAGCGGCATGGGCTTCGCTTGACCGATGTGCTTGCCATCCACGTAGTCTAAGTATTGCTCCATTCCATTTACCCATTTGTTGTAGAAACTCCACACACGTGTCTCACAAAAGCGAATGGCGCTGAAGTCGGCGGGGGCATAAGCATCAGCAAATGAGAAGTCTGCATCTTTGCCTGTGAAGTAGCCTTTTTTGCGGGCAAAGGTGATGACGTCTTTGGCATACATTACGTTCTTCTTATCCTTCATATTAAACTGATGGATGCGGCTTTGGTTGGCATGACAAGCAATGCAATCGTCGGGGATGCGTATGGCTACCCATACTGCACCTTTCTCTTTGGGACCTTTTCCAATCATTTCTAGAATCCATACTTCGTTGGGATCGGCAATAGAGAAGCTTTCCCCTTCAGAGGCATAGCCATATTCTTGTACTAGAGAAGTCATTACTCGAATGGCTTCACGGGCGGTCTTAGAACGTTGTAAGGCGATAGTCATCAAGCTGACATAGTCAATAATGCCCTTCGGATCTTCCAATTCCGAACGTCCGCCAAAGGTCGTTTCGGTGATGCCTACTTGGTGCTCGTTGATATAGCCCATTACGGCATAAGTGTAAGGCGCTTCTGCTATTTCTCCATGATAGTGATTGGTATCGCCGTCATAGATTTTGCGCATCTCGCCTTTGGCATGTTGGGCTGCGGGGAGATAGTGCAGACGTCCAAACATTCCATAATCGTCTTGATTGTAAGTGATGAAAGCAGAGCCATCGGCAGAAGCATTCTTTCCTACTAAGAAACTGGTGCAAGCCTGAGCTTCGGTAGGAGCCAAAAACAGGGCAACGCTGGCTGCTACGGCGGTAAGGGCTTTTTTAAAAGAATGGGTGTTCATAAGTGAAGCAGAATTAGCAAGCTTTAAACGACATATCAAGCCCCTTGACCGAGTGGGTCAAAGCACCAACGGAAATAAAGTCTACACCGCATTCGGCATAGCTGCGGATCGTATCGTAAGTGATACCACCGCTCGATTCTGTTTCAAATTTGTGATCAATCAGTTCTACAGCCTTGCGAGTGTCGGCTACGGAGAAATTGTCGAGCATGATGCGGTCTGCGCCTCCATGAGCCATTACTTGCTTAATTTCGTCAAAAGAGCGACATTCTATTTCCACTTTTAAGTGAAGGCCCTTATCCTTTTGATAAGCAGCACAGCGATCCAAAGCATTGGCAATACCGCCACAGAAGTCGATATGATTGTCTTTGAGAAGAATCATGTCAAAAAGTCCGATGCGGTGGTTGCATCCTCCGCCAATCTTGACAGCCTCTTTTTCAAGCATGCGCATACCTGGTGTGGTCTTGCGTGTATCGAGCACACGAGTGCCTGTGCCTTCTAGGCGTTTTACGTATTTTTGTGTCATGGTGGCAATGCCGCTCATGCGTTGCATTACATTGAGCATTAAGCGTTCCGTTTGAAGCAATGAACGAACTTTTCCTGTTACGATCATGGCCACATCGCCTGGCTTTACGTGTTCGCCATCATTTATGAATTGTTCCACTTGCATGGTCGGATCGAAACGATGGAATATCTCCTTGGCAATGCGCATACCTGCCAATATACCCTCTTCTTTAATTAAAAGCTTCGACTTTCCCATTGCGTCTTGGGGAATGCAGCAGAGGGTGGTGTGGTCGCCATCGCCAATATCTTCGGAAAAAGCAAGATCTATTAGTTTGTCGTTGAGTTCGTCTACGGTATACATAGGTTTTAATTTATTAAAATGTGAGTATTCTTTTGAGCAAAATTACGAAGAAACTCTCATATATAAGGAAAGAGTAGGGTCAAAAACGAAAAATACAACGATTTAACGCTGTCACGACCTCTTTGTGGCATTTCTTTTGTATGCTTGATTGATAAATAAAAACATTCGACTTATGGCATTCATAGATTATTACAAAATCATGGGTGTGTCAAAAGACATACCTCAAGCTGATCTACGTAAGGCTTATCTGAAACGAACCAAACAGTTCCATCCCGACCTTCATCCCGACGATCCTAAGGCGAAAGCAAAGTTTCAAGCTTTGACTGAAGCCTATGCTGTGCTATCCGATCCAGAAAAGAGAAAGAAATACGATAAATATGGTGAACAATGGCAGCAAGCTGATGCTTTTGAACAACAAGCACAAGGTGGCGCTGATGGAGGTGGACACTTCTATTATAGCGGAACGGGGGAAGATGGCTTTGACTTTAGTCAATTTACTAGCGGAGCAGGAGGGGGATTCTCTTCTTTCTTTGAAGACTTGTTTGGTAAAACTGCAGGTCGCAGTTCACGCAGCCGTTCTCGCTCGTATACTTCACCAGAACAATTTGATGCTCATGCGACGGTGTCAATTGATATGTATACGGCTCTCTTAGGTGGTGATATCATCCTTCAAACGCAAGAGGGTAAATTAAAACTGAAGGTAAAACCTGAAACTCAGAATGGTGCCAAAATTCGCTTACGTGGTAAAGGGTATCAGAAGCCCGATGGTACGTTTGGCAATCTAATCATTACCTATAATGTGACGTTGCCGCAAAATCTTACAGAACATCAGAAAGATTTGCTCCGTCAGATGCGCGATGAAGAATAATCATGCGTATTGATAACATAATGTGACAAAAACAGCATGATGTAATGAAAATATATTAAAAATAGGAGAGAAAGCTTTCCTATTGCTTGCATAGTTAGGTGATAAGCTCTACTTTTGCATTGTTTTTCATGGTATTAGATTTAAGGTTAGTAAAAGATTGATTGTCGTGAGACAGTCAATTTTTTTTGTGCCTATTCTCTCAACGCATGTTTAGGGGCAGCGGATAATTTGGTTGATATGATGAAAAAAAAGTAACGTGTTCCTATCCTGCATATAGAGTGGCAATTCTGTCACATCGCCTGCGATGTTCAATCACCTCCAACTCCCCGTTTTCGGGGAGAGCAACATTTTTATCAAAAGTACACTTCCCATACCATGCAAATCCTATCATCAGAATGAATAGAATCGCTAAGGTTCGTTGTAATTGCTAAGAGGACAAAATCTTACCACGCAAATAGTGCTCTCTCTACAGGCCGAGAAAGGCAAGCGTATAGGCTCAATGGCCCATACGCTTGCCTTTCTTTATGGTATTTCCGTATGTGCGCCATCCTCTCCTTATCGGTGAGTATGGGTGAAATCCTTACCAGTTTGTTGGCTCTGCAGAATGTCACAATGCCCTAGCTCCTCCTGATCTAGAGCAACGCTTTGTTGACTTCGTATGTGCTGTCCACAGATGTACGTCTTGCTGTTCACGAATCTCCATCTTGCCGTCCTCAAATCTCCATCTTGCCATCGTTCACCGCCCAGTGACTGATCGTTCACCGCCCGGTGAACGATGGGAAAGTCTTCAAATAGAAACGGAATGGCTTAGGTTTTAGCATGATAATGACGAGGTTCGGAGCACTCCGTTTGCAGTTTACGAAATTCGCCGTTCACAAGGGGAAGAATAAGGCCTTGCAGAAAGAGTGCATAGATAGAATTGTGCTTCGTAAACAGGGATGATGCGCTTCCTACACAAATACATTCTATACTGCACATTCTTTGTATATTGTAAAGCTTGTCATTCTTCATCTTTACAACATGGAAAAGAGAAATGAGTAATGGTATTAGTGCATGTGTTGTATATTTCAAGTTCCGTGTTTTGCTTAATGGTGTTGTGTTTATAGTGCTATTAAAGGCGAATTATCAGATTAAGAGCCTGCGTTGGTTAGTGCGTATATAAAATTTGCGTATTCCTCAAATGTTTTTTTGTGACAATTTGATGCAATTTTTGCTTTATGGAATAATATTTCTTATTGAATATCATGACAAAACAAAAAAACTAAATTGTCACAGTCAGACGGAGGACACTTGCAACCTGTTTGGTTAAGTGTTATTTTTGCGGACGTTTATCGATAAGCTATTTAACATCTACAAATATTTAAAACAGTTACATTGAAAAAGATAAAATCATCTTTTCTATATTTATAGCCGTTCTTATCTCTTGTGTATTTCATGCATGTTCATCAGATGATGCTCAGCAAAGTCAAGCAAAAGCACAGATCTTGCTCAAAAAGAGCAAAGAACTTGCAAAAAATACAATGTAGACCTGCATCTTAAAACCGAGAACATTGACAAGATAGCGGGAACCTTGACCGTGGAACAGATGGAAAAGGATTATCAAGACTTTGCCAAATCGTGTGACAGAGTTATGCAGTTCTCTGCTCCTAAGTCTGCTACAACAGCAAAGACTAGAAATAGGATTTCACACCGATTAAAGTCTGTGTCTTATAAACTCTATTATCATGAAAAAGTATATCTTCTTATTCCTATTGCTTTTCAATCTTCCCACCTTAGCCCAGCAGCAAACGGCGGAGGAACTATTTGATTTATTTAAAGCCACTTCGGGGTTTGACCGTAAATACCCTCGCGAGAAAGTATATTTGCACATGGATAATACGAGCTATGTAGAGGGCGATACATTGTGGTACAAAGCTTACGTGGTACGGGCTTCAAGTCTACGGCCTACGGATTTGAGTCGCGTGTTGTATGTAGAATTGCTGAATGCAGATGGTGGTCTTATAGAGAAACAAATGCTCCGGTTGGATTCAATTGGACAAGCTGATGGATGTTTTAGTCTGAAACGTCCTGTGATGCCAGGCTATTATGAAGTAAGAGCCTATACAAGGGAAATGACCAATTGGGATGAACCGGCCATCTTTTCGCGTGTAGTTCCGATTTTTGGATTTGATGGTAATAATACTCAGAAGCAGACAAGTGACTTGTTACATTTATCTTTACCTGTTCCAGAAAAGCGTAAAGGCGTAACTATCGCAATGCCGCGTCCTTATACCATGACAGATAGAAAGGAATATGTGCTTAATTTTTATCCTGAAGGCGGAAGTAGAGCAAAAGGGGTAGAACAATATATCGCATACCAACTTACTGATGGAATGGGAAATGGTATGAATGATACGCTGCAACTATGTGATGATAAGGGGAATGTGTTAAGTGAATTCCAACCAGAATATGGTGGACGTGGCACGTTCGTGCTCTCTGCTCAGCAAGAAAATGGCTTTGTTAGGATAAAGAATGTATCTCGTAATACTTTCGCTCTTCCTGCAACGGCCGTCTCTTATGCATTACATGCAGAGCCTCTCACTGATGGTGTGAATATTAAAGTGCAAGCCAATGATTCTGCCATTGCAGCAAATAGTTTGTTAGGTTTGGCTGTAATAAGCAGAGAGAAGGTGTGCTATTTTGACACGCTTACGGTGATCCCGAATGGTACAGAAGTGTTTGTGCCGAGAAAAGCCTTGCGTGGGGGAGTGAATCGAATAGAACTCTTTGATGTAAAAGGGCAGAGTTATAGCACTCGACTAATTTGGATGCCTATTACCGAAGAAGAGAACAAGCGCGTAAGTGTTAGCATGCAACAAAACAAGGCATTCTATGAAGCATTTGAGCCTGCAGTGGTGAAAATACAGCTAAAAGATGCTAAGCAACATCCCGTCCAGACTGTTTTCTCTATAGCTGTGCGTGATGCAAGCGGTAATATCACCGATACAAATGATGGGGGCGTAGAGGCAGATATGCTCCTATCTTCAGAAATCAAAGGTTATGTGGCACACCCTGAGCTTTACTTTGTAAAGGATGATGCTGCTCATCGTCGAATGCTAGACCTCTTACTCATGGTACAAGGATGGACTGCGAATCATTTCTCTACCATGTGTGGGAAGACGCCATTCGTTCTGAAGCAACCTATTGAAGAAGTTCCCATACTGCGCGGTACGCTATATGCAGACAACAATCGCTTACATCCTTTGAAGAATTACAATTTAAAGATGCTTGCTTATTCTCTGAATGGGAAAACTTTGCAAGGAAATACTTGCACGGATGAAAATGGGAAATTCTCTTTTGCTAATTTTGCCGACTTTAAGGGCGATTACTATATGCAATTTTCCATTCGAAGCGACAAGGATCATGCTTCATGGTCACGCCTTGCAATTGATCAATGGTTCGCACCTCGTCCACGTGCTTTCGCAGCTTCTGATTTGCATTTGTCCATTCCCATGCAAAAGGATAGCATTATAGTCTATAGCAAAACTGACACCCCCGATACGTTTCAATGGACAGACACTATTCCACGAACTGTTCCTACAATCCTCAATGAAGCTAAAGTAAGCATTAAAGGAAAATACCGAGGATTTACAGGAGGTAGATACACATGGAATGGTGGTGAACATCATGGAGAAGATCGTGCCATCAAATACTACAATGTGGCTCAAATTGTGGAGCAACTGAAAGATAGCGGAAAGGCCACTCCCGATCTAGGTGAACTCTTGCCTATGCTTGATCATAATTTCAGTGTTACGCGCTATGGACTCTATAAATCTGGTGGGCATTTTGAAGAAGAGGATGATAAGGATGCTCCTGAGCAATATGACCCTAATAGTGGTGGTTCTGCAATCTTTCCTGAAAGTAATACAGAATCAGATCTCTTTAAAAAGTTGCCCGAAGCTCTGAAAAAGAATCTTCCTCCAGATGAGCAGAGGAAGGTCGATGCTGTAACGAACAAACTCTATAAAAGACCAAGAATAGAGTACAAAGCGAATTATGTAACAATCTATCTCAACAACGTAGCATGGTATGAAGATGGATTGTTGCAATACAATGATAATATATTCAATAATCTTGCGGACAATTATCGAAGCATTTGCTTTGTGCCTAATGCTCAAAGAGAAGATGCCGTGATGGGAAAAGACAAACTCCTTTCTGTGGCCAACAGATATATGCTTTACATTTACGAACAACCCAACCTATATCGCGTGAAAAGTGTGCGCGGTACGGAGCGTCGTCTCGTACAGGGCTTTGCATCTCATTCTGAGTTTTATTCTCCAGATTATCGCCGTTTTGATCTGCCCAATCCATCAGATCGCCGTCGTACACTTTATTGGAACCCGTCGGTAAAGACTGATGAAAACGGAGAAACGAACATCCTCTTTTTTACTAATTCACGTCTAGAACAACGACTTGATATCTCGATAAGAGGCGTATCTACTGAAGGAGGCTGGATTGAAAACTGAGGATATTGTTGTTACATTGTGATCAATAAAATCCCTCACCATTCTCGTATTTATAACGTTTCCGATAAACGTTTCTAAATATGTGAATAGTGAGGGGATTTTTGAATAGTTTGAAAATCAGCAGGATACGTACTTAATGCACTTCGCTTTCACGCGTTTTGTCTCACATTATGCCCATAATGGCGACTGAATATGGCCTTTCAATGATTCTTTTATGCCCAAGAAGGAAATGCTAGATGCCCATGTCGTATTTTCTTTTTGGGCGAATCGTTTTATTTCGATGCACAGATAAGGATTTCCTAGCTATATACAAGGCTATCTCCATTCTAGTTTGAGAAAACAGAATGTCAATATTCTTTACCAATATAAGGGTGCATAGTAAGGGAACACTCGGCTCAGATGTGAGCGGAATTGATGAATAAATAATAGGGGAAATCGGTGTCGTCAGAAAATAAAAAAGAATCAGTCGGCCTATAAGCCGGGTTCTGTGCTTATAGTTACCAAGGGCAACTATAGCGCTTGTCATTTATCCGCGCTTGCTGTCGCCAACAAGCTGTATCGTTCTACCCTCCAGCGAGATGATTGGAATCATCATCGGACGAGCAGCCCTCTGACGCTGGTATACATGAACTTTCAACCTCTGATGTGCACAGCACATGTGTCGCCACATGCCTGGTGAGCTCTTACCTCGCCTTCTCACCCTTACCTTTTCCTGCAAGTAGCAGAAATGGCGGTTGTTTTCTTCTGCACTAATCCACCTTTACAGACGGCTTCGAGTTAGGAAGCAGAGTGCTCTGTGTTGCCCGGACTTTCCTCCTGCATCCTTCAGGCAGACAAAGATGATGCGCTTCTCGCTAGGTTTATGCCTAACGGAAAGATGAAAACATCGCATGTCCCTGTCTATGAAAATGCACACGACAAGCCAGCCAACTGATTCTGTTTTGTCTGCAAAATTACAAAAAACTGTGCAGTCTAGGCGGGTAGTATACATAAAAAATCGTATTTTTGCTCATCATTATATTATCCTACATTTGTATGAAAAGAATCGTAATAAGTTTTTTATGTGTCATCTTGTTCTCGCTCCCAGTAGAGTTGCATGCGCTGACTGGAAATAAACAAACTTATATGCCCACATCGGGAAATTTGCAAGCACGATCCAATTTTGCTGAATCTAGATTTGGTATCTTCCTCCATTGGGGAATTTATAGTATGTTTGGCCAAGGAGAATGGTATATGCAGAATGACGACATTCATCGTGATGAATATGCCAAAGCTGCTAATGCTTTCTATCCACATGATTTTAACGCAAAATCTTGGGTGGCCGCTATCAAGGATGCAGGCGCACGCTACCTGTGTTTCACAACTCGCCATCATGATGGGTTTTCAATGTGGAACACGCAGCAAAGTCCTTACAATATCATGCATACTCCCTATGGGCGCGATATCGTGAAGCAGATTGCCGATGAATGCCACAGACAAGGGGTGGGGCTACACTTGTACTATTCATTGATAGACTGGACTCGCGACGATTATCCCACAGGATTTACGGGACTTCATACAGGGAAATGCCCAGAAAAGGCTTCTTGGAATAGCTACTTTCACTTTATGAAAGCCCAGCTTACGGAATTGCTTACGCAGTATGGTAAGGTAGATTGTATATGGCTTGATGGATGGTGGGATCATGAGCGTGATGGTATCCCCTTTAATTGGCAATTGAAGGAACTTTATGAATTGATTCATCAGCTTCAGCCGGCGTGTCTTATTGGTAATAATCATCACCAAACTCCCTTTGAAGGTGAGGACATACAGATGTTTGAACGTGATGTCCCGGGAGAAAATAAGGCTGGCCTTTCCGGACAAAGTATAAGCATGTTGCCCTTGGAAACTTGTGAAACAATGAATGGTATGTGGGGCTACAGAGTGAAAGATCAAAACTATAAGTCCACTTCCGAATTGATAAGGCTCTTGGTGCGTAGTTCGGCTAAAGGAGCTAACTTATTGCTTAATATAGGTCCGCAACCAGATGGAAATTTGCCAGCACTCTCGCTTGATAGACTGCAAGGCATGGGCAAATGGCTACGTGGAAAAGCAGGGCAAAGCATTTATGGCACAACGGCAGGATGGGTGCAGATGGGTGATAGCATTGTGAGTACCTATCGTAAGGATTCGCGTACGCTCTATGTACATTTGCTTTCAGACAGCATTGCTTCGTCAGTGGTGCTACCGATAGCAACTTCATCCATCAAGCATGTAAAGACTCTCGAAACGGGTCAACGAATAGCGTTCCGGAAGGAAAAACAGGCCAAGAATCAGACTCGCTTATTCCTTACAAACATTTCGGTTAACGCCCCTGCTGATTGTATACTTGAAATACAAATGCGGTAGTAGCTAAGTAGTCTCCTTCTTGGGAGATAATGTTCTGATTTTGATTGGATTCGCGTAGAAATTGAGAGTATAAGAAAAAAGCGCTCTATATCTTCCCATTAGTCATCTTTAATCATGCAAACACGCCCTATTTATTTGTTGCTTCCTTTGTTGTGGATGCTCGCCATGCAAGGATTGCAAGCGCAACCAGGAAAGACCACGTTGCAGGCACCTCATATTAAGACGATACAAACAGCAGTGAACGGCCAATATGAGGCATTCCCTGTAATTGATATAGATAAAGGGGATGTATTGACGTTGTCTTTCGATGATATGACGCATGAATATGCTAGATATACTTATCGGATAGAGCATTGTGATGTGGAGGGGCATCCGTCTGAGGAACTCTTTGAAAGCGACTATGTGAGAGCGGATGATGATGAAGAAGTAATCACAGATTATGAGCCAAGTGAGAACACAACTGTGCTCTATACGCACTATACTTTTTCTATTCCTAACGTACATATGCGTCCTCTTCTTTCGGGGAATTATCTAATCACCGTGAGCCGAGAGAATGAAGAAGGTGAAATGGAACCAGTGTTAAAGACCTATTTTGGCGTGGTGAGCCAGCGGGTGAGCATATATCCTTCTTGCTCTACTGATACGGAAATCGATCATAACGAATCACATCAACAAATCTCTTTGCGGGTGGATGCAGGCAACTTGACGATTCGCGATGCGAGGAGTGAAATGAAAATCATAGTGCTTCAAAATCGTAGATGGGACAATGCGGTTATGAATCCCTCATTGACAGCGCAGAATGGAAACAACTTGCTTTGGGAGCATACTCGTCAATTGATTTTCTGTGCGGGCAATGAATATCGCAAGATGGAAATCTTATCTACGCGTTATCCAGGAATGCATGGCGATGGAGTCTGTTGGATAGATCCTTACTATCATTATACTTTGCAGCAAGACACTCCCAGAAAGAATTATCTCTATGATGAGGATCGAGATGGACTTTACTTGACTCGCTATGAGGGTGGTGGGGATGCCATGATTATGGCAGACTATGTGGTAACACATTTTCGTTTGTCAATGCCGCAATTAGCCAATGGAAAGTCGCTCTATGTGAGTGGAAGATGGACATCAACGGGCTTTTCTGATGAATATAAAATGCGCTACAATGAGGTGGATCAAGCCTATGAGATAGATCTCTTGCTCAAGTGTGGCTATTATAATTATATGTATCTGCTGAAGGATGCAGTAACGGCCGAAGGCGGAGCTACGTCGGTAGCGGAAGGCAATTATTTCCAGACGGAGAATGAATACGACTTCCTTGTATACTATAAGCCTTCGGGCTGCCGATATTGGCAATTAGTGGGATGCGTCACTCCGATTTACAGAAAGTAGCAACTGAACTTTATGAATCTTCCTAGGTATAGAATGTTTCCACTGAGTTGGCACGAGAATGTTCTAGTAAAGTCAGAGAAGTTTAGTATTCTCCTCAAATATTGAAAATGAATTAGTAAGATTAATATAATTATGAATATCATATTTCTTGACGGATATACCCTTCAAACATCGGATTCTGTGCTCGACCCTATCAAGGCTTTGGGACAATTTCGAGTATTCGATCGTACAGATAGTCATCAGGTGGTAGAAAGGGGCAAAGATGCTGACGTAATCATTGTCAATAAGACTTCTATTACGGCTGAACATATAGCACAAATGCCTAAACTTCGGCTCATCTGTGTGGCAGCGACAGGTTACGATAAAATAGACATTAAGGCAGCACGCGAGCGAGGTATTCCCGTATGCAATTGTGCCGACTATTCCACCCAGGCAGTGGCGCAAATGGCATTGTCGCTCTTACTCGAAGCAGCCAATGATGTGGGATTTTATACAGAACGAAATCGCCACGGAGAGTGGAGTAGTTGCGAGGATTTCTGTTATACTACGCATTCGCGTCTCGACCTAGAAGGAAAGCACGCTGCCATCGTAGGATTTGGGCATATAGGACGCGCATTGGCTAGTTTCCTTCATCCTATGGGAGTAAAAATATATGCTGTCACAAGTAAATCGGCTTCTCAACTTCCTGAATATGTAACGCCTATTTCCTTGGAGGATGCTTTCACTACGTGTGATATTGTCAGTCTTAATTGCCCGTTGACAGAGAAAAATCGTGGATTTGTCAACGCATCTCTTCTAGCAAAAACTAAAACTGGACTATATCTAGTCAATACGGCTCGAGGCGCTTTGGTAAATGAACAAGATGTGGCGCAAGCCCTTCAAACAGGGAAACTAGCTGCTTACTGCACTGACGTACTTGCGCAAGAGCCTCCTTCTCCATATTGTCCCTTGCTAAAAGCCCCTAATGCCTATATTACTCCGCATATAGGTTGGAAAACTCCGCTCACGGTAGAACGTATCGTTGACATCGTTACGCGAAACATTCAAGCTTTCTCAGAAGGAACCCCACAAAGTGTAGTCAATTGATATAATTTGTCTCTCTGTTTAGAGCTTATCCCAACCTTATCGGGGACTATCTCCATTATTACAAAGGGAAAATCTAGACTTTACCATTTTCTATAGAAAAACTTCTTTACAAATGTTTGTACAAATACTCGATTTTATAGGTACACTTGCTTTTGCCATTTCTGGCATTCGTCTAGCATCAGCAAAACATTTTGACCTCTTCGGCGCTTATGTCGTAGGGCTTACTACGGCTATTGGTGGTGGAACTATGCGTGACCTCTTGCTGAGCCAACCACCCTTTTGGATGACCAATGCTTTTTATCTCATCTGTACAGCCTTTGCGCTAGTGTGGGTGATTGCTTTTCGAAAGTTTTTGGTAAAGCAAAACAATACATGGTTTCTCTTCGATACGATTGGTTTGGCGCTCTTTACCGTAACGGGTATAGAGAAAACATTGGCTGCGGGTTTCCCTTTCTGGACGGCGATTATTATGGGCACCTTAACAGGAGCAGGAGGTGGTGTCTTTCGTGATGTGTTTATCAATGAAGTGCCACTTATCTTCCGTAAAGAAATCTATGCTTTGGCTTGTGTGGTGGGTGGCATAGCCTATTTTATTTGCGCTAAAGCGGGACTTGGCAATGTGTCATCGGGCCTTATTTGTGGCGCTTTCGTTATGTTGGCAAGAATCCTTGCTGTTCATTATAAGATTCATCTGCCTACACTTAAAAGCGAAGATTGATGACCGCTAGTAACTATGCAAATCAGAGAGGCATGATTTACGTTCATGTACCTTTTTGTGCAAGCCGTTGTATTTATTGTGATTTCTTTTCTACTACGCAGACCGACAAATGGAAGCAACGATATGTCGAAGCGGCTTGTCGAGAACTTACCATTCGCGCAACTGAACTTTCACATGCTGTCATTGCGAGCATCTATATTGGGGGAGGAACGCCCTCGCAGCTTCGTTCGGATCAGATTCAGGCAATCTTAGAGAAGATTTACGAGAAATATCGGGTAGATGAAAAAGCCGAAATTACACTCGAAGCTAATCCCGACGATGTGACGAAAGAATTTGTCAGCAACATAAGACGCATGGGAATCAATCGTGTGAGTCTCGGTGTGCAGAGTTTCGATGATGAGTTGCTAAAGTTGCTGAATCGCCGTCATAATGCTTTGGGCGCTGTAAACGCTGTAAAAACGCTCGTTGAGGGAGGTGTAGATAACGTAAGTATAGATCTCATCTATGGACTTCCACAACAGACGGAGAAAATGTTCGCACTGGATTTGCGTAAGGCATTCTCTCTTCCAATCCGTCATCTCTCATCGTATGCACTTAGTATAGAGCATGATACTATGATAGCGCGTATGCTCCAACGTGGTGATATATTTTTGCCAACAGAGGAGACGAGTGTGCGTGAGTATAATATGTTGATGAGTGCGGCCGAGGCTCATGGATTTGAGCATTACGAAATATCCAATTTCGCTTTACCAAATTTTCATTCACTCCATAATTCCGGCTATTGGAATGGTATGCCCTATATAGGTATAGGGCCGGGAGCTCATTCTTTTCATGATAATGTGCGTCGACACAATTTGCCCAACCTCATTCAATACGCAGATTCCGATGGATATCCGCCTTATGAGGAAGAAATCCTTACGATTGATGAACAATACGATGAGTTTGTTTTTACTTCTCTACGTACGAAGAAGGGGCTTTCGCTGCAGCGTTTATCCGAAATATTTGGCCCTACTGCTTTAAATTATTTACTGAAGAATGCGAAGCCTCATCTTCTGAATCATCGCTTAATTAAGGAAGATGGTTTCCTCAGTATAGCCAAGGAGAGTATCATGATAAGCGATGACATTATGAGTGATCTTATGAAAGGGTAGGGGACAATAGATTATCTCAACACTTCTGATATGTTCTCAATCTATTCAGGGCTTAGCATATCAGAAGTGTTGTTGTCTATGAAAATGCGATTTTCCAGATCATCCAGTTTCTTCTTTTTATTGCTTTCTTTTGCTCCTGCTGTGACGAGTTTCTTGGCGGCTGTGATAATGCTAATGCCTCGGTCGGCTGTGATGATTTTTAGGGAATCCATTTTCTTGATAACGTCGTGCATGCTCGATTCTACATCTAGATAGCGCTTACCAAATTCTTGCACACGCTCTATGATAAGGTTGGCAGCATCAATCATTGCTTGCTGATTGTTGAGCTGGCGCACTTGCGTCCACATCATTTCGAGTACGCGCAAATTCATATACATTGTTTGTGGACCGAGAATCAGTACTCCCTCATCGTAGGCTTCGCGCCATAGTGTGGCATCGTTGAGAAGTGCCAAGTTGAGAGCAGCCTCAATGGGAACGTACATGATGGCAAAGTTGAGGCGATTGTATCCTTCAGGCAAATATTTGGAATATTCCTTTTTTGCCAAGCGCTTCACTTGCATTCTCACGCTATTGATGTGGGCTTTTAGATGTTCGTTTCGTTCATCGCTTCCCTCGGGCGCATTCATGTATTGCTCAAAGTCTGTGAGCGACATTTTAGAGTCTACTACGACATGGCGATTATTGGGGAAGTGAAGAATAAAGTCAGGGATGAGCCCCTTTCCATCATCTCCCTTGAGCGCTTTCCCGAAACGATCTCTGAGCGTCTCTTGCGTGTCGTATTGTTCGCCCTCTTTAAGTGCTAGGTCTTCAAAAAGTTGCTTGAGCTTCAGTTCTCCAAAATTTCCTTGAATTTTTACTTCGCCCGTAAGTGCTCGTGTGAGACGGTCGGCAGTTTCACCCAATGAGGCACTTTGTTTCATGCTTTGCTGAATGCTTTCGTCTAGTCGGGTGAGAGCATCTTTCTGTTGCTCCTTATTCTTACAGAAAGCCTCTTCCATTTCTTTCAGACTACGTTGCAATGGGTCAATAATTTTCCCTACTTGCTCTTGGTTGTACTCATTAAGTTCATTCTGCCGAGCTTTCAGTACGGATTCTGAAGTAGATTTCATTTGCTCACGAATCAAGTTGAGCTGTGTTTCCACTTGCTTCTGATTCATTTCGCGGAGTGTCTGAAGTTGTTGCGCCATTTGCTTTTCGTAAAGTTCTTTGAGTTGAGCGAGTTGCTGGTCGCAGTCAGTTTGCTTTTGTTGAAGCAAAAGGGCAAGATCGGATGCTTTTGCTTTGTACACTTCGCGTTGGGTCGTGAGTTGCTTGATTTCTTCTATCTGTGTTAGGATGGTTTTATCCTTGTCATTCATCGAACGCTCCATTGCTTCCAATCGTCCTTGTAGTTCAGTGGTTGAAGGGGCTATTGGGTGACGATTGGCTTTCTTTCCTACAATAAAAGAAAGTACGGAAATTAGGATGTATCCAGTGAAGATGATGATTAAGTAGACCATATGATGAGGAAGAATAGGAAATGAGTGCTTTATCAAAAAGACGCTTCCAAGCGCATGCTAATAGCACATCTGAATAGGACATTTTATTTCTCAGAATGAATAGAACCGCCCTTTATTCTAATGTAGTAAGTAGCGAAGGCGTGCGGCGTGCGAGTACTTGTAGGTCGAGATTTTTGCTTTCGCCCTCAAGGACGAACCCTGCTTCTGTGAGGGCTTTTGAACATGTGTCGTAAGCTATGCGGGGAAGATTGTTTTCAGCGCTGAGATGGCATAGCCACACCTTTTGTATCAGGTCTTTGTTGAGGTTCTGCGCAAGAAATGCAGCTGTTTCCGCATTGCTGATGTGACCATTGGGACTACTTATGCGCTTTTGTAATCGTAGTGGGTAATGGCCCGAACGAAGCATGGCTTCATCATAGTTTGACTCAATTACGAGATGTGTGGCTTGCTGAATAATGGTGGGCATCTCTTCTGTGAAATGCCCCACGTCTGTAAGCAGAACGAAGCATTTCCCTTCCACACGCAACAAGTAACCATTATTATCAGCGCTATCGTGTGGCACACCAAATGACGTAATGTCGAAAGGCCCCAATTGGAAAGATTGTCCGCGCGTAATGGAATGTTGTAATGGCAGGGGAATCTTTTTCGACACGTAATGATTGTGCATGATGGAGTCATGCACTTTTTGTGAGGTATATACGGGAATGTGAAAATCGCGTGAGAGTGATCCGATGGCCTTTACATGATCTGTGTGGTCATGCGTGATAAGTGCTGCCTGGATTTGCGCGATTTTAAGTCCATAGTCGGAGAATAATTTTTTGAAAGAACGTATGCCAATGCCTAGGTCGATGATGATACCATAGCCATCCGAGTTGATGTAATAGCAGTTTCCGCAGCTTCCGGAACCTAAGGATATGAATTGAAGCATGAATGCAAATATGATTTTCTGTATGATAAGAAGGGGTTGTGTAATTCCATTCCTAGAAAGGAAGTCCTACGGCAAAGTGAAGCGTAAAATCACGGCCGAAGTTGGGCTTGCTTATGGGGTAATGAAGACGTCCTGAACTGACAGCTGGATTGATCGCCTTCATACCACCGTCAAGGCGGAGAATGAAATAGTTGAAATTGAAGCGAATACCCAAACCGTAAGCTACGGCAATTTGTTTGTAGAAACTATTCAATTTGAATAAGGCTACGTCCATATCGGGATAGGATCGTGTGTTCCACACGTTGCCTGCATCAATGAAGAAGGCACCATGTAATTTCCAGAAAAGGAAGGTGCGCAATTCCAAGTTGAGGTCGAGCTTCATGTTACCTGTTTGATTCACAAAGTCTACTTTGCTATCTTTTCCTTTGTATGAACCAGGTCCGAGCTCTCGCACGCTCCAGCCTCTTACACTGTTGGCTCCACCCGCAAAGTAGCGCTTTTCGTAAGGCATTATGGTAGAATTTCCGTAAGGTAATCCAATGCCAAACCCAACGTGAAAAGCCAGAGAATTTCGTTCGCTTAACACCACGCTCTTGGCAAAATCGAAATCAATTTTGGCGTATTGTGAATAGGCTATGCCAAAAAGGTTGTAAGGGTCGGCCGCATTTCGTTTTCCGTGAATAGCTCGTGAAATTCCATAGAGCACATTGCCTGCTAGCTCTATACCGAATCTTACTTGATAACCATTGGTTTGGTAAAGTCCCGTAGGCATGTTAGCAGCATCGCGCAGGGAGTTATAGGTAAAGCTATACCCTGTGCGCACAATGAACAGATTCTCGTAACTATATCGTAGTACAGAATAGTGGGGATCGTTGCCTTCTAGATAGTTTTTCTTAAAAGTGTCAGAAATCCAAGGCATATATACGTAGTTCACTGATAACATGTCGAAATGGTGTTGCAGCTGAGTCTTGTCCGCACGATTCCAAACATACGACCAAGCTCCTGTAAGTACACGTCGATGAAATTCAGGTCTGTCTTGCGTATCAAACATAACCTTAGCTTCTGATGCCGCTTTAAGTTGTCTCTTCTTTTCTATGCTTACGAATGGAAGTAATAGTGTGGGCAAACGCAAATTCGCCTCGGCGCTCCATTCCATGTAGTTTTGATTGGAGTAGCCCTCTAAACCCGTGATGGCTTCGTAGGCACTACGTATTTTGAGTGTGAGAAGTTCGGAACTTCGGAAAAGGTTTCGATTGCTGTATGTCAGAGCTAATGCAGCACCGAGGTCGCCCGAGGTATTGGTTCCTTCAAGCTCTAGTCCGATGCTATGTGGCTTGTTCCGTTGCAGGTAAATGTTGCAGTCGAGCAGCGAATCGGCATCTTTCACTGGCTCGATATGAATTGTGGTATAGCTCGTGATGGGGAGAGCATTGAGCGAACTATACGTATTCTGTACTTGCGACTCTCTATACGTGCTATCAGGACGTAATCCTACGTGGGATACAAACAATCTCTTGAATAATTTTTGCTTCCCATGATATACGAAGTTAAGTCCTCTATAATAGAGTGTGTCGGCTTGTCTTTCTGTTGAGATAGTTGTTAAGTCGTCGGCTGTGATATTTACGTTGCGAAACTTCTGCTGCGTGTAAACTTTCTCTTTCCTTGCATTTTCTGGTTTTCGAAAATGCAGTATTACATTGCTTTCAAGCGATCCGGCAAGGGTGTCGATGTCGTAGGAGATATAGTCATTGTTCAAATAATAATATCCGCGTTCGTGCAGCGCTTTGATGATTCTTGCGCGTTCATCGGCTAATTTCCCTAAATCCAAGGGCATGCCTTTACGAATCAGCGTAGAAGCAGAGTCAAGGCGAAATTGTTGGCGAAGAGCCTCATCGTCGAATTGATACTTCAACTCGTGTATGTAGTGACGCATACCTGGGCGTAGTAGATAAATAACCTTGGCTTTGTGCTTATTGAAACTAACGATAGTGTCTACCTCTGCATGCAGATAACCCTTGCTATTGAGCGCTTGTCTGATGCTTGTTTGACTGTGGAGGGTCTGGGCTGTGTCGTAGATAACTGGTGCTTCACCGATTTTCTTCCATATTTTAGAAAGCCCTTTCTTCCCTTTTATACTGTCAGCTTTCGATAGACAATAAATGCCTAAGGGCACTTTAAACAAAGTAAACCATTTTGCGTTAGGTTGTTGTCTAACGTAATTTTTATATTCTCCCGTTGCAAAGTGCTTGTTGGCAGCTTTCACCTCTACATCGGAGAGCGTATGTTCCCCCGTTTTTAAGAACTTCTTGCTGCTGCAAGCTGAGAATAATACAATAAGACAAAGGCTTGTCACGAGCAGAGAAGCTTTGCTAAGTGTGCATGCCTTTATATATAGGAGTATTTTATGATTAAAATCTAACGAGTGAGCCATATCAATATGCAAAGATAATGCAAACCGAGTGCAGTACAAAATTTAAGGATTGCAAATGTTGAGGGTAGACCAAGGTTCTTTCATTTAAAATCGATCGTCCTTTTCCCTTTTTTTGCTTGCGCCACCCAAAGACACAGACTTATATGAGCGGTATAAAGAGAGTAAATCCCCGTTTGTGAATGGATAGAACCACCCTAAACTTAAATGAAAGAATCGTGAGGGTAGGCTTATATTCTCTCACTTTGTGTTATTACACTTTGTTGATTTGGGCTGTGTGGAGGGAAGAAAAAAACAAAAAAACTTGCCTTTTATTTTTTTCTTCTCTCACCTTGCACTAACTTTGTCGCATAAACAATAAACTAAAGATTACCCCTTATGAAGAAAATCCTTTTTGCTCTGATGCTTTTGCTTTTCGTGCCCTCTATGGCACAGAATGCTACAGACATGAAGCGCTATTTGGCTGGTGCCGTGCCAACCGTGAATGGTTATGTACAATTTGATGCAGAATATAAGATTGCGCAAAAATCAAAAGCTGAAATCATGGACTCATTGCGTCAATTCGTACAAAAAGAATTGATTGATGGCCCTGACCAACTTCCGCAATCGCGCATTACAGAGATTACTCCAGATAGTGGCATCATCGCAGCAAGTATCGAAGAATATATGTATTTTAAGCGTACGAATTGGCAAATTCATCGCGTGAAGTTTTATTATCAACTTGTGTTTCGTGTAGAAGATGGTGGCTTTACTGCAACAATGCGCCGCCTCCACTATTGCTATGATCCCGAAGTGACGGCAGGTGACTTTGCAGATGATCGTCGTGCAGAAAAATGGATTACAGATGAAGCCGCACTTTCCAAAAACGGACAAAAACTTCAGCGCATCAGCGGTAAATTCCGTAAGCACACTATTGATCGTAAAAACTATATATTTAAGCATGCTGCAAGAACCGCAGGGCTTAAAGCTAGCAAGAAAGTCGTAACAGTTGAGGTGGAGGATGAAGACTAACTTCCATCTTATGGTCAAATGTGTCAGCAAGTCTGCTCCGAGGTGAGTGGAATGAGATATACTCTTGCGACAAAGTTTGCGGGCTAGAAACTTAATCGGAGTGTTAAAGATTAAGTTTCTAGCCCGCAAACTTTGTCGCAAGAGCACGTAGCCTTTTCTCTTTTGTTGATTTTACTAGCAAAAGGTCAGGGAAGGGTACTCATGTTGACAACAAAAAGAAAATATTGTTGGAAATATACCTCCTTCTATTCTTTGAGAGCCTTTAGGAGACCTTTTACAGCTACATCGGGTGAGGGAGATTCGGAGAGTAGAGTGACGAATTTCGACCCCACAATGACTCCTGAGGTGTAGGCGCAGGCGGCTTCACGCGTGATCTTATTAGAAATGCCGAAACCGATGAGTAGAGGATTTTTCAACTTCATGCCTTGTAAGCGAGCAAAGTAAGCTTGCTTAGCATCTGAGAATGATTGCTGAGCTCCTGTGACAGAAGCCGAACTGACGGCATAAATAAATCCTTCGCTATGTGCATCAATCTCGCGAATGCGTGCCTCTGGCGTTTCAGGAGTGACAAGAAAAATAATCTCCAACCCATATCGTTTCGTTACATCGGCATATTCCAATTGGAAACGATCAAAGGGTAGATCGGGGATGATGAGACCATCTATTCCGACTTCTTGGCAACGGCGGCAAAACGCTTCAAAGCCAAAGTGCAGAATGGGATTGAGATAGCCCATGAGAATGAGTGGCATAGTGACTTTTTTGCGAATGCCCTCTAGCTGACAGAAGAGCTTGTGCAGACTCATTCCATTTTTCAAAGCCTTAGAAGCTGCTCCCTGAATCGTTGGACCATCGGCCAAGGGGTCGCTAAAGGGTATGCCAATTTCTACCATGTCTACACCGCCCTGTTGCAAGGCCTCAATGCATGGTACAGTAGAATCAAGGGTGGGATGCCCTGCACAGAAATATACGGAAAGGATGTTTTGCTCTTTCGTCTGAAAAAGTTGTTGTATTCGGTTCATAGTTGAGTTTTTTTAATTTGTTGGACAAAATTTGTTACAGCAGATACGTCCTTTAGTGCAGGGCTTAGTTCAAATCCGCTATTGATGTCGTAACCCGCGAGACAGGGATGTTGGAATTCTCGAAGTGCGTCGATTGACGATGGAGAAAGGCCACCGCTGAGAAGGAAAGGCGTGGGACCAGGATAGCGAGCAAGCAAACTCCAATTGTAACTTCTGCCGCTGCCGCCAAATTTGAGCGTGGGCGTGTCGAATAGGAAGTAGTCGACTTTACCTACGTATTCGGCTGTTTCACTCACAAACGTTTCCGTTACGGGCACAACTCTTATCACTAAAATGCCCATGTCACGAAAACGTTGGCACATTTCGGGTGAAGCCTTTCCGCAGAATTGAACGGCTTGCAAGTGGTATTGCTTGATATGATTGTTTACGTTCTGAAAGTCGGGATGGACAAACACGCCCACACGTTTTACACTTTCTGGCAAATACTCAGGAGGCTTGCTCACATAGCGTGGGGAAGGTGGGTAAAAGATGAATCCCATCCAGTCGATTCCTGTTTGCTCGATGGAACGGATATTAGCTGCGTCACGCATGCCACATACTTTGATTATCATGACAGCTTTTCAATGTATTTTTTTAGTCGTTCTCCAGGTTGCTCGCTTGTCATAAAGGCCTCTCCTATGAGGAACCCTTTATAGCCTATTTTCTGCAGATGTAGAGCCGTCTCTGGCTGCAATAGCCCACTTTCCGAGATGGGCAAAGGTCCTGTAGGCAGCAATGGAAATAGCTCTTCGGACTGCGCAGGAGAGGTTTGAAATGTTTTGAGATTTCGGTTGTTCACACCAATCACGTCGACATGAAGCGAACATGCTTCAAGTTCCTCGCGACTGTGAATCTCTAGGATGACTTCGAGTCCTACTTCATGGGCGAATTGCGCCAACTCATGGCATCGTTTGTTCCCAATAGCGGCCGCTATGAGTAGGCAGGCATCGGCTCCGGCGGCGCGAGCTTCGAGTATTTGATATTCACTGACTACAAACTCTTTGCGCAAGATGGGCAGATGGGTCAGTTTACGGGCTTGGCGTACATCGTCAAGTGTTCCACCGAAGTAGTGGCTATCTGTCAATATGGAAAGAGCTGCTGCTCCAGCGGCTTCATATTGAGGAATGATGTCTTCCACTCGAGCATCGCGTCTAATCCAATCTTTTGAGGGGGAGCGCCGCTTAAACTCTGAGATGATGCCTCCGCGATGATTCTCGAGTGACTGGCGCAAGCTCCTCGTTGGAGCCATGTCTGCGATGGCCTTTTCTAGTTCATGCAGAGTGACCTTTGTACTAGCTTCAGCCACTTCCGTGTACTTGTGAGCTATGATTTCTGATAATATGTTCTTACTCATGGGCAATGGGGAGAATCATGCGTTGAGTTCTATAAACTTTTCGAATGTCTTAAGAGCTTTTCCGCTAAGTAGGGAGGCGCGGGCTTCTTCGATGCAGGTGAAGAGATCCTTTTCAGGACAAATTGTGTGAATGCCCACGGCAGCATTGATTGTGACCACTTGTGATTGTGCTGGGGTTGCACATCCTTTGAGTACATTGTCGAATATATTCGATGCTTCCTCTGGAGTATGTCCGCTATAGAGGTCTTGAGGAGATACGCGTGCAAGGCCGAACTTCGTAGGCGAATAGATACTTTCCGAATGATTGGAAACGAGCTTGAAATCGTCTGTAAGGGAAATTTCATCATATCCATCAAGAGTGTTGACCACGGTGAATCCAATACCAATCTGCTGAAGTGTGTTGGTATAGAGACGCATCTGTTGTAAGTTGGCCACGCCAAGAAGTTGATAGGCTGTTCCTGAAGGATTGACTAGCGGACCAAGTAAGTTAAATATAGTCTTTACTCCTAAGGCTCTACGCAATGGGCCAACAGTGGCTAGGGCTGGATGAAATAGAGGAGCGTGTAGATAGGCCATACCACAAGTATCAATGCTCTTACGGAGTTGGCTTTCATTGTTTGTGAATTTTACGCCGTGTAGTTCTAACACTGTGCTAGCACCGCTAACTGACGAAGCACCATAATTGCCATGTTTGGCCACTTTGTAGCCAGCTCCCGCCACAACGAAACATGCGCAAGTGGAGATATTAAATGTGTTCTTTCCATCTCCTCCTGTGCCCACAATGTCGAGCGCATGGTATTCGGAAAGGTCAATGTGTTGAGCGCGTTCTATCAGTGCATCGCGAAATCCAAGAAGTTCCTCTACGTGGATGTCGCGCATACGATACACGGTTAGTAGAGATGCCGTCTGTGCTTCGTTGTATTTCTTATCGGCCACGTTGCAAAGCAAATCGTAGGCTTCGTGTCGTGTCAAGATGGCGTGTTGAAAAAGTTTGTCAAGTATTGTTCTCATAGTTTTTGAATCTGAATCTTAGTTGTTGACAAAATTTCGTATCATCTCGTGTCCTTGCGGCGTAAGGATGGATTCTGGATGGAATTGAATGCCATGTACGTCGTATTGTTTGTGGCGGATGCCCATAATCTGTCCTTCTTCACTCAAAGCTGTGATTTCCAAACATGAAGGAAACTGCTCGTGGCTTACTACCCAAGAGTGGTAGCGACCCACATTGATTGTATTGGGGAGACCACGAAACAAATAATCGTCGGTTGTGATTTGTATGGGCGTCTGTACGCCGTGAAATACTTTGGGCAGATTGTAGAGCTTCGCGCCAAACACTTCGCCAATGGCTTGTTCTCCTAGGCAAACGCCCAAAATAGGTTTGGAAGGTGCATACTGCTCAATGACGGCTTTGAGCAAACCTGCTTCGTCGGGAATGCCTGGGCCTGGAGAAAGCACAATCTTGTCGTAAGCCTCTATCTCATCGAGCGAAAACTGATCGTTGCGTTTTACGCAGACTTCGGCTCCCTCTTCTTCCAAATATTGGAAAAGGTTATATGTGAATGAATCGTAATTGTCAACTAGAAATGTTCTCATGCTTCTTCGTTTTTGTTAGTTTCAGCTATTTCTATCGCTTTGCGCAAGGCTCCTAGCTTATTGTTGACCTCTTGAAGTTCGTAATCTTCATTGCTTGCAGCGACAATGCCACCACCAGCTTGAAACCATAGTTCGCCATTTCTGCTTACAAAAGAACGTATTGTTATCGCTTGATTGAGCGTTCCGTTAAGTCCGATAAATCCGATGCAACCTCCGTAGGCTCCGCGGTTGTGTGGCTCGTACTTACTGATTAGTTGTAAGGCACGCACTTTCGGAGCTCCGCTTAGCGTTCCTGCAGGGAAAGTGTCGGCTAAGATCTTGATGGGATTGGTCCCAGGGCGAACATTGCCGCTTACGCGGCTTACAAGGTGAATCACGTGGCTATAGAATTGCGTCTCTTTCAAGAAATCTACTTTCACACCAGTACAATGACGATTTAAATCGTTGCGCGCTAAATCTACCAGCATGGTGTGTTCGGCATTCTCTTTGGGATCGGCAAGTAGTGCTTGAGCTGCTTCAAGATCGGCAACTCGTGTACCTTGACGGCGAGTTGTTCCTGCGATAGGATCGATATAGGCCATGCCATTGTCTTCTATGCGACAATGAGTCTCAGGCGAAGAACCGAAAATTCTAAATCCACCGAAATCGAAATAAAACAGATAGGGTGATGGGTTGATACGACGAAGAGCACGATATAGTTCAAAATCGTCGCCTTGATATTTTTGAATAAAACGGCGTGAGAGTACTATTTGGAACACATCACCACGTTTGCAATGGGCTATGCCTCGGCGAATGTTAGCCTTGTGTTCCTCATCTGTAAGTGGGGAAATCGTAGGCCCTACGGCATGGAACGCATAAGTGGCGTAGTTGCGACTCATAACGGCGCGAACAATTCGTTCGGATCCACTCTTTTCACCTTCTCTGTGCATTTCGAGCAACTTGAGCTCACTGCTGAAATCATTGAATACAAGAAGATATTTGTAAAGAATATAATGAATGTCGGGTGCATCGTTACGTGCTTCCTTACTGTCCTTTACATCTATATTCTCAAAATATCGAATAGCATTGAATGAGGTGTAGCCATAGAGTCCGCAATAACCACTATCTTTGCCTTCTACGTGAAACTGACCAATAAAGTCCTCAAAGGCATTAGCTACGCTGTAAGAGGAATTGATATTGCGTTCAATTTGAGTTTGATTGGGCAAGTTGAAGATGGCCATGTTATGGCTCACGCTAAATGAGGCAATAGGTTCTAACCCGATGAACGATTTGTTGTTTTCAGAACCATGATAGTCTGAACTTTCCATCAAAGCGCTTTGAGCAAAGAGGTCGCGAACTTTCAAGTAAGTGCTCACAGGCGTGCTCAAATCCCCAGGAAGTTTGATGGTTCTAACTTTATAATGGTATGATTGTGTGGTAGAATTCATTCTGTATATCTTGTGTTGACGAGTAAACCTATTTGGTGGAAATAATGGAGAATTTGCTTAGGCAATTTCTCCATTATGTCTTTATTTTGTCATATACTGCGGAGCATATTTTAGATAAGTGTCCATATCCTTGTCGCCACGGCCAGAGAGTGTGAGCACTACGATATCTGTGGGCTTAAACTTGAGGCGATGAAGCGCGCCCAAAGCGTGAGCTGATTCAAGAGCGGGCAGAATACCATCCAATCGATTAAGTTCGTAGGCAGCGGCAAGGGCTTCGTCGTCATTGATGGCAAGGGCTTGGGCTCTTCCCGTTTTTACGAGGTGGGCATGAAGCGGACCAATTCCTGGATAGTCAAGGCCTGCCGAGATGGAATATGGTTCGACAATCTGACCATCTTCGTCTTGAATTACGAGTGAACGGAATCCGTGAAGTACACCTTCTTCGCCAATATTGAGCGTAGCTGCTGTCATGCCTGAATCTACACCTTTACCGCCAGCTTCAGCATAAACTATCTTCACGTCTTTATCGTCGAGGAAATTGAAGATTGTTCCTGCTGCATTGGATCCGCCGCCTATGCAAGCAACTAAATAGTCGGGGGTAGGTCGCCCCTCTTTTTCCTGTAATTGTTTACGGATTTCTGTACTAATTACGCTTTGCAAGCGAGCTACGAGGTCGGGGTAGGGATGGGGACCCATCGTAGATCCGATTAGGTAAAATGTATCTTCAGGATGGCAACACCAATCACGAATAGCTTCGTTACAGGCATCTTTAAGTGTCTGATTTCCGCTTTCTACGGCTACGACTTCTGCACCAAGAAGTTTCATCTTTTCTACGTTCGGACGTTGACGCTTTACATCCAATGCACCCATATAGATTATGCAGGGCATGCCCATCAAAGCACATACTGTAGCTGTGGCGACTCCGTGCTGTCCAGCACCTGTCTCTGCTACAATGCGGCTCTTACCCATTCTGCGAGCAAGAAGAATCTGACCTATGGCATTATTAATTTTGTGAGCACCTGTATGGTTGAGGTCTTCACGTTTTAGATAAATCTTGCATCCATGAAGCTTACTTAGATTCTTAGAGAGGTAGAGTGGTGAAGGACGACCTACGTAATCGCGTAGGAGTTCGGCAAATTCTTGCTTAAAATCTTCGCTATCTATTACTTTTCGATAGTTTTTTTTCAATTCTTCCACGCATTTCTGTAGAATCTCAGGAATGTAGGATCCTCCGTATCTTCCGAAGTATCCATTGTCAGTAACGTCGTATTGGCTCATATTGTGTAAGTTTTTGTATTTATATATACTTTGGTGGTTGTTCTATCCGTTTCTCTCTTTGCGCAAGTATGCTCTTTCGTTGTTCCTCTCTTCCTTAAAATAGGATAAATAAAATGGCGGCATCGTCGTAAGTCCTGACGAGCCGCCTTTGGGATATCATAATCAACTATGGCATTCTTATGGGGTATATAGAGTCAGCTTACGACAAAAAGTTGTAAGCTACGCCAACAATGCATATTGGAAACGAAATTGCGTAACATATTTCTATGGTTTTGTTTGTTTATGCTGCAAATGTAAAGCATATTTTGTAAATAAACAAACAAAAGGTAGAAAAAGTTTGCGAATGTCTCAATTTTGTAGCATTTTGTTGTCACCATCTGAAGATTTATAGTTTCTCGATAGTAAATTTTTCTGGATGCTTTCCTTGAAATTGGGCATAATACTGCATAATGGAGCGCATGTCTTCATCTACATTTCCTGAGGGAAGAATTGTGCGCGTACACACAATCTTTTTTTGAGAATAGTCGAGTGCATAGAGTAGTATGGGGAGATTGGCCTTTAAGGCTATATAATAAAAACCCCGTTTCCAGGTTTCAACTTTTGAACGTGTTCCTTCGGGTGTGACGGCGAGTGAAAAATGATTAGACATTTTGGCTTGTTCTGCCAATTGGTCGGTAAGGCTTGTATGCTTGCTCCTTTCAACTGGGATGCCTCCCATTTTACGAAACAAGTTACCTAATGGTCCCTTAAACCATTCTTTCTTCATGAGAAAGTTGGAAGTTCTTCCCATTGCTGTATAATAGAGTTTCCCTATGAGAAAATCCCAATTACTCGTATGTGGGGCAATGCAAATAATGCATTTTTCTGGGGTGGGCTCTGTGACGTGATAGCTCCATCCCCACCAGGAAAAGAGAATTTTTTTACAGATATTCTTAATCATGTGTATTTGATTCTTGATATTTGTTGGTCGATGGGTGATGAGCTTCATTAATTAGCGACATCTGTAGTTATTTGTACAGTTGAAATCTAAATAATATGCTCCTCGTAAACTTTTATATGTCTGCCAACGATTTTGCCAATAGATAAACAGGAAAGTAGCCAATGAGGGGTCAAGTATTCTTTTCCCGACACATAATTGTGTCCGCTTGGAATAACTTGACCCCTCACATTCGTTTAAGCCTTGATAATACGATCGTTCAAGTCGTTCACTTTTTGAGTGAATTCAGTTTTGAATTTTTTGTAAAACTCCTTTTCAGAGTCCTTTTCGGTATGACTGATGCGTGCCACGTACTCTTCGTGAAGCTTTAGAATCTCTTTCATCAATTGTTCGAGTGTCTCCTTGTCAGCTTGTTGGCACATGCTGAGTGCTACACAGTCAGCAAAGAGGTCTGCTGAGATCCTTTTTACGCTTTTCTTGAGTTGTTTGCGATTTGCCATAATTTATGGTTTTTGCTTGTTTATGTAAATGGGGCATTAATACAATGATTATCCTTGAAAAGATATCCAAATTTCATATTTGTGGCTTGAAGGCCTCCGAGTGAGTACTTTAGAGCAATATGAAAATTCGGAAATATATTATCCTTGGATTTCGTGGATGTGTTATTGCCCGAGGTATTATAACGTTATTGCTTGCTTATAATATCTCTGCCTTTAAGTATCGCTTGTTCGTTCATTGGTAGCAAGTCGTGATGGCGTTCGGGAAGCGTTTTGTGTAATGCTTTCATTACGCTTTCTATTGAAACGATAGGATGTACTTTGAGGAAACCACCCAAGATGAATATGTTGAAGCATTTCATCATAGACATTTCTGCAGCAGTTTCCATAGCAGGAATGTGCCATGATATGATATCTGTGCGTGAGGGTTTGTCTATGATGCCAAAGCTATCGTAGATGAGTGTTCCGCCAGTTTTTACCTTTGATTGGAATTTATCAAGCGAAGGCTGATTGAGTAGAATGGCAGTATCGTACGAGCTAAGAATGGGCGAAGATATAGGTTCATCGCTAATAATTACAGTTACGTTGGCTGTTCCACCGCGTTGCTCTGGGCCGTAGGCGGGCATCCATGTAACTTCTTTCTTTTCCATTAGCGCTGCATACGCTAAGATCTTACCCATTGACAATACGCCTTGTCCGCCAAATCCAGATATGATGATTTCTTGTTTCATTTCGTATGATTATTTATCCTTCAAATCACCAATATGGTAGAAGTCGAACATATGTTCTTCCATCCATTGATTGGCTTTTATCGGAGATAATTTCCAACCCGAGGAACAAGTTGACACAATTTCCACCAAGTTGGAACCTTTTCCTTGCATAGAGTTTTCAAAAGCATGGCGAATAGCTTTCTTAGCCTTTCTTATGGCAGCAACGCTGTGTACACTTTGTCGAGTGACATAGGCTGTCCCTTCAAGTTTAGCAGCGAGGTCAGTAATGTTGAGTGGATAACCATGAAGCTTGGGATCACGGCCATAAGGACAAGTTACCGTTTTCATGCCCAAAAGGGTGGTAGGTGCCATTTGTCCACCCGTCATTCCATAGATGGCGTTGTTGATAAAAATCATGGTGATGTTTTCTCCACGATTGAGGGCATGAATAGTTTCTGCTGTGCCAATACAAGCCAAGTCGCCGTCTCCTTGATAGGTAAAGACCAATCGGTCGGGCCAAAGGCGCTTACAAGCTGTTGCAAGTGCTGGAGCGCGTCCGTGAGCGGCTTCGTGCCAATCAATGTCTACATATCGATAGGCAAATACAGCGCATCCTACTGGGCTGATGCCTATTGTCTTTTCTTCCATGCCCATTTCGGCAATAATTTCGGCAATCAGTTTGTGAACAACGCCATGTGAGCAGCCAGGACAATAGTGCATGTCTATATTGTTTAGTAATTTGGGCTTTTCGTAGACCAAATTCTCTGGCTTGATAATATCTTCTCTTGTCATGGGACTTTGCTGTTATTTGTTCTTTATTCCTGGCATTCTGAGCATCACCTCAACCATTTTGATGATGACAGAGAACAAGCCAATAGCATACCATATCATCAGATGCGCCTTGTCTATTAAAATTCCTATCATGGCTATAAGTGCTATAAGGATGAAAATACTATTCAGTATGTTTCGGATAAACAGATTGCGAGTTATCTGACGACGAGATTCTTTTGTCCTTTCTGGATGTCGGAGTCGTTCTAATATGTCGTTATTTTCTGTTGATGGCATAATAGTATTGGGAATGCGGAATAATCACAATTATATTTATAGCAATAATGCGTTTTACTTTTGGAGGGGGTTGTTGTTGACAATCAGATCTTATTCTATTGCAGTTGTATGCTGCATTTTATATCTGTTGCTAATTCCATTTCTCTGTCAAAGGCATCGCGAATCATTTTTCTTCTGCATGCTTTGCAACGCATCAATAATTTCGTCGGGGTCGGGCACGATACCGCCTAGTCGACCATAATGTTCTACGGGGACAGAGCCTTCTACAGCGCAACGCACATCGAAAATCATCTGTCCTGCATTGATTTCGACTACGAGCATACCTTTGACTTTCTTACTTAATGCTTTAATCTCTTTTTCAGGGAAAGGCCAAAGCGTAATGGGACGGAAAAGACCAACCTTTATGCCGCGTTTGCGAGCAATTTCCATGGCTTTCTGTGAAATGCGTGCGGCGGAGCCAAAGGCTACAATCAAATATTCTGCATCCTCTGTTTGCTGAGTTTCGTAGCGAACTTCTTTGTCTTTGATGGTCTGATATTTTTCTTGTAAGTGGAGATTTTTCTGTTCCATCTTAGCAGGATCAAGCTCGAGTGAGGTGATCACATTGGGCTCGCGTTTCTTGAGACCATGACCATTGGCTGCCCAGGGGCATTCTTTGGCAATCTCTTCTTCTGTACGACGCTTCTTAAATGGTGGAAGCACCACTTTTTCCATCATCTGTCCGATAACGCCATCGGACAGAATCATGGCCGGGTTTCTGTAACGAAATGCTAAAGTAAAAGCTAAATCTACAAAGTCTGCCATTTCCTGTACGGAAGCAGGAGCAAGTACAATCACGTTGTAGTCGCCATTACCACCGCCACGTGTGGCTTGATTATAATCACTTTGGGAGGGCTGAATGGTTCCTAGTCCAGGACCTCCACGTTGCACGTTGACAATTAGTCCAGGCACTTCAGCTCCTGCCATATAACTAATGCCTTCTTGCATCAAGGCCACACCAGGCGAAGAGGATGAGGTCATCACTCTTTTGCCAGATCCGCCTCCACCATAAAGCATATTGATAGAAGCTACTTCGCTTTCGGCTTGTAGCACCACCATGCCTGTGGTTTCCCAAGGCTTCAACTCTGCGAGTGTTTCGAGCACTTCGCTTTGAGGCGTAATGGGATATCCAAAATATCCATCACATCCGCAACGTATAGCTGCACGTGCGATGGCTTCGTTTCCTTTTAGTAGGAGTACTTCGTTTTCTTCTTTCATAGAAGTATGATTAAAGTCTTGGCAAACTCTTCAATGTACTAGGATTCCTTCTTCATTGACGTGAAATCGGAGTACGCATCTGTTCGCTTTGATACTTTTTATTCTTTAAGGAGGTGAGAGCGCCCTTTCGAGGTTGCTTCATGGATGCAACTTTGAGAATGAATGAGTGAATGTGAAAATGCGTTGTGATATTCATCTGTGTATGACAGTACAAGTTAACGTGAACACATTATCATTAGGTTGAGAAAGATCTTTTAAAACTCATTCAATAGTGCGAAGCGCATTATTCCTCTTTTGCTTTGAATACACTAATACAACCATCTGGGCATACAATTGCACAAGATGCGCATCCGATACATGTATCGTTAATTTCTTCACAGAATGCATACCCTTTGTGGTTGACTTCTTTTGATGTCAGTGCAAGTGTGTGTGTCGGACATGCTACTACGCAAAGTCCGCATCCCTTGCATCTGTTGGTGTCGATGATAAGGGCACCTCTTATCTTGCTCATATTTTATAATTCTTAGCTTGACTATATTTATAGGAAACAATTTCTCTATGCATAGGAGAGCATAATGCATTAAGACGTGTTCTTAGCATAGCCAAAGCGTGATTTTTACTGATTATACATATCTTTATTGTAGAATTGCATGATGTCGATCAACATCTCACGACATTGACGAGCTGGCTCGTTGGGTTCAATCTTTTCCGACTGCAGAAAACAACTGATGGCTTTTCCCCACTGCGACTGCTTCATGTAGAGCTTCCCTTTTAAATAGAGTAGCGTGGAGGACTTGCCCATTTCTGCGTGCTTCTCTTCAATAAGCTGCTGCGCTAATTGCAGATTATCAGAATCTAAAGCATTGCAGATGTCTTCAAAATTGTTCCTTTTATCCATAAATCCTACATCTTGTAAAGCAAAGTTACAGTTATTTCTTTGAAATGCTAGTCTCTTCGCTTTATTTTTAGAAAACCTTAACACAATTACTGACTTCAGAAAATGCCTTATAGCGTGTAATATTGCACAACAAAGTTGACATACTACGTTTTAAATGGCTTGTAACTGAGGAAGAAAATCAGAGAATCTCCCACTTTGAGTAGATTTCTATAGAACCTTTTCGTTGGGTAACGTGGTAGCTATATTTTGTTCTCTATGGCAGAGCCTTACTTCCACACCAAACTTCTTGTGGATATGTTCTGCCAAGTGCTGGGCTGAATACACGCTGCGATGACGTCCACCAGTGCAACCAAATGAGAACATGAGGTCGGTAAATCCGCGTTCTATATAGCGGCTTACGTGGGCATCGGCCAGTTTGTACACCGATTTGAGGAAGGTTAGAATCTCTCCATCGTTCTCCAAAAAGTCAATAACTGGCTGATCTAATCCAGTGAGGGGCTTATATTGGTCGTATCGACCAGGATTGTGTGTACTTCGGCAGTCGAACACGTAGCCTCCACCGTTGCCTGATGTGTCTTCGGGAATGCCTTTTTTATAGCTAAAACTGAAAACTCTTACCACCAAAGGACCTTTGCCATCGTATTTTGAAACGGAGGCTTTCCCCAAATCCATGGGTTTCTTAGCAACAGCCTGCTTTCTTTGAAATTGCGGCAAGGCTACTAGTTTGTTCAATATCTGATTGAGATATGGGTAGGGTTTCGCCACCTGTAACGCCAACATTTCGCGCATATTCTCAATGGCTAAGGGGATGCTGTTCAAAAAATACTCCTTTCTCTCCACATAACCACGCAGGCCGTAAGCGCCAAGCACCTGCATCATGCGAAATAGCACGAAAAGTTGAAGCTCTTTGCGAAATGCCTCCTTGTCGAATCTAGGGAGTAAATGCTTTAATTCGTTGATGTAACACTCAATGATTTCTTCGCGCAAAGTTTGTGGATAATGCGCAGATGCTTGCCATAGGAAGGAGGCCACGTCATACTGCAACGGACCTTTCATGCCGCCTTGATAGTCTATGAAATGGGGCTCTCCGTTTTTTAGCATAACATTTCTTGCCTGGAAATCGCGATAGAGGAAATAATGTTTTCCTCGTGTGCAAGCTGTTAAATCTAGAGCCATCTGTTGCATGTCTGCCTCGAGTTGAATCTCATCGAAGGGTAGATCAGTTGTTTTCAGAAAACTATATTTAAAGTAGTTGAGGTCGAACATCGCCGCTTGTTCGTTGAATTTGATGGGTGGAATGCACCGATCGTAGTCAAGTCCTTCAGCGCCTTCGGTCTGAATATGAGCCAATTGGCGAATGGTCTTTATAAGCAGTTTTTTCTCTGCGTCTCCATATTGATAGCCCGTTTTTCGGGCATCTGCTAAAGCGTCGTATAGCGAGGTAGTACCTAGATCTTCTTGAAGATAACGTGTGGAATCGGTACTTACTGCTAGTATTTGGGGCATGGGTAGCCCCTTCTCAGTGAAATGCTTGGAGAGGTAAATAAAGCATTCATTTTCTCTGACCGATGTGCCTATCACACCGATAACGGAATGCCCATCCTCATCGGTGAATCGCACATATTTTCGGTTGCTTCCTGCTTGGGGAAGTTCTTCTGTAAGTAGAGGCGCGCAGCCTTTCCATTGTGTATATAATGCGGATAATTCTTTCATAAAATCATTCCTTGCGTTTCCAAATGTTCATTACTTTCCTGCGAATGGCAATGATATTAAAGATTGACACTAATATGAATATGCCTCCTCCCGTAAAAATGGCAGGCCACATGCTTCCGCCTTTTACAGTGGGGAATATTACACCAATCACGTGCATATAGTAATCGCGCACGCCCATAAGAAGAAAGAATGCAAAAATGAGTGTGACTGCATTCATTCCTAATGTGAGCAATTGGTAAGGGCGGCTCACGCGATTGGGGCTATAACCAATGAGCAAAAGGTTTTCGAGCTTTTGTGTGTTTTTCTGCACGAGCAAGTAGATGCTGAGCATGAGAATGTAGAACGAAAGCACGCTTACGAGCAGTCCTACGAGCATAACCATGCTCACTACTACGCGGAGGAAGTAGGTGGTTTTTCCTGCATCGAGTTTATTATCCTCTACGTCGTAGCCTTTCTGTTGCATGTATTGTGCTATGCGTGAGTCGGTTGGGCTATTCACCTCTAGAATTACGCGTGAAGGGTCTTCTGTCTTGCCAGGCTCATAGGTGGCGTTACTCCAATCAATGAAACGTTGGGGCACCAAAATGGTGTTCAGTCGGCTTGAAAAGCCCAAGACCTTTCCTTTGAATTGCGCATGTTGTCCGTTGGCATTAATGAATATATTCATATCAATCATGCTCACAAGGCCATCGCTCACTTTGGGTAGGTTGCGACTTTGTGCAAAACCAAAGTTGTAGAGAGCTATGTAAGTACGTGGCAGGATAACAGGCACTTCTGTATCACCTTCCTCGTATTTCCAATCTTGTGCTTTAGCGTCTACAAAGCTATCGGGAACGGCTTCAAAGAACATCTCCGTGTTGAGTGGGGCGGAGCCTTTCATGCCCATAGCTGCCGAAACTTTATATTGCGACGAGGTGAAAGCTCCCACTTTCTTACAGAACGGTTGGCGAGCAATATCGGCAATGTCGAAAGTAGAGAATGCATTGCTACGACCAGAAAGCGTTCCAATGGTTGTGATATGTTTCGATACAACGAGAAAATTGTTGTTGATGAAACTGTCTTCTTCCGACAGGATAGGGACGATATCTTTATAAAACTGTATGCCTAGCATCATAATCCACATTCCGAATAAATTGGCAAAGAAAAAGCCTGCCAACTGAAGCGGACTGATATGCTGACGTAATAGTTTCCAAATGAGGTTCATTTGATTCTAATGAATTAAGGCGCTTGTGCGCAGTTTGTTGATTTTAATCATGGCGTTCGATCCTAAGTTCTTTTAAAGAAAATAGATTCTTGCGTGCAGTATATTGATTTTTACAATCGATAGATTCTATCGTATGGCAAGTCCATGTGTTTACCGATACTTGTCACGATGACACCCGCTCCTTGTTTCTTTGCTTCGGTCATCATGAGTTCGGCCATCAAGATGGAGTTCTTATCATCCAAATGGCTGATGGGCTCATCGGCCAGGATGAAGTCGAAGGGCTGAACAAGCGCACGAATCATGGCTACGCGTTGTTGTTGTCCGAAACTCATTCGTCCTATTTTGGAATCCACCTTGTCAGCAATGCCAAGCATTTCAAACCAACGCGTGATTTCAGCTTTATCTTTCCATTCAGTCAGATTATTCTTTATCTGGATATTCTCCATCGCGGTTAGTTCGGGAAAGAGCCGAAGTTCTTGAAAAAGGTGACTAATACTTTGTTTGCGTATTCCCACCCAATCACTGATAGATAGGTCTTTAATATCCGTTTGGTCGAAGCGAATTCGTCCTGTATAGTCGTGTCGATAACCTAGGATATAGCTACAAAGCGTAGATTTTCCTGTGCCCGACATGGCTTCTACGAGATATGTCTTGCCTTTTTCAAACTGAATATTCTTTTTCCAAACGTCGCTTTTCAAGTCCGTGACATTACTAAACACTTGCGGAAGCACGTTTGCTAAACAAATTGTTTGCACGTTCTTTTGTTGTTTATTTATGATGTATAGAGGTGGTTGGTGTGAGAAGTCTAAGTTCGAATAGGTGAACTGTTTTCAACCATAGAACCATCTTTGTCTAATCCTTTACTTACTCAATAATCATCTGTCCTTTTCGTCCGACAAAGGATTTGTAGGTAAGACGATTGCTTCCAGGAAGTAATGTTTTGAGAATTGTCGAGATGGCTCCTTCCTGCATGCTTGGCTGTTGGAAGAGATGACGCAAGTTTATGCTAAGATAAATGATGGGATCCTTCTTTGTGTTAGATTCCTGCATAAAGATGGGTGCAGAAATCCTTGATTCCATCGAGGGCGTTGCAAAGTAGTAGATCCCTTGTTGAACATTCTGCCCAAATTTCACTTGCTCTTTTTCATTACTCAGAAAGTAGTCGTCAGAAGAGATTCGTTTCAGTGTTACATGATGTTGTTTCTTGGCGCTTTCCATCCAATAATCTGCATCAGCAAAAAGATTGTACAATGGGCTTTCGCCTTTCACACAGAAAGTGGGTGTCCAATCCTTGTTGAATCCACCAAGTTCTATGCTAAACACGCCATTAGTGCTACCCATTATTTTATCTGCATCAATTGTTTGGTTTATGCCAAGCAAGAGCCCTCTAAGTGTAGCGTCTGTTTTCAGTACATCGAGTAAATCTTTTCCTTGAAAGCTAGTGGCCATATAGAATAAAGCCGAGTCTACGGCCGTCTGATTCATCACATCTAAATGCTTCTTACTTTTTTCGTACTGGTCAATACAAGCTAGAATATCTTGATTTTCACTTTCTATATGACTATTAATTAAAGTCTTGCCTCCTTTTGATTTTTCCGCACTTGCATAGATTTCCACAGCCGAAGGGTCGCAGTTAGATGGGATGTTTTGGCGGAATATCATGTTGTAAGGAGTAGGCAAAGCATCCATTAAAGCAAAGATCTGCATAAAGCCTTTCTCATCTTGCAGCCGTTTAAAGGAGGGGGAGTCTTTAAAACAATCGCCCGAGTTGGCCAACGAGATAGCCGTTTGTCGTAACACATCGCGTTCACTTGCCAGTCCCGGACCAATCGCTAAGAGGTAACGGCTAGTCCAAGTGACGAGCCATCCAGAGTTTATCCAAACCCAGCTCTGTCCATCGGAAATCTCGATGGATTGGCACTTTTTCTGAACAACGAGTCCATTGAATGCTTTCTTTATTGCATTTTCATCAGCCACCTTGGCCACAAAGCCTATATATTCATTGGGGGTGATGAAAGCATATAGAGGCTGACTCGCATCCACGCCTTCTGTGCTTATCCCAACAGCATCAATTATATTTTTCAAATCTTGTGCATTGCTCTCAGAAGGTTGCAATCGAACCACCATCTTGGCCTGTGCAGGAATCAGGTCTTCGTAACTCTTCGGAGCAAATAAGTAAATGCAACCCCATAGGATAGCTGCCACAAAAATGATGGCAATAGATGATAGAATGTAGATCTTTTTTCTCGACATGGCTCCTTATGCTTTATTCCTCTTGGCCAAATACATCAAGTGTACGGCAACAAGAGCTGCAGTTTCTGTTCTTAGTCTACTTTTACCTAAGCTAATTGGTTGAAAACCATTCTCTTCTGCTTGTTTAACTTCTCTAATGCTGAAATCTCCTTCTGGACCAATCATTACGAGAGATTTTACATCTTCGTCAACCAAATCTCCCAAGAAATTTCTTCCTGAAAGGTGAATGCTTTCTTCTCCTTTGGTGTCTTCTGGAGAATAGCAGTGGGCAATAAACCGCTGCCCTTCATAGGGTATTTTCATAAAATCCTTGAAGGATGTCATGGGAACAATCTGTGGTTTAAAAGCCTTGTGACTTTGCTTCATGGCAGAAATTATGATTTTCTCCAATCGCTCGGTCTTCACAATGCGTCGTTCAGAATTGTCGCAGTTGATTAGATAGATATGATCCACACCAATCTCTGTAGCTTTCTCTGCGAGCCACTCAATGCGATCCATATTCTTGGTGGGAGCTACAGCTAGATTGATTTCTCCTTGCCACAATTTATGGTCAGCCCATTTCTTGTCTACCGAGAAAGCACAATGCTTATTCGATGCCAATGTGATATGAGCTTCGTAGAAAAAGCCCATTCCATCGGTGATTGTCAGTGCATCACCCTCTTGCATTCGCAGCACACGTACGGCATGCTTGGCTTCTTCCTCTGGAAGTTCGAATATATCTTGTGCTACTTCTGGACTATAAAATATATGGTTCTCTTTCATTCCTGTTGTTCTTGTTTGCTTTTGAAGCTAAACTCGTCAATGTCACTATTCTATCCTTGCTCGTTTCCTTTGCTTGTTGGATTATCCGAACCTTGATAGTCTGTAAGGGGAGAGTCTGTTTCAGCTAGTTTTTGTGCATCCCCGTCGATAGTTTCGGTCCTCGATATCTTTTCCATTTTAGCGAGGTGTTTACGTTTGTTTAATTCATCGCGAAGGATGGAGGCAAGTTCAAAGTTGTCCTCCTTTACGGCCGACTGAAGTGCATTTTCTAGCAGCTCTTTATTCATTGCAGTGATAGGAAGAGCCATGCTTTGGTCTGAAGGATTGAACTTAATCTGGCGCTCATACATTGCCTTGTCCACCCATATAGACTTATTTTTCTCCAAAGTTGCCACAATTGCTTCAGCTATGGGTACAGTGATAGAAATGAGTTGATCCGAGCATTGAAAGTCAACCAAAGCCATCGTTTTACCATCCGAAGGACGTAATATTCTCATCCCTTGCATGGGCACGCACATGCGCTCAGCCAGCAGATTCATCATGTGTGCACATGTATAGTCGTGATTTTGCATGGCTTCGTAGATGGTTTCGAAACCATGTTTGTCAATCAGCACGGGGAAAAAACCATCTTCCTTCGCGGCTCGTAGTACTAAAATGTAAGCATCTTCCAATTCTTTGCCTCGGGTAATACCTTGAATCGTAAGTTCAATATATTCGTCGTACATATTTTGATATTCAATAAGTTGTATTTTGTGATATGACTTCTCGTAGTACACGGACAGTTCAAATCGAACTCAAAGTTACGGCTTCATATTAGATAAGCAAAGGAAATGCTTGTTTTTTTGTGAGTGGAGCAGAGCGCAAGAGAAATATAGTTTAACAAAATGTCCTAGTTCTGTGCCATTGTGAACGGAGTATTTCATAAACAGCGAACGGAGAGTTTCGAACTTCGTCATTATCATGCTAAAACCTAGGTTATTCCGTCTCTCGTTGAAGACTTTCCCATCGTTCACCGGGCGGTGAACGCTCAGTCACTGGGCGGTGAACGATCAGTCACTGGGCGTTGAACGATGAGTCACTGGGCGGTGAACGATGGAAAGATGGTCATCTGTGGACGGCAAAATGGGCATCTGTGGACGGAAAGATGTACATCTGTGGACGGCCGCATATAAGTCGCTTTCCTCATCATACCAACTGGAAATATCCTCTGACCCATTTTCAAATCCTTACCCGTTATAGATTGCAACAAGCTCCTAGGGGAAATACCCCAGGAGCTTGTAGTAATGAGTCATCTATACATTTCAGTCTTACGCTCGTTCCGATGAACCGAATTGCGTTTAATATGGGGAATCAAGAATGGGCTGTGTAAGTGGTTGAATATCGTAGAGCCGTGAGACCTTTTACTTTTTCGCTAAAATCAGAGGCAAGCAGTAAGTGTTCTAATGAGAGGTGCATGCGATAGTTCCAATACTGATTAGGGTTGGAGGGTACGTTGATTTGCTCTCGTTCGGGATGTGGGCACCTAAGCGTGGGTGAAATGGCAAGCCAATCTTGTAAGGAAAGTAGGCAAAGCATTGATGGTGATTGGATATGCTGTGCAATTACTTCTTCGCATACTTCGGGCGAAGCTTGCAGAGGGGCTTTATCTGGATGGTGGAGTACTTGATTCCAAAAACGTTGTGTTGTGGATTGATTTTGTGTCCACCAAAGTCGCAGGGGTGGCATATCGTGTGTGGCAATAGTTGCTACGGAAAGGTAGGGGTTGTGGTTGAGAATGCCAAATTCTAAACCATATTCTTTGGGCATGCGCTGAATTTCAAGAGAAAGAATACTCAAACGCTCGAGTACACCCTTGACGGATGCGGGTACCATGCCCAAATCTTCTGCGCAAGGAAGCATTCCATCACCGTCTATGGGATAGAGAGAGAGTTGAGGATTTTCATTGTCTCGATTTTGCGTAATGATAGGAATCTTCTTCATGGCAGTTTCTGCCCAAAAGGCATTGTTGCGCTGGTAGAAGAAATGGTCGTGAAGTCGATTAAATGCTTCTTTCTCTGTGGCAGAAAGGTCTTGGAATCTATGTGTGCCTTGTGCCGAAACTCTTGGATGGAAGAGTTCTGGGTTGTCAGCGTCGCGCACGAAAAGGACTTCACAAACTAGGTCGAGCAAAGCCTGACGCGTTTTTCCTTCTGGTATGTTTTCTAGAATATAGCGTTGCGAACGGAATTTCTGCTTTAGTTCGTAGGCTTCGCCTTTATGGTTGAGATATAGCTGTGCAAATTCGTTATTACCCGTAGTCTCTATGATTTCAGTTAAGCGATGATATGACAGCATTGGCGTGCAGAGCTGTTCTATGTCGAGAGGCAATCCCCAATCGTGGATTTCGCTAGCTGTATAGGGTAGGGCGGGGCGGAACTGTCCTAGTAGTCCATATATTTGGTTGAAAGGAACTTCCCATATTCTGAAAAATCCCAATACATGGTCAATGCGGTATGCATCAAAGAATCGCTCCATGTGTTTTAAGCGCATACGCCACCATTGATAGTCATCCTTTGCCATTTCGTTCCAATTGTAAGTAGGAAATCCCCAATTCTGTCCGTGAACTGCAAAATCATCGGGAGGAGCTCCTGCTTGTCCGTTGAAATGAAATAGCTGTCCGTCTGTCCAAGCAGGTACGCTATCTCGGCTGATTCCAATAGGAATATCTCCTTTGAGGATAATTCCTAGTTGACGTGCCTCTTCATGTACACGAGTCATCTGTTTGTCGAGCAAGAATTGTAGGTATTTGTAGAATGTGAGATTATTCTCTTGCTCGGGGTGATTCTTGAGGAAAACTGTTTCTTCTCGAGTGGCAGATGCCTGTTCTGGCCATGCACGAAAATCTGCTGAATGGTAGAGGTCTCGCAATGTGCAGAATTGGGCATAAGGAGAAAGCCAATGCGCATTGGCTTCGCAGAAATTTTTGAAGTCGGCCGATAAAATGGTGCGTTTTCCATAAGAGGAATGGTAAAGTCGTCGTGCAAATTCCATCTTCAGTTGGAAAGCGCCTTCATAGTCGAGTTCTGGCAAAGCATTTAGCGTCTTTGCCTTATTCTGAAACTCTTTATAAAATGGAACAGTGGTCCACTTTCTCGTATCAAGATAGATGGGGTGGAGGGCAAACACAGAAATTCCATTGTAGGGATAGGAATCGTGCCAAGAGCCACTTCGTGTGGTATCATTGATTGGCAGAAGTTGTACGGCGGTGAGTTCACAGCTAGCTGCCCATCGAATAAAAGTGAGCAAGTCGCCAAAATCTCCCACTCCCATACTCTGTTCACTGCGTAACGAGAACACAGGAATCACACAACCAGCGCCTTTCCATAGGGGGTTGTCAATCTGTGGCGTCTCATCTTGACGTACGATGGAGGCGCGTTCGGTGTGTGATGTGGGAGGTATGGAGCGATTATTGCCCTCTTCCCATATCACATGCTTGGAGTCGAAGGTGTCTACGAGAAGATATTTATATTCAAATCCTTGTTCAAAATCTTTTCTAGACAAGGCGGTAGTCCATTCATACGTACCCGTACGATTGAGTGGAATAGCTTTCTCCACGTTCCAATTGCCTAGAGAATGACAACTTCCTACTACTGCCCATTTGAAGCCCTTACGTGGCGGTCGTGTATGTAAAATGAGCAGAGCGGCCGACGAAAGTAGTTCCATATGAAGTTTCTCACCTCCACGAGGTTGCATGATGCATTTTGCAAAAGCAGCTTTGTGATAGATAGAGTCTAAAGCGTAATTGGTCCATGCGTCAATGAAACATACATCCGAACGATGTTGAAACTGAAAGAATCGCCAATCGTTCTTCTCAATGCGCACAGACTGTCCACGATTATCTATGATTTGGTAGGCATGTCGGATGTGCCGACAATCATCGGGAACCTCGATTATGACCGACCATTCATAACCATTGGTGCTATGCATAGGTGAAAAGATCATGGGCAGATCATCAATGGAATAGACTAACTCTGGGCGTTCGCCATTATGAGTATGGTATGTTAGGGAGAAAGAAAGTGTTTTCATGTAGAAGAATGGTTGAAAAGAATTGTAAACTCTTGGTCTTATTATCTCGGAATCTATATGGTATAAGCCTATATGAGCGGTAAACTTATAAATAAAAAATGAAATAAGCGCAAGCTCTTCTCTGAAATTTGAAAAAATAGAATAATCTGCAAAAAAGTGAAGAAAACGTTTGGAGCAACGCAGAGATGATTGTATATTTGCAACATCATTTAGGCTGTACCGGTTAGATTGGGATACTCATCAATAATAATCTGAACACCGAGTCAACCAGTCCTTCAATGGCGTGCCGATATGCGCTTGTCGTAGGGTCGGATTACAGAGATGGGCTGGAGCTCAAATCTTATTTTACTCGGAGTTTCATCACATCACTGGTACAGCCATTTTTATGATTACGCGGATATGCTAAGCAAAATGCACGCGAATGAGATTTATATCTATAAATGTAGGTCTTTGACGATTGCATGATTCTTCTCGGTAAAGAAGCTTGCACATCCGCGTAATTTCATTAAACCAACATACACCTATATATTATATACTAAATCCGAAATTAAGATGAGTATTCCCAATCACATGCCCGCGAGATAAGGAAACGACTTTCTTTAGAGAAAACTTAAATTATATATATAATAAGGAGACTTATAAAACTTTCAAAATCAAAAAATGGCGAATAGCCTGTATACAATATATGCAAAATGGATTTATTAAGGTAGCTGCCGCAGTGCCCACCGTCAGAGTGGCCGATTGTGCTTTTAATGTGCAGCATATAGAAAATATGATGGCGCAGGCCGATGGACAAGGTATTGAAATAATCTGTTTCCCCGAACTCGCTATCACAGCTTATACATGTCAAGATCTCTTCTCGCAGCAACTCCTACTTGATGAGGCGGAATCCTCGCTGCTAAAATTGATAGAATTTAGTCGTAATCTGAACGTGACGGCGCTAGTGGGAGTGCCCATTGCATACAATAGTATGCTCTTTAATTGTGCCGCCGTGATACAACGAGGTAAAATTCATGGCCTTGTTCCGAAAACGTACTTGCCTAACTATAAGGAGTTTTATGAAAAACGTTGGTTTACATCATCTGAGGCGCTTGGTGAAGGAGCTGAGCTTCGATTCTGTGGACAAACGGTTCCTATGAGCAAGAATCTTTTGTTTCAATCGTCACATTGTACTTTCGGTGTTGAAATTTGTGAAGATCTCTGGGCTCCCGCTCCTCCTAGTAATTATCTGGCTCTTGCAGGTGCCGACTTGATATTCAATCTGAGTGCCAGTAATGAACTTATAGGAAAGGCTGGCTATCTGAAGAACCTTATTCTTAATCAGAGTGCGCGCCTGCTTGCGGGATATGTATATGCAGGAAGCGGCTATGGCGAAAGTACGCAGGATCTTGTATATAGCGGACGTGCTTTTATTGCGGAGAATGGTGGTCTGCTAGCCGAAGGTGAACGTTTTGCTATGAAAGAACAACTTATTAGTAGTGAAATAGATGTGGATCGCCTGCGTGCAGAACGTCGACTTAATACGTCCTTTGCTGGGGCAATTAAGATTGAACGTGTGCCTTTGATGCGCGTCGTTGACCTTGAGGCATACACTAGTAATGTTCCCTTTACGCTAACACGCCCTATTGATGCTCATCCTTTTGTGCCAGAAGGTGAGGCGTTAGACGAGCGCTGTGAGGAAATTGTATGCATGCAAAGTGAAGCTTTGGCACGTCGTATCGAACATACGCATGCTAAAACGGTGGTGATAGGCATTAGTGGTGGATTAGACTCCACGCTTGCTTTGCTCGTAGCTGTGCATGCTTTTGATCGTTTGCAGCGTGACAGAAGAGGTATCGTAGGTATTACAATGCCTGGCTTTGGCACAACAGATCGCACCTATACCAATGCTACAAACTTGATGAAAGAATTGGGGGTGACAATTCGCGAAATTAGCATAGCGCCCGCCGTGACTCAGCATTTTAAAGATTTAGGTCACGATATCAATGTACGCGACCTTACTTACGAGAACTCACAAGCACGAGAGCGTACACAAATATTAATGGATGCAGCTGGTCAGATGGGTGGCTTTGTTGTGGGTACGGGTGATTTGAGTGAACTCGCTCTCGGTTGGGCTACTTATAATGGCGACCACATGAGTATGTATGGAGTGAATGCTTCTATTCCCAAAACGTTAGTGAAGCATCTTGTGGCATGGGCTGCTCGTAACATGGCCGATGAGGCTAGTCGCGAAACTTTGCTCGACATAGTGGCTACTCCCATTAGTCCAGAACTAATCCCTGCCGATGAAAATGGGAATATAAAGCAAGTGACGGAGGATCTTGTAGGCCCTTACGAACTTCATGATTTCTTCCTCTATTATACGCTTCGTTTTGGCTTTAGTCCGCAAAAGATATACTATCTGGCATGTAGGGCTTTTGATGGTACATCTAATGGAACGGCGTTTGCTAAAGAAATTATATTGAAATGGCTACGTGTATTCTTCCGTCGATTCTTTACACAACAATTTAAGCGCTCGTGTCTGCCCGATGGTCCTAAGGTCGGTAGTTGCTCGCTCAGCCCGCGTGGCGATTGGCGTATGCCTTCCGATGCAAGTTCGGAAGCATGGCTCGCCGATTTAAACGTGGACGATGAATCTCAAATTTAATTTAGTGTTACATTGGATTATGAGAAAGGCTTTATTCATTCTGTTGTTGCTCATCAGTCTGCCTCTTAGTGCAGCTGAAAAGGAAACGCTCTTTGCACGTATTATGCCCGATCGAGAACAAGTCTATGCTGGTGATAGTATGTTAGTGAGTGTAGTGCTCTATTCATCTGCTCCCATAGCGAAAGCTGAATGTCTGACAAATTTCTCGGTAAAAGGTAAGTGTACGCTTCGTAAACTGGATATCAATCGCGATGCAACGGCAGGACGTACTCGCTATGAGGGACTTATTTATTATACTTTGGTGTGGAATCAATATGTTTTTGCTCCTCAAAAGGCGGGTGACTATACAATCCCAGTACAAAAATTTAAGGCAACTTTACATAAGATTGTCCGTGTGCCCGACATCTTTGATCAAATGATGGGTGCTCAGCCTGAATACCGCGAAATAAAACTTCAAGGTGAGAGCAAGTCATTTACAATTCATGTGACTAATCGTCCTTTACGCTCAACACGGGAAATGATGCAAGGTGGCGCAGGTGTGCTTTGACTTTTATGTTGACGAATAAATCCGGATGACGTGGTAAAGAATAGGTGCTTTTGTGTATCATCGACGTGAAAACTATTCCCTAAATCATTTCTTTGTTAACTCTCATCCCATTAAATAAGTATTTATATTTGCATCGACACCCTTAAAATCCCCTACCATTCCTCTTTTACATGTTAAAAGATAGCAAGGTAGCGGGATTTTTTCTTTTTTGCGCATACACCCTATGTCTGCATGTTGTATTTTTGCAGCGTTGGACAAAAAAGCAATAAAATGTTAGTCAACAATATAATATAGCATGCTTTTTGCTATTCTATTGGAAACAAAGAATTCTAAACTATATATTTGCTATGACATGTAAATATCTTCCCTTATGGGCATTGGCCCTCACGTTAGGTTTGCAGTCGCCCGCGGTGGCTGCCACAGCAGTACCCTCAAATCCTGTAGATTTGACTTATGCTGCCGAAAACGCTGTGAATTCAGTGGTTTATATTAAAGTGACAACAAACGGGAAAACGCAAACAATCCAATATAATGGTGGTGGATCGCCATTCGACTTCGACGATTTCTTCGGTGATTTCTTTGGACGTGGAAATAGTGGTTCGCAGCAACGCCAAATTCAAACTCCGAAGCGTTCGGGTGCTGGATCTGGTGTGATTCTCACCTCTGATGGTTATATCGTTACGAATAACCACGTGGTGGAGGATGCAGACGAAATGACCGTAAAGCTTAATGATAATCGTGAATTTAAAGCCCGCATTATCGGTACGGATAAATCAACCGATTTGGCTTTGATAAAGATTGAGGCCACTGGATTACAAGCCATTAAAGTGGGCAATTCCGATAATCTGAAACTCGGTGAATGGGTGCTTGCTATCGGCAATCCTTTTAGTCTGACTTCCACGGTGACGGCAGGTATTGTCAGTGCAAAAGCACGTTCGCTTAATGCCACTCCTGGTAGCATAGATAGTTTTATTCAGACAGATGCTGCTATTAATCCTGGTAACTCAGGTGGTGCTCTAGTGAATGCAAAGGGAGAACTTGTGGGTATTAATGCAATGCTTTACTCACAAACGGGCTCTTTCTCAGGCTATGGTTTCGCTATTCCTACGGCCATTATGAATAAAGTAGTCGACGACTTGAAGAAGTATGGCACCGTGCAACGTGCCCTGTTGGGTATCTCTGGCATGGATGTAAGTTCTTATATTGATTCTCAAAAAGAGAAAGGCAAGGATATTGACTTTGGTACAGTTAATGGTATCTACGTGGCAGAAGTGAGCGCTGATGGCGCTGCTGCCGAAGGTGGTCTTAAAGAGGGTGATGTTCTGACAACCATTGATGGTAAAAACATTGAGAAATTTGGCGAATTACAAGAAATTCTTACCAATCATCGTCCGGGAGATAAAGTAAACGTTACCTACATTCGTGATAAGAAAAAGCATAATGCTACACTGACGTTGCGAAACATCCAGGGAACCACTTCTGCCGTGCAGAATCTTGATACAGATGCTATGGGCGCAGCCCTTCGTCCGCTCACGCAGCAAGAAATGAAAGAACTTAACTTGCCTTATGGCTTGATGATTTCAGCTTTGCGTGATGGCAAGTTGAAGGAGGCAGGACTGAGCAAGGGACTGATAATTATGAAGATCAACGATAGAGAAATGCGAACCACGACCGACTTTGATGAAGCTGTAAAAGCAGCTAATCTAAGTAGTGATCGTGTGCTTTGGATTCGAGCAAAAACTCAGACAGGAATCAATAAAAGTTTTGCTGTAGAACTCGCTGAAGCTAAACAATCGGCTAAGAAAAATTCGAAGAAGTAATTCTCAAGAATTTGCTTATTAATATTGGCTAGCAACTTGATAGAACAAAAAGTTCTGAAGGTTGCTAGCCATTATTTTTTTGTTTTATATGAAGCATAAGTTCGTTTTTTTTATGAAATCCTTTTATTACCCATAAAAAAAACATACTTTTGCACAACGGAAGACGCGAACTGAGAGGTATTGCCTCAATATGTTGAGGAAGTAAATATCACGTGCTAAGCGTTATTAAGAAGTAAAACGAAACTCATTATTACAATTCATAGAAATTATGAAAAAGACCATCTTAGTTACTGGTGGTACCGGTTTTATCGGTTCTCACACCACCGTAGAACTGCAGAATGCAGGCTACAATGTCGTAATTATTGACAATTTGTCAAACTCTAAGGCAGATGTTGTTGACGGTATCGAGAAGATTACCGGCATCCGTCCTGCTTTTGAACAGGTAGACTGCTGTGACCTGCCCGCTTTGGAAGGTGTGTTCCAAAAATACCCAGACATCACAGGTATTATTCACTTTGCTGCTTCAAAGGCTGTGGGTGAAAGTGTGCAGAAACCATTGAAGTACTATGAAAACAATTTGCTCTCGCTCATCAATCTGCTTAAGCTCATGCCCAAGTATGATGTGAAGGGTATTATTTTCTCTTCTTCATGCACCGTATATGGCCAGCCTGATCCAGAAAATCTGCCTGTGACAGAAAAAGCTCCTATAAAGAAGGCTGAAAGCCCCTATGGTAATACGAAGCAGATCAACGAAGAAATTATCCAAGACTATGTACACAGTGGTGCAAATATCAGTGCGATTATCCTTCGTTATTTCAATCCTATCGGTTCTCATCCCACGGGAATAATCGGAGAAATGCCTAATGGTGTGCCCGCTAATCTTATTCCTTATCTTACTCAAACCGCTATGGGTATCCGTCCTTGCTTGAAGGTATTTGGCGACGACTATGATACTCCCGATGGATCTTGTATCCGCGACTATATCTATGTGCTCGATTTGGCTAAGGCTCATGTGGCTGCTATGGCACGTATTGTAGAGGGTAAGAATACGGATCCTGTAGAAATTTACAATGTAGGTACAGGTCATGGTGTGAGCGTGCTTGAATTGATTCATACTTTTGAAAAGTGCACAGGCGTGAAGCTCAACTACGAAATTGCTCCTCGTCGTGAAGGCGATATTGAAAAAGTGTGGGGCAATGTAGACAAGGCTAACAAGGTGCTTGGTTGGAAGGCTGTTCATACATTGGAAGAAGCTCTTACTTCTGCCTGGAATTGGCAGCAGAAGCTTCGCGAACGTGGCATTATGTAAGCCAAAGTCTGCGTTTAAAAGATACAGTAAATATGCGTCTTAATCTAGTCTCTTTTGAATAGAGATAGGTGAGGAGTGTGTTTAATGCAGTAAGAGCAGACAATAAAATCTTTTCAATAAAGGTCGTTAATGATTTTGTGAGTGTACACCAATACAGCAAAGTCTTAACGACCTCTTTTATAAGATGTAGAGAGTGTCGGTTTGATCGTTCTTTTTGAAACAGGGCTATGTATATAGTGGGTGTGCAGAAAATGAAACTCCATTTCGCTTAATATAAGCTCTTGTACATACGCATTTCTCTCATCGCTATGTTTTATACTTAAAATAGACAAATCATATCGTGCGTCCTTATTATTTGCTTCAAGAATCTCTCTTAAGAAAGAATCTTTCACTTATTCAATCAGTTGCCCAACGAGCTGACGTGGAATTTATACTCGCCTTTAAGGCTTATGCACTTTGGAAAACATTTCCCATATTTCGAGAGTATATTTCCCACACTACGGCTTCTTCACCTTATGAGGCGCGTTTAGCTTTTGAGGAATTTGGAACGAAAGCACATACGTATTCCCCTGCGTATGAGGAAGAAACATTTGATGATATTATGCGATGCTCAAGTCATATTACCTTTAACTCGTTGAGTCAATTTGATAGATTCAAGCAAAAGGTAATTAGCGCAGGAAACAATCATCCAAGCATGGGACTTCGTATCAATCCTGAACATAGCGAAATAGAAACCGAAATTTACAATCCTTGTGCTCCGGGTTCTCGATTCGGAGTATTGGCATCTCATCTTCCTAAGCAATTGCCTAAACATTTAGAAGGCTTTCATTGTCATTGTCATTGTGAAAGTTCTGCAGAGGCACTACAAACCACACTTGGATGGATAGAAAAGAAGTTTGGCCCATGGCTTAATCAAATCAAATGGCTAAATCTGGGTGGCGGACATCTACTTACGCGAGAAGGATATAATGTGGAATTACTTGTTAGTTTACTGCAAGACTTTAAGCGTAAACATCCCCATTTGCATTTGATCCTAGAACCAGGTTCGGCATATGCATGGCGCACGGGAAACTTGTTTTCTCAAGTAGTAGATATTGTTGAAAATCAAGGAATAAAAACGGCAATATTGAATGTTAGCTTTACTTGTCACATGCCCGATTGCTTAGAAATGCCTTATCATCCTCATGTGGTTGGAGCCGAAACAATTGAGGATGCCAAAGAGTGTGGACTAGAAACCAGCGAACTTGTATATCGCCTTGGTGGAAACAGCTGTTTAAGCGGTGATTTTATGGGATGTTGGCGTTTTCAAAAACCGCTTATGGTGGGTGATATAGTTGAATTTGAAGATATGATACATTATACGACAGTAAAGACAAATATGTTTAATGGTATACATCATCCTTCGTTAAGAATCCAGCGTTTGGATGGAACTATTGAAACGCTGCGGGATTTTACTTACGAGGATTATCGTGATAGAATGGACTAAAATGATTGACTGATGAATGGCAATGTTTTGTGGATTCCGCAAGGATGGGCATGTAATACCCCTTCTAATGCTGAGATATATGACTTACAAAATTGGCGTGAGAGAAAGGATGAGGTGCAAAGAATCCTTTTCTTAAATCTAATGCCAGAAAAAGTAAAGACGGAGTCGGATTTTGTGCGTATTCTTTCACAAATGCCGTGTAGTATTCAGCTATTGCCGATGAAAATCCGTGGACAACGATATAAGACTACGCCGCAATCATATATGGAAATGAACTATCTTGATTTTGAGGATTATAGTGATGCGTATTTTGATAAATTGATTATCACTGGAGCTCCTTTGGAAAAAATAGAATTTGAAGATGTTCGTTATTGGAATGCGTTCTGTAAAATTATGGAATGGGCTGACTGTCATACGCGGAGTACATTGTATATATGTTGGGGAGCGCAAGCGGGGCTATATAAATGGTATGGCATAAGAAAATATGGACTGCAAGAAAAGAAGTTTGGCGTTTTTCCTCATCGCGTACTTATTTCGCATTCGGTGCTTATGAAGGGATTGAGTCCTTGCTTTATGATGCCAAATTCTCGACATACAGAAGTGAGTAAGGAGGATATTATACTTCTTGCTGGTGAAACCCTGCAAATCCTTGCAGAAAGTGAGGAGAGTGGAGTAGGAATTATGGCTACGAAAGACAATCGTAGGGTTTTTGTTGTAGGACATCTCGAATATGCCAATCATACTTTAGATGATGAGTATAAAAGGGATTTATCGAAAAATCTTCCCATTCAGGCACCTCTTCACTACTATTCGGAAGATGGTTCAATAAAGTTCTCATGGCAAAAGGACGCACTCCAGTTTTATAGTAATTGGGTGAGTCTGTAATGAAGTATAAAATTCTGAAGTTGAGGATTTAGACAAGGTGTGTTGAACGCCCAAGCGAAATTCAGAAGTATAGTAAGATTGTTAAGGATGAAAACGGCAACGGCTAGAAAAGAAGTCCCCATAATAAGGCATGTTTTTGATAGCAACAAAAGGATTGGAAGTGTATTCAATCTCTATGTGATGACTAAGAAGGTATAAGTGATATGATGCAAAAATTAACTCTAAATTCGCAACTTGATGACTTTACAAAAGCATAAATTATATGTTTTTTGGCTACTAATGCACTAGTCTGCTGATATTTTTGTATTTTTGCAAACAGAAGTAACTTATGCTACAAATCTAATTTCGAATATAGCAATGTCAATGGAACATTCAAAAGAACTAATGAATCTTGCTGCTGATAACATTCGTATCTTGGCAGCAAGTATGGTAGAACGCGCGAAGTCTGGTCATCCTGGAGGTGCTATGGGTGGTGCTGATTTTATTAACGTGCTCTATTCCGAATTCCTTAATTTTGACCCCGATGAGGCAACTTGGCGTTGTCGTGACAGATTCTTCTTGGATCCGGGGCATATGTCACCAATGCTATATTCGCAGTTGGCATTGATTGGCAATTTTTCAATCGATGAGTTGAAGCAATTCCGTCAGTGGGGCTCTCCAACTCCTGGCCATCCAGAAGTTAGTCCTAAGCGTGGTATTGAAAATACAAGTGGCCCATTAGGTCAAGGTCATACTTATGCAGTAGGTGCGGCTATTGCTGCTAAGGCGCTTTATGCTCGTACGGGTAATCCTGGATTTGCACAAGAGAAGATTTATGCTTATATCTCCGATGGTGGCGTACAAGAAGAAATCTCACAGGGTGCTGGCCGTATTGCAGGCCATTTGGGATTGAACAACCTTATTATGTTTTTCGATGCCAACGAAATTCAGCTTTCTACAGAAACAGCAGCCGTAATTTCCGAGGATACAGGCATGAAATATCGTGCGTGGAATTGGAATGTGCTTGAAATAGATGGTAATGATCCTGATCAAATCCGTAAGGCTTTGACAGAGGCTAATAAAGAAGAATCGCGTCCTACATTGATTATCGGTCATTGTGTGATGGGTAAGGGTTGCCGTAAATCAGATGGAACATCGTATGAACACGATTGCAAGACGCATGGTGCTCCTCTCGGTGATGGTGCCTACGTTAATACCATTAAGAATCTCGGCGGTGATCCAGAGAATCCTTTTGTGATTCGTGAAGAAGTGAAGCAGATGTATGACGAGCGCAAGAACGAATTGCGTAAGATTGTGGCTGCTCGCCGTGCAGAAGAGGCTGCTTGGGAAAAGGAAAATCCTGAAAAGGCCTCTATGCTTAATGACTGGATGGCTGGCAGACTTCCTCAAATTCCTTGGGATACGATTGAGCAGAAACCTAATTCTCCTACTAGAAATGGATCTTCTGTTTGTTTGAGTTTGCTTTCGCAGTATGTCCCCAATATGATAGTTTCATCTGCCGACCTTTGTAATTCTGATAAGACGGATGGATTCTTGAAACATACAACTGAAATAAGTCGCACAAACTTTGCTGGTGGCTTTTTACAAGCCGGTGTGTCAGAATTGACAATGGCTTGCGTGTGTATTGGCATGATGCTGCATGGTGGAATTATAACGGCGATGGGCACATTCTTTGTGTTCTCTGATTACATGAAGCCAGCTATCCGTATGGCAGCACTTATGGAAGTTCCCGTGAAATTCGTTTGGACACATGATGCATTCCGTGTTGGTGAAGATGGTCCTACTCACGAACCTGTGGAGCAGGAAGCCCAAATTCGATTGATGGAGAAACTCAAGAATCATAGTGGTAGAGATAGCGTACGTGTGCTTCGTCCTTGTGATGTTCATGCAGTAACAGAATGTTGGAAGATGGCTATGGAGAATATGGATACTCCTACAGCTCTCATCTTCAGCCGTCAGAATGTAAACGACCTCCCAGTAGGCACCAATTACCGTGAAGGCGTGCTTCATGGCGCATATTCTGTGATAAAGGAAGATCATCCCGATGTAATTCTTGTTGCCTCAGGATCAGAAGTAAGTACCTTGGTTGATACAGCTATGCTTCTTAAAGAAGACGGCATAAAGGCTCGTGTAGTAAGTTGTCCGAGCGAGGGACTCTTCCGTTGCCAATCTAAGGAATATCAAGAATCTCTGCTTCCCACAGGAGGTAAAATATTCGCACTAACAGCTGGCTTGCCCGTAACATTTGAAGGCCTTGCGGGGTCTAATGGTAAGGTTTATGGGCTTGAAAGCTTCGGTTTTAGTGCTCCTTACAAAGTGCTTGACGAGAAATTGGGCTTTACCGCCGCAAACATTCATGACGAAGTGAAAAACTTCTTGAATAAATAAATTCCTAAGCGTAAACATGATAGGATTAGCAAGTGATCATGCCGGATATGACCTCAAACAATACGTGAAAACGTATCTAGAGGAGAAAGGCATAGAATATAAAGACTACGGAACATATAGCACAGATAGCTGCGACTATCCCGATTATGCACATGCTTTAGCACGTGGCATAGAACAAAATGAAGTAGAAAAGGGTATTGCCATCTGTGGAAGCGGCGAAGGTATTTCGATGACACTTAATAAGCATCAGCGCATTCGCGCGGCTTTGGTGTGGATCCCTGAAATTGCCCATATGACAAGACTTCATAATGATGCCAACGTGTTGGTAATGCCAGGTAGGTATATTGATACGAAAATGGCACACGATATTATGGAAGAGTTCTTTAATACAGATTTTGAAGGAGGTCGACATATTCGCCGAATAGAAAAAATTCCAGTGTAAGCGCGCGAAAAGCTGTGCAAAACTTCTCTAAATCAATTAGAATTAGTATCTTTGCACCCGCTTTTATAAACGAATAATAACTAAAACTTATAACTGGAATGACTAAATCAGAAATCATTAAAGCTATTGCGAACAAAAAGGGCTTCGATCGTGCCACTGTTTCGCAAATACTTGAAGCATTTACAGGCGAAATAAAGACAGCTCTTCTTGAAGGAAATAGTGTAAGCATGAGAGGCTTTGGCACTTTCTACTTGAAGCATCGTGCTGAAAAGACAGCACGCGATATGCAAAAGAATACAACGATTATCATTCCTGAGCATCACATCGCTGCTTTCAAGCCCGCAAAAGAATTTGCTGTATCTGTAAAGGAAAAGACAACAAAAGCATAAATACAACTAACATAATTAACCATAAAACGTAATAGGTATGCCTAACGGAAAAAAGAAGAAAAGACACAAGATGTCTACTCACAAACGTAAAAAAAGACTGCGCAAGAATCGTCATAAGAGCAAGTAAACTCGACGGCTCCGTTGTGAGTCTTTAGTCAAAACGGGTAAACGGGCTTGGATTGTGTTCCAGAATATGGTGCATTCACTCGTTTGCTCGTTCTTTTTGTTCAACTACCAGCGCTGTACACAATATTCTTCTCTACATTTGAATTTATTTAGTTCTCACATCGGATGCTGAATAATAGAAGTTTACTAATGGTGCTCTTTTTCGAATCAAACGTGACAAGTTGCGGATTTTTAGCCCTATCATTATCACGAAAAGTCGATACTGGCCATTCTAAATAATAGAGAAAATAACGACACGCTGGATATATAGAATTTTTCATGACAAGCGAAGTAATTGTAGATGTAACTAAGAAAGATGTCTCCATAGCCTTGCTCGAAGACAAGAAACTCGTAGAGTATCAAAGAGAGGGAAGATCGGAACATTTTTCTGTGGGAAACATCTATTTGGCAAAAGTAAGAAAACTCATGCCAGGACTTAATGCTTGCTTCGTGAATGTCGGTTTTGAACGCGATGCATTCCTCCATTATTTGGATCTTGGTACGCGATTTCATTCTTTAGATAAATACTTACAGCTTCTAGGCGATGGCCGACGCAGTGTGTCCCTTGATAAAGCTGTAAAACAGCCTGATTTGGACAAGGAGGGTAGTATTCAGAATACCCTAAAAGTAGGTCAAGAAATACTTGTTCAAATTGTAAAGGAACCTATTAATACGAAAGGTCCTCGACTCACTTCGGAACTTTCTTTCGCTGGTCGATTCCTCGTATTGATTCCTTTCTCAGACAAAATCTCCATATCTTCAAAGATTAAGTCGGGTGCAGAGCGCTCTCGATTAAAGCAACTCGTACAGAGCATTAAGCCAAAAGGATTTGGTGTGATAATCCGTACTGTTGCTGAGAATATGCGTGCTCCTGAACTTGACAACGAGCTTCGTATTCTGCTTAGACGTTGGGAAAACACCATTTCTAAGGTGATGCAAAGCCGAAGAGAGAGTTTGAAACTCCCTCAATTGGCTTATGAGGAAACCAGTCGAACAGTAGCCCTTTTGCGTGACCTTTTTAATCCCTCTTATGAGAATATCTATGTCAACGATCAAGGAGTTTACGAAGAGGTAAAGAACTATGTCAGCTTGATTGCTCCCGAATGCAAGGATATTGTCAAACTTTATAAAGGTTCAGTGCCTATCTTCGACAATTTTTCTGTGACGAAGCAGATTAAAACGTCGCTCGGACGAACAGTCACATATAAGCATGGCGCCTACTTGATTATAGAGCAGACGGAAGCCCTGCATGTGGTCGATGTTAACAGCGGAAATAGGTCTAAAAGTCCAGAAGGACAGGAGGTGAATGCCCTTGATGTCAATCTAGGAGCTGCTGATGAGTTAGCAAGACAACTTAGATTGCGTGATATGGGTGGCATTATTGTGGTAGATTTTATAGATATGAATCTTCCCGAAAATCGCCAGAAGCTTTACGAACGTATGGTAGAGAACATGCGTAAGGATCGTGCTCGTCATAGCATTCTTCCTCTCTCAAAGTTTGGATTGATGCAAATAACTCGTCAGCGTGTGCGTCCAGCCATGGATGTGAATGTTGAGGAAACATGCCCAACTTGTGGTGGCACTGGAAAGATTAAGCCAAGCATCCTCTTTACAGACTCATTGGAAACAAAGATTGATACATTGGTCAATAAGATAGGAATCAAGCGATTCCGTCTCTATGTACATCCTTTCGTCGCTGCCTACATCAATCAAGGTCTGTTCTCAATAAAGCGTCGCTGGCAAATGAAATACGGTTTGGGCGTGAAAGTATGCCCTAATCAGAAATTGGCCTACTTACAATATTCCTTCTATGATATGAATGGAGAAGAAATCGTTATGACCCAACAAAACGACATGAAGTAAGCTTTTAAGAAACATTGAAAGCCTCACACTAAATTAAACCTCACGACTATCCATGATTGGATTGGGCGTGAGGTCTTTTTGTAAGGAGTGAAACTGGTGGGAGTGTTGAAAGAGTAGGGGAGTATTCGTAATGATTGTCTTTGGATGGAGTAGGGTTTCAATCGGAGTGAAGAGGCTATCTACAAAGAAGAGCATAAAAAATATGCATAATATAACCTCTTAGAGTGAGAAAATAATGGGTTATGCAGCTTTTTGGGGGGAAGACAAACCTTTATTCGTAAAAGTTCAACGTTTTTTTAAAATAACTTTGTAGCTTTGCGGTTGCTTTGCCTTGTAACAAGGCGAAACATTATTCCTATTCATGAATATGAACAGTTGAGGAAACTCTCAAACAATTCCTCAAAGTGGAAAAAATAACAAGAAGTGGTAACTAAACAGACTATAAAAGACATACATGCGTTGAGCCAAAAGAAACATCGCGATGCAAGAAGGCTTTTTGTTGCAGAAGGTCCTAAAGTGGTAGCCGATTTGTTGCCGCTTATGGAGTGTGAATGTCTGTATGCCACGTCAGACTTCCTAAGCAAACAGCCCTCAGTATTGTTGCAACGTGTGAAACAACTAGAAGAAGTTGATGCAAAGACGATAGATCGTTTGTCGTTGCTATGCACACCTCGAGATGCTTTGGCTTTGTTTCGTAAGCCTGAGGCCGCGCCATTTGACCAGTTGAAGCAGTTACCTCAAAAGAATTTATGTCTTGCGCTCGATGGTGTACAAGATCCCGGGAATATGGGCACGATTGTTCGCATAGCCGATTGGTTTGGTATAGAGCACATTTTTGCTTCGCATGCCACGGCTGATGTGTTTTCACCAAAGGTGGTACAGGCTACGATGGGAGCCGTCGGACGCGTGCAAGTACACTATTTAGATTTGCTCCAATATATCCAAGGGCTTTCTGTGGATGTACCTGTATTTGGAACATTCCTTGATGGTGATGATATGTACAACAGAGAGTTGTCAAGGCATGGACTCATTGTGATGGGCAATGAAGGAAATGGCGTAACAGCGGAAGTTTCTTCGCTTATCAATCACCGACTTTATATACCGCCCTATCCGCAAGGACGCGCTACGAGCGAAAGTTTGAATGTGGCGGTAGCTACAGCTATTGTGTGTGCGGAGTTCAGACGAAGAATGTAATATAATAGAAGGAAAACAAATGTTGAACATCAACCTTTCTCTCAATGAAATGATATTACCGATAAGCTTGGCTTTATCGGTATTGGCACTATTGCTGTTGTATGTTCTTCGGTTGCGTAACTATAAGCTACCCATACGATATGCGGCTTGGCAAAATGAAGCACAGGAAATAGAAAGCGTTACCCATGATGCTCTTGTAGCAGCAGGAAGTGGTTATCCCTCAATTTCCATCATTATTCCTGTGGGAGAAAACGATCCTAGTCCCTCAGAATTGCTAGATAGTCTGTATGCCATGGATTATAGCGGAAAGTACGAAGTGATTATAGCGGATATGGGGCAAAATGATAAAGTGAAAGATGTGTATAAGCTGTATACATCTAATCACAATCATTTGCGTTACACATTTATTCCACATACCTCGCGTAATATTGAGCTACGCAAACTAGCCATCACACTTGGTATTAAAGCTGCTCGAGGCGAGTGGGCTATTGTCATTTCGCCCAATACGATACCTAAATCAAATGCTTGGCTAAAGCATTATGCTCAGAACCTTACAGAAGATCGTGATTTCGTAGAGGCATATTATAATTATGCTGACGATGATTCTCTGTATGCTCGCAGAGCCATATTGGAACGGGTTGGCGAATACACCATTCGTTTGCGAGCATTAGAGCGCAATGTTCTTGCTGGCTGCGGAAGTTCGAATTGGGCAATGCGCAAAAGTTGGTTTATGGAGAACAAAGGATTTGCGGATAGTTTGCCAATCACATTTGGTGAGGAATCCATTATGGTCAATCGCCATGCCTCGGCCGAGCGTAGTTGCTTGCTTTGTTCACCTAAAACACGTCTTGTTGAAAACGTGCAAGACTCCAAACAATTTGCCTATGCCCGCATGAAGCGTTCCGAGATTCGTCACCGACTGACCAAAGACGCACGACGATTGTTCTGCATCGATGGTTGGGCTTCGATGATGGTTTATCTCTATGCATTGTCGCTCCTTTTCTATATAGGAGGCCGTCTTTATTCCGACCTTCAACTTTCGGTATATACGCAGCAATGTCTTTATGCAGACATTACATGCTTATTGCTTATTGTGCTAGGACTTACTTATCCTGTATTATTGATTCGCAGAGGTCTCGAAGCTTTCGGCGAAAGAAAATATGGAGCTTATGTATATTGGTTTGCTTTGATGAAACCTTTCTACAAAGCGGTGACATATCTGCATCGTATGGCTCACAAACAAGATTTTATAAGAAAATACATTTAACAACCCCGTTGTCCACAAGCGTTATTTGCAAGTAAGGAAAAGCTAGTTTCTGAGTATTTGATTCTCACGATAAAGATAGATAATCCCCTTCATTGTGCGTGCGGACACTTTTTAAACGATTATACGAGAAAACATGCCCAAGATTTCAGAAAGAGCAGTCATGATGCCTGAATCTCCTATCAGGAAGCTCGCTCCTTTGGCAACGCAGGCCAAGGAAAATGGCATACACGTTTATCATCTCAATATAGGTCAGCCCGATCTTCCCACACCTCAAGCAGGTCTAGATGTATTGAAACATATAGATCGTAAAGTCTTAGAATACAGTCCGAGTCAAGGCTTTCGCTCTTATCGCGAGAAACTAACACATTATTACGAGCAATACAATATTCATCTCTCTGCCGACGATATCATCATCACATCGGGTGGTTCTGAGGCTGTATTGTTCGCATTTATGTCGTGCCTTAATCCAGGCGATGAAATTATTGTTCCCGAACCTGCTTATGCCAACTATATGGCTTTTGCCATTTCTGCTGGCGCTCGTATTCGCACGATAGCTACTACCATAGAAGAAGGATTCTCTCTGCCCAAAGTAGAGAAGTTTGAAGAGTTAATCAATGAGCGCACACGAGCCATTTTGATATGCAATCCTAATAATCCCACGGGCTATTTGTACACTCGCCGAGAGATGAATCAGATTCGCGATTTGGTAAAGAAATACGATCTATATCTCTTCTCCGACGAAGTATATCGCGAGTTTATTTATACAGGTTCACCTTATATTTCAGCCTGCCATCTTGAGGGCGTAGAACAGAATGTAGTGCTCATCGACTCTGTGTCAAAGCGATATAGTGAGTGCGGTATACGTGTGGGAGCACTCATCACGAAGAATGAGGCTGTACGTAAAGCCGTTATGAAATTCTGTCAAGCCCGTTTGAGTCCTCCTTTGATAGGTCAGCTTGTGGCAGAAGCATCGCTCGATGCCACACCTGAGTATGCGCGCGATGTATATGATGAATATGTGGAGCGCAGAAAATGCCTTATCGATGGCCTCAATCGTATTCCAGGTGTATATTCTCCCATTCCTATGGGCGCTTTCTATACAGTGGCCAAACTTCCTGTAGATGATGCCGAGAAATTCTGTGCATGGTGCCTTACGGATTTCCAATACGAAGGTGAAACGGTCATGATGGCTCCTGCAGCGGGATTTTATACCACACCTGGAGCTGGACGTAATCAAGTGCGTATTGCCTATGTGCTCAACAAACACGATCTTCAGCGCGCACTCTTTGTATTGCAAAAGGCACTTGAAGCTTATCCCGGACATGAAATTTAACTCAACTAAAGTCACGAGGTCGTAAAGTTTCCCTATGCAAGGGGAATAATATCACAGGAGTCTCGGATAGAAGAAAAGCGGACTGAATTATCGTGTAAGTCGAATGCAATCAAGTTTACTTGAACTGCTAAGACGCAGCCGATAATTCAGCCCGCCCATTCTAAATCCGAAATATGAATAATAGATTGATTTCATCCATAATCTGTAGCTATATCTAAATGAGACGATTTTTTACATCTTACGATTACATTTAGAGGATGTTACGCACGAGAAAAATGGTTGCATTAGGCTTTCCTATTTTGAATACCCTACCTTTAGGGAATTTTTAGCTAAATTCGAAACAAATGCTTCTAAATCTAAGTCAATCGATTATTGTATGCTCTAGCCCCTAACGTTTCTAGAACATACTCTCATTACTTCCATTATTTCATACTATCATTCCGTTATGCTCTCTTTGTTCTTATCACGCCGTTTTTTTAAGAATCAGTCCAACAAAGTGGATGGTTCTGTGAGAAAGGCTTCGCCACCAGCCTTATTCATAGCAACAACAGGCATTGCTGTAGGGCTGGCAGTTATGATTATTTCTATATGCTTTGTCAAGGGGTTTCAGCGTGAGGTAAGTAATAAGTTTACAGGCGTAGGCTCTTATCTGCAAGTGTTAGATATCAATTCGTTTGGCTCACCCGATACCAATCCGATTGTGACGGATAATTTTATGCTTCAAAAGGTGAAGTCTGCACCAGGTGTAACCCATGTGCAGCGCGTATCGCGAAAGATGGGAATATTCAAGACTGATACAGACTTTGCAGGCATTGTGTTGAAAGGTGTAGGCTCCGACTTCGACTATCGCTTTATGAAACAATATCTCGTGTCGGGAAAGATGCCAAGTTTTAGCGAGAAAAGCTCGTCAAATCAGGTGGTTATATCTAAGACACTAGCCAATCAGTTAAAGCTTAAGGTAGGCGACAAGGTATATAGCTATTTCTTTTCCAATACTATCAAGCAGCGTAGATTTGAAGTAGTGGGTATTTATAACACCTACATGAAGCAGTTTGATAAGACCATGGTATTGACAGATCTCTCCACCGTCAATCAGCTCAATCGATGGAAGCCTACTCAGAGTACGGCTGTTGAAGTGCAACTCACTTCATTCAATGTCATGCCTAAAACTATGGCTTATCTGAAAAAAACTGTTGAGGGTAGGAAGGATGCTTACGGACACGTTCCAGCAGTGGTAACAGCCAATGAAAATCCACAGACAGCTTCTGTTCTCTCGTGGCTCAATTTGCTCGATTTGAATGTGATGGTGATTTTAGTCATTACAGCGATTGTCGCAGGATTTGCCATGATCAGCGGGTTGCTCATTTTGATTCTAGAGCGCACTTCTACCATAGGTCTACTGAAAGCCTTGGGAGCCACAAATAGCCGCATACGTCACACATTCTTGCTCTATGCAGCATTCATAGTGGGAAAAGGTATGCTTTGGGGCAATATCTTAGGGCTTGGGCTCGTACTCTTGCAGCAACACTTCCATCTTGTAACTCTCGATCCTGAGACTTACTATGTAGCCACTGCGCCAGTAGAAATCAATGTGGTATGGATTGTTTTGCTCAATATGGTCACGCTTCTAATTAATATGCTGGCACTTGTTCTTCCTAGTTTCCTTGTGTCGAGAGTGCAACCTGCCAAAGCCATTCAGTTTGATTAAGCACAATTTAAACGATCATATTTAAAGTTTTGGATTTAGTATGAGCGGGCTGAATTATCGTGCAAGTCGAATGCAATCAAGCTTGTTTGAATTGCTGAGACGCAGCCGATAATGATGATAAAAGCCCAATGCTGTTCATAGCCCAGGGCAACGCCCTGGGTTTTCCGTGGGTAGTATTGTTACGCCCTGTAAGGTAGGGCGTATCGTTCTTGCTCATTTAGGGTCAGCGGATATTTCCGGTTGGTATGATGGTAAAAAGCGCTTGCTCATATCATGCATATTGAGTAGCTTTGCATCATGGAATCAATAAAACTATTACGTGCTATATTGCCAGAGGTGTTGATAGATAATTTTGATGTTG
>UQKO01000005.1 GCA_900541575.1 uncultured Prevotella sp.
CTGACATTGCTCGATAAAAGAGATAATAACGTGTCTGCAATCATCTACACTCAGCAGATAAGCCGTCAGTTCCAACTCGACATAGACCGTCATAATGCTCAATATGCACCGATTGATGTTGCAACATTCCGTTTGTCACATGACCGCTTCCTTTGTATAGACGATGATGTATATCACATAGGTGCATCCATTAAGGACTTAGGCAAAAAGTGGTTTGGCTTCTCAAAGATGGAGATACTTACACCAGACGAATTGGTGGAACGAATCAATAGAGGATAAATACACCTCACTATATATGCATGGTTTTAATAGGTTCGCCTTGGCGAACTAATCGCCATAACATAGAACACATTGAAAATCTTTATATAGAAAATTTATGGGAGTAAGACAACAAATGTTCTTGCTCCTTTTTTTATTTCTGTAGCAACCTTTGTCACATAACATTGCGACTGTGTAATTTTTATACTTCCATATACAGCAATAATGGTCATTTAAATGTTAAAATCGGACGATATTGACAGAAAATCCAAGTAAACCTTGCTCGTTTTGAAGAATTTTTGTTATTTTCGCAGTGACTCTCGAATCTGTGCGTCATTTTGAGTTCACTCAATGTCGATAAACAGACAGCCAACGCCGAGCTGAAAGCTGAGAAGTCCAAACAACTTTCTCGGTAATAAGCGGGCAATGGGTGGGAAGAGAGTCAAGGCATATAGAAGGCGTTTATCTGACGCTGTGTTTGAGACGAGTCGAATCTTGCAAACATTCTGAATTATAGTCTCGAATATGGTCAACGGTAGATGTCCCGGGTGTGATTATATCAATCCCGTGGAGACCTTGTAAGCATGGATTGTACCCTTTCGGATGCAATCAAATGTATTATATAGGTCTCTTAACGGTAATGATTTTCATATCGGCGTGGGCTCTGACGTTGTCTGTTCGACTATAATAGGCAATGCAAGAGCCTCGACTCGTGGAATGGACAACAGGACGATTCCACGCTTTTTTTGTGTCAAATAGTTGCTAATTTAATGCAAGACATAAAAACGATATGAACGCATTGATTAATGCGCATACCCATCGAGGTCGAAGCAGATCTCCTAACGCTGGACTTACCTCCAGCGTCCTCCCCGAAGTTCAACGCTCACATACAGGGGTGTCCTCGGACTATGTACAAAAGGCAAATTACGAATGGTTCGTGTTGCGAGTTACATACAACAGAACACAGAAAGCACATGGCATCATATCAACCTCTGACGTTCAGTCATATATGCCTATGCATTATGTTATAAAGAAAGAGATTGGGAAGAAGAAGCGAACTTTACAGCCTCTTCTTCCCAATCTTCTTTTTGTATATACTACAAGGGAAGTTGTAAACTCCATTATCAAGAAAAAGGGAGATGAAACATCTGTATTAAAACTTTATCTTGATAAGACAAAACCATTGGAGGAAAATGGCAAACATCCTCCTCTTACCATTCCATTTACAGCAATGATAAACTTTATTAAAGCAACAAATACCGACAACGAACATGTACGTATCGTGTCAGAGGAACAATGTCATTATAAAAATGGAGATATTGTTGAAGTGACAAGCGGTGAATTTAAGGGAGTGATTGGAAGAGTTGCACGCATTGCAGGACAGCAACGTGTGGTTGTAAAGCTATCTGGATTATGTCTTGTTGCAACTGCGTATATACCCAATGGGTTCTTAAAAAGGACACAAGATAAATTATAAATTCAAAACAATCATCACAATGAAAAAATTATTTTTATGTGCGTTTGCCTTTCTTTGCTTTACAGCAAACATGACAGCGCAGACGGCAAAGGATGTTCGCAAGGAACGCCAAGAGATTCGTAAGGCATCCAAGAGTGACCTTAATGCAAAGGCAACCAAGGCTGCAAGAAAGGATGCAAAGAAACTGACAAAGGAAGGTTGGATTACTGCTCCTGGGGCATTGCCATTGGCAAAACAACTGGACAAATCGTATTTAATGCAAATGGAATACGAGGAGGACATGTTTCCCAAGTATCTCATGGGTGAAGCCATGAGCATCGGCGAGAATTATGATGCAGCCAAGATGCAGGCTCTTGAACTTGCCAAACAGAATCTTGCAGGGCAAATTCAGACCGAGGTAACGGCTCTGATAGAGAACTCGGTAGCCAACCAGCAGTTGGCGAATGAAGATGCTTCTTCGCTCACCCAAAGCATTATGGGTGCAAAGAATCTTATCTCTCAAAGCATCGGCCGCACTATCCCCGTTATGGAGTGCTATCGTGTAAAGCCAAACAAAAACAAAGAAGTGCTTGTCCGCATCGCTTACAATGGGGCAATGGCAAAAGCCGCTGCCAAGAAATCCATTCAAGATGAACTGAAAGGCAAGAGTGAGGACTTGCAGAAGAAACTTGACGAAATCTTGGGATGGTAAAACGGATTCTTTGCATATTGGCTATGTGGGGTGTATTCTCCATTTGCTGTTTTTCGCAGCAGATAAAGACTGTGAGTGGAGAATATGCCTACAATGTGCCTGAGAATGTTGATTTGGAGAAAGCGAAGTTGATTGCCTTAGACAGAGTGAAAATCAAGCTGATTGCAGATGAGTTCGGCACTGTCATTTCCCAAAGCAACTCTACTTCCGTAAAGAATAGTAACGGAAATTCTGACATTGACTTTATTTCACTCGGAGGAAGTGAGGTCAGAGGGGAATGGGTTGAAACAATTGGGCAACCGGATTTCAAGCTTTTTTTTGTCGATGGTCAGTTGATAATAAATGTACGCATAAAAGGAAAGATACGTGAGATTGTCTCTGCCAATGTTGACTTCAAGGCATTGGTCTTGCGTAATGGGACAGATGACAAATATGAAGATGACAATTTCAAAAGTGGAGATGACCTTTTTTTGTCGTTCACTTCCCCCATCAGTGGATACGTTGTGGTGTATTTGGTCGACAACGACGGAACGGCTTTTTGCCTGCTTCCTTACCAGAATCAGGAGCAGGGCAACGTGAAAGTCAATGCAAAAGAAAGATATGTTTTCTTTTCCGAAAGACTTTCTCCAAAAGATTTGAAGCCATACGTTGACGAATACACAATAACTTGCTTGCATACCCAAGAACTCAACCAAATATATGTAATATTCTCTCCCAATACATTTGCAAGAGCCATAGATGAGAAAAAAGAGGAAACCTTGCCACGAGAACTTTCTTACGAAGATTTCCAAAAATGGCTTGCCAAGAGTAGAATTAAAGACAAGAATATGACCTATAAGAAGTTTACTATAAACATAAGAAAGTGACAAAGGACTTTCTTTATTCAACCAAACAATTCTATCACTATTTTTGAACTAAGAACATATAAACAATGAAAAGATTTCTCTTCCTCATACTTGTAGCATTGGCAATGCACAATGTACAGGCACAAAACTATGAAAAAATGCTGTTTGTCTTGAAAGATACTACAACAAAGAAATTTGGTTGTGTTGACATCAATGGAGAAACGGTAATGCCATTCAAATATCAGTATGCTTCATTGCGAACATACTTTACCCAACAGGAATATGATAGTGGATATATGAATCGCAGTCGTTACGATGACGAGGAAGAAGCATTTCTGCCTTATTCATTAGGATGGGGTTGGTTAAAAACTGAAAAGAACAAACATTCCGCATTCAATAATAACAACAAGCAGAACTACGAGTTGTTGGATGTTAGCAGCGACAAGTATTTTATCGTCAAGAAGAATGGATTTGTAGGAGCTGTTGATAGCATGGGACAACAGGTAATCTCCTGTATTTATGATGACATAATCCTTGATCATGAGGATATGAGACTTTTCAATCAACAAGACGGACTGGCTTCCGTTTTTAAGAATAAGAAAATGGGATGCGTCAACAAAAACGGCAAACTGGTCATTCCGTGTATATATGATGATAATTTATTTAATTTCAGAAGAGAAGAAAACTGCATAGTTGCCATAAAAAATGGTAAAGAAGTGTATCTTGATAAAAAAGGGAAGATAACATCTGATCCAAACAATACGCAAACAAATGCTTTGTGGACAAGATGTCTCACAGAAGAGGACGAAGACCGTGAATTAATATGCGTAGAAAAGAATGGCAAACATGGTTGCATAGACAAAACAGGAAAACTTGTCATTCCATTTATTTCTGACACTCATATTTTCTTTAACAACAATGGTAATTATGCTGTCATCTCACAAGGTTGGAACGTGGATGAAAACAACTATGAGAGAGGAAAATATGGTTATATAAACAGAAAAGGAGAGATAGTCATTCCTTGCAAATATGCTGATGCTACCGATTTTATAGGTAAATATGCTATAGTAGACACACAAATATCAAGCGATGATGGAATCTCAGCAGAGTGTTTAACGGAATGTATTGATGAAAGCGGGAAAGTAAGATACGAATTTGGCACAAATAAAGTATCTTATATTAATGGAAATGGCGTATATTACACAACTTTTACAAACGTTCAAAACATATCACCTTATCGCAATTTTTCCCTCTCTTCTAATGGTATTATTTGTAATAAAAATAGAGATGGTGGCTTTTCTTTTAAAGCATTAGACGGTTCTTGGCATAATGACTTGGAAAAACAAGTCTTTGATAAACTCACAGCGTTCGGCAGTTTTAAAAAAAACATTGCATTAGTTGAAAAGAATGGGCAGAAATGGTTTATCAATGAAAATGGTGAAAATATATTACATGACAAATTCGACAATATAGGAACAATTACTGTTGGACCTTATGGATGGGGGGATGTTGAAAGAGAGATTCCTTTCATTTTGAATGACAGATTCATTCTTTCAGAGAAAAATGGGTTACAAGGACTTATTGATATTAAGCAAGAGAAAATTTTGACTCCATGTATTTATGAAGAAATAGGAGGTGTTTCTAAAGGAGGAAATTACTGGAAAGAACAAATTCATCAAAATATGGTGAAGGTCAAGAGAAACGGCAAATATGGATATGTGGATGTTGGGACTGGAGAAGAAATTATACCTTGTGAATATACTTATCTAACAGCACGCTTCAAGAAATTCCAATACCTCTACAAAAAACAAAAATCAAATGTAGATGAAAATATCCCTATTTGCAATACTCCAAACTCCAATTGTTATGCCGTTATTATAGCAAATGAAAAATATACAAGAGAGCAAAACGTGCCTTATGCCATGAATGACGGAAAAGTGTTCACAGAATATTGTAAGAAGACTCTTGGAATTCCAAATGACAACATTCACTATACAGAAAATGCAACTCTCAATGACATCAAATATCACTTGGCATGGCTTAAAAACCAAACCAAATTAAATGGTGATGACACCAAAGTTATATTCTACTATGCTGGACATGGAATTCCAAACGAGTCTGACCGTACTTCTTATATACTCCCAATCGACGGTTTTTCTTTTGATATCAATACAGGATATAGTCTGAAGGACTTATATAAAGAACTGGGCAATCTGCCGGCAAAAAACATCATAGCCTTTATTGATGCCTGTTTCAGTGGAGCACAAAGAAATGAGCAAGCTAACGCCGAGGCAAGAAGAGTTGCCATCAAAGCCAAGCCAGACACGCCTACTGGTAAACTTGTTGTATTCTCAGCAAGCCAAGGCGACGAATCCGCACTTCCATACGATAAGGAAAGACACGGTATGTTCACTTATTATCTTTTGAAAAAGCTGCAAGAAACATCTGGGAATACATCTTTAGGAGAATTAACCGACTATGTGAAGGCAGAGGTTTCCAAACAAGCTTTCAAGGATAAGAACAAGATACAAACTCCATCTGTATATAATTCGTCAGAACTGGAAGACTGGAGAAACATCACACTTAAATAAGATAAAGCGATGAAAAAGAACAAAATTTTGCCTATATTGTTTTTGGGTATATTGGCTTCAACAAACGGCTTCGCCCAAAACATTAATCCTCACAAGACATACGATGATTTCAAAAAGCAGGCACTACAAAAATACAATGACTTCAGAACGCAAGCCAACGAACAATATGCCGTTTTCTTAAAGCAAGCTTGGGAACAATACAATGCCTTGCCTGCCATTCCAAAACCCAAGGACGAGACTGTGCCACCTGTCACAATTCCCGAAGAAGATAAGAACAAGCCCATAGAGAGCAATCCAATCCCAATTAAGGATGTAGTTGTACCACCAACACCAGATCCACAACCTACTCCTATCGCGCCCATCAAAGAGGACTCTCAACCAAAAGAAAGGACGATTGAATTTATCTACTGTGGAACAAAATGCCGGATTCGCCTTAATAAGAACCTAAATATGACTCTCCAAGATTGTAGCAACGAACAGTTATCTAATGTCTGGACACAACTGTCAGTAGAGGGCGTACTCAACAACACCATAAGAGACTGTCTTGCAATAAGAGTTGGCAGGAACTTATGTGATTGGGCATACCTAAACTTATTATCTTCATTTTCAAAAGCTATATATGGAAATTCCAATGAAGCGACAATGCTTACTTCTTATATTTATGCCCAAAGTGGATATAAAATGAGATTAGGAAGAAATGAGCAACACATATATTTATTATATGCAAGTGAACATGGAATTTATGAGATTCCATACTTTAATATTGATAATTTGAATTTTTATCCATTTGAATGTAACGAGAATCAACTTGAAATATGTGATGCCTCATTTCCGCAAGAAAAACCTTTATCCTTGTATATTCCGCAAAATCAAAAATTTGAATATAAGGCAAGTGATTTGCGAACTTTGACATCTAAAAGATATCCAAATGTTCAAGTACAAGTTCAAGTTAACGAGAACCTGATAGATTTCTATAATACATATCCAACATCAGAAGTAAATGGTAACTTTATGACAAGGTGGGCAATGTATGCCAACACGCCATTGGATGAACATGTGAAAACAGACCTTTATCCTGCACTAAAAGAAAAGATCAATGGCTTGAGTCAATTGGAAGCTGCTAACAAGTTACTGAATTGGGTTCAAACTGCATTTGTTTATGAATATGATGATAAAGTGTGGGGAGACGACAGGGCCTTCTTTGCAGAAGAAACCTTATATTATCCTTATTGTGACTGTGAAGACAGATCTATACTATTCACTCGTTTAATAAGGGACTTATTGGGGTTGAAAACTATTTTAGTGTTTTACCCAGGACATTTGGCAAGTGCAGTATGCTTTACAGATAATGTTACCGGGGATTATATTTCTTTAAATGGAAAACATTATGTCATTACAGATCCTACTTATATTGGTGCACCAGTTGGAATGACAATGCCTGATATGGACAATACTCAGGCACATGTTATTCTATTAGAATGACACAATTAAAAAGGCATTTTAAATGTAAAGATAACGGATGGGGTTGATTAAACAACAGCCATCCGCTTTTCATTTGTCTATGTATGATGCGACAAGATAAACAATCGAAATGACTGTATAAAGGAAACACGGCAAGAATATCCAAAGCAAAGTCTTTACCCAACCGTTTGACAACCACACACCTTCATTCCTTGACATCATATTAGACATATCATAGAAATGGCGAGTGAGGATTTCTTTGTTTTCCTTTCGGTGGTCTTCAAGAAGTTTGGACTCATCGCCAATGAGTTTCTTTCTGTCATCTGTCAGTTTCTCAATGTCGCCATCATCAACCTTAGCCTTGAACTTTATATCTCTCATATCAATGGCTTTCCAATCTTGGCAAACACATTTTCGGCATCCAAGGCAATGTTCTTATCGATGACATCCAGACAGTTCTGTGGAATGTCAACAGTAGAAAAAACTCACAAACTACAATCTCTTTTTGCTCATTCCGCCACATCTCGCTAACTTCGCAGCACAAATCATTCTAACATTATGAGTAAAAAAAGCGATTACAAAGCACGCAATGAAGCGTTCCTAGCCGAAAAACAAGCAGAAGAGGGCATACATGAACTACCCAAAGGCATTCTTTATAAAGTGGAAAAGAGCGGTAATCCGCAAGGACGACGCCCCGATCTGCGCAGTGTGGTGTGCGTACACTATACAGGCCGTCTTATCAATGGCCGCGTGTTTGATGATACACGCCGCGAAGGCATTCCCGCCGCCTTTCGCCTCTACGAAGTCATTGATGGATGGCAGATTGCACTGAGCCAAATGCGTCCAGGCGACCGCTGGACGCTCTATATTCCCGCTCCCATGGCCTACGGAAGTCGCACCGATGGCGACATTCCTGGCAACTCTACATTGATTTTCGACGTAGAGCTCATCAGCATTGCTTAATATTCCTATCCTTCCCCATCGTCCCCAACTCTTATGAAGAAATCTCTCACACGACAATCGAACATAGAGCTTCTGCGCATCATTGCCATGCTCATGGTCATCACCTTGCATGTGTGTAATGCTTTTGGTAGTTGGATGGTTCCTCGCATCACGGCGCATCCTTTCCATTGGCTCGGCATTATCTTTACCAACACAGCCTGCATCGGCTGCGTAGACATTTTCGTGCTCATCACAGGATGGTTTGGCACCAATTTCAAATTCAACGGAGCACTCAAACTGGTGTTTCAAGTGATATTCACGGCTTCGTGTATGTTTCTCCTTCTATGGGCTATGGGCTACCAACTGCCCAATAATTGGCACTACTATGTACAAGCTTACTGGAGCTACTGGTTTGCTTGTAGCTATTTAGTGCTCTATCTGCTCACGCCCGCACTCAATGCTTTCATTCAACAGACCGATGAGCGCGGACTTCGAGTTTTTCTCCTTACATTCTATGCTTTCGTGGTGCCCCTCTCCTATTTCTTTAATGATATAGGACGTGGATTCAGTGCGGTATCCTTTGTAGGGTTGTATCTTTTAGGAAGGTATCTCCGTCTTTACCTATCACCACGCCTTGGTGAGAAATATAGCAAGTGGAAGTTGGCAAGTATCTGGATAGGCATTTCCGTACTCATCTGTGCCACGTTGTGGACTTGCACGCTGACATCGCAGACAGCAACAACCTATCTCGTCAACATTCTCTTTGCCTACACCAATCCACTCGTTATCATCGCTTCATCGGCCTTACTCCTTTGCTTTGCACGCATGAAGTTTCAGAGCTATGTGGTCAATTGGCTTGCTCTGGGCAGCTTTGCCGCTTATCTTGTACATCAACAACTCTACGTGCGTCCGCATTTCTTCCATTGGTTCACAGACCTAGATGCCCGCTTCGACACGCTAGCTTACATGGCCTTAGCCCTACTCAGCATTTTAGCCGTATACTTATTCTCATGCCTGCTCGATACACTTCGACGAACTGCATGGAAAGGCCTCGTATGCTTATTCCATCGAAAAAGTGCACGCTCTGCAGCGTAATGATGGTATGCTTTTCTAGCATTTCTTGGGACATTGAAAGTTTCTCTTCTGCAGGATGCATAAATCGTCCATTATGCAGTAAAAGGATGCATATTCTTGGCCGATTAGCAAAATCCTCGTAATTTCGCGCAGTTTTAGACTTTCATCTTGAAAACAATCCCTATGAATAAGAAAAGACATCTGCCCTCACCACTCATTTCACTTTTGCCCTTAGTGGTGCTTGTGCTTATGCTAGTGGCTACGATACGTGCGTATGGAAGTGATTCGCTGCTAGGAGCAAGCCAAGTGACCCTACTTGTCGTATCAGCCTTCTGTGTGCTGCTTGGCACTACGGTGCTCGGAGTGCCTTGGGCCGACTTTGAAAGGATGATTACGAAGAATGTAGCAAGCGTGACAAGCGCCATAATCATCCTATTACTCATTGGTGCACTTAGCGGCACGTGGATGGTGAGCGGCGTGGTTCCTTCACTGATTTATTATGGTGTGAAGATTATTCATCCCGACGTATTCCTTGCATCGACATGCATAATCAGCGCGCTTGTCAGCGTGATGACTGGAAGTTCATGGACCACCATTGCCACCATAGGCATTGCGCTTATGGGAATAGGGCGAGCACAGGGTTTCGACGATGGATGGATAGCGGGCGCCATCATCAGTGGAGCCTATTTTGGTGATAAGATTTCCCCTCTCTCTGACACCACAGTTCTTGCCTCTGGAGCCGTGGGGGTGCCCATATTCAAGCACATACGCTATATGCTTATCACAACGATTCCCTCGCTCATCATTGCCCTTATCATTTTCACTTTTGCTGGATTTATGCAACAGAGCAATAGCAGTGCAGAGATTGAGCAATTTACTTCCGCCTTGGCGGGACGATTTCACATCTCGGCATGGTTGCTCATGGTGCCAGTGCTCACGGGCGTGATGATCGCTCGAAAGGTTCCTCCCATTGCCACATTGTTTCTTTCCACCTTGTTAGCAGTGGTCTTTTCCTTGGTTTTTCAATCGGATGCGTTGCGCGAAATTGCAGGAGGCGACTTATTCAAGGGGGCAATGCAGTCTGTCTATGGCCAGACATCGCTCTCTACGAGCAATCCAATGCTCACCTCGCTCGTAGCCACACGTGGCATGGCTGGTATGATGGGCACAATATGGCTTATCATCTGCGCCATGTGTTTTGGCGGAGCCATGGAAGCGGGCGGCATGGTAAGAGGAATCACGCAAATGTTTGTGCGCATGATTCGCGGGCGCGTGAGCTTGGTGGCTTCTACGGTATGCAGCGGATTGATGCTCAATCTGGCTGTGGCCGATCAGTACATCTGCGTGTTGCTCACTGGCAACATGTTCAAGAAAATTTACGATAGACAACAATATGAACGCCGACTGCTGAGCCGCACCACAGAAGATAGTGTGACGGTAACGTCCGTACTCGTGCCTTGGAACACGTGTGGCATGACACAAAGCACCGTCTTGGGTGTGCCCACGCTGACCTACTTGCCCTATTGTTTTTTCAATCTGATTAGCCCCTTGATGAGCATCTGTGTGGCTGCTTTGGGCTATAAAATCTGGCGAACTACAAATTCTATATCAGAAAAAGAGGAGCACACCGCCTAGGACAAATGCTATGAAAAGCTTTAGCCTCTCGGCCATTGTAAATAAAAGGGGACACAATGCGGGGGGGGTCTTGAGGAAGAAGAAGGTTCCTCTTGGTCGGGAATAGCCATGCTGAATGGAGCTAGTAATACATCCTGACCGCAAATTTATACTCTGGATTTAAGAAGAAAAAGGGATTTTTCTCTGTTACAAAGCTGCAATAGCCCTCCATTCGTCATTCTCCCAAAGAGGACAAAGTTGGAAATTAGAATCAATACAGCAAATCATGTCGGGAGTGATATCAATGGTATAGTTGCCATAAGAGTTTCGCTCTACGCAATAGCTGCTAGCATGGTGGAGCACATCGTCTAAGGAAAGTATTTTCTTTTTAAGCATGGCTATCATAGGACCACGAGTAGAATAATCGCAGATATTGGGAGCCTTCACAGGATTACCTCCGAACTTAGCATAAATTTTGCGATACTTTTGCATCACATGCTCCATACGGCAGTTGTAACTTTTTAGGCCACACGCGCTGTCGGGCTTAGTGAAGTTTATACCCTCTCTGACCGATTCTAGAAGAAATAAGGCATAGAGAGCTTTCTCACGACGATGAACATCAATCACCGTGTCGGCATCAGGTAGGCTAATACAGCCGCGTACTGTATCGACCACGATGCGGCTTTTAATGCCTCGACGCAACATGTGAAGATCGAACACTTGGCGGTAGAATCCTTTGTAGACAAAGCGGCCAGGTTCTTCGTGCAAATAGTTGAGGTGTAGATTGTGGAAAAGTTTGGCATAGACGGCAAGGAGTTGTTCAACCGACAGAAGTACATTTTTCCCCACCTCTACCAAGAGAAAATTGGAGAAGGACTCTCCGCCCACCACAGAATCGCCCACCTTAATCATCACCGAAGGAGCTACAAATGCCATCTCTCGTAAGCCTAGTTTGGCAGAAAGAAGGTCGCGACAATATTCATGAGTTTTAAGCGATTGCAGACTATCCCATACAAGTTGCAAGCGTTCGATGCTCACCGAGGGATAGAGGAAACGAACCACGCGTTTCATATCGTCCTCGCTGATACTGCCATAATGGGCCGACACACGGGGAATGTACACGAAATCGAAGCCTGCAAGGCGCACCATATTGGAGAGTTCATTAAAATGGCTCTCTATTTGCGTATTGATACAAGTATCGTATTGGCTCTCAACGTAGAGCAACTGATTGTCATCGAACTGCACTTCCGCATTGCTCACGCTGATAATAGAGGCGCTACCGCCATTAGCTACCACAAGACAATAGCGCAGAGCTAACATCAGCAGTGCTTCGGCTCGAGCACAATAATTGTCGGACATTGCCACTTCGGCGAAATCGGTCACAAGCTGATGACGCAACACCGCCTCAGCCTCTGCGAGGGTTGTAACGGCTTCAGCAAAGGTGAGGTAGTCGGCTCGCCGTTCATCGTCGGGCATGATTTTATATTTTGTACGAAGGGTCTCGAGATATTCTATCTCCTGCATGTCAATGATGCCATCAGCTTGTATCAAGTCGGATATCACACGCATCAAGCTAGCCTTTTCATTCTGTTTCATTTCTCGCCACAGTATTTGAAATAAGGTATATGCTATTTTTTGAGGAATGGTGCAAATCGTATGCAGAATATCAAGCTTGCTTGAATATACTGCTGAGGTGCAGCCTTATGCAAAGATAGCAATAAAATTATACAAGAATTAGACCGGCTACTGATAAAATACTACATTTGCAAGAAGCAGCATACACGCCCCTTAAAAACCAACGCAGCTACAAGAGTGGATATTGCCTAAATCTATCATAAAGGAGAATCAAAGACAAAAGACGAGCGTGATAAAGTTTGCTTCTATTATTGTGCCGCTACTTATTTCAAATTCATCCATCTACACTTTCCTCACCATGCAAACAAATATAGATCGCTTCTTAGAAGCACAGAACAACGGACGATATGAACAGGCTCTGGCCGAAATAAAAAACGGACGCAAAGAGTCGCATTGGATATGGTACATTTTTCCGCAACTTCGCGGATTGGGTTATAGCCGTAGGGCGCAATATTACGGAATTGAATCTAGGGATGAAGCAGAAGACTATCTGAAGAATCACACCTTACGTCAGAGGCTCGAAGAGATTACCCACGCACTACTCCTTCACACCGATAAAACTGCAGAAACCATACTCGGAGGCATTGATGCTCTAAAGATGCGTTCGTGTATGACTCTTTTCGACGCTATTTCCCCAAACGATGTTTACGCCGAAGTGCTCGAATCCTTCTACGATGGTGTGCGTTGTAAACGTACACTGCAAATGCTCAAAGAAGAATAACTTTATTCAAGTTTTCTCTAAAGAAAGTCGTTTCCTTATCTCGCGGGCATGTGGTTGGAAATACTCATCTTAAATTCGGCTTTAACTAGAGCGGGCTGAAAACCATGCTAAATCCAAAACTACCCTCATATATATATATATATACGAAAGGCGTCAAGCTACAACTTTCCCCCCTCAAAAACACAACTATCAGTGTTTTATTATTGCTGTATTATAATTCTTTTGTAATATTGCAGTAGATTAACAACCCGACACTATAAAACACCTGCAACGTTGCAAAATGTGACATTTCCCCCAAATAGTTCCATACTTTTGCAACAAGAAACAGAGGCAATTACTTCCACACTATTTACTAAGAGATACAAGAGGAAGAAAAACCTTGAATCAGAAACTTCCATTCACACTCCAATCCCCAAAACGTGCAAACCGAATGCCATCTCAAGCTTGCTTGAATGGATGAGGAGCAGCCGGTTTTATTAAAAAACACACCATTATGTCCAACACTCACATTCCAGGTCTTAGCTTCTCGCTCAAACGCGCACTGGGCATCACCCGTGCTAAGCAGCAGTTCGCTCGACAGACGGGCATTCCTACCACCAAAACTGGCATAGAACGCAAAATAGGTCGCGCACTGCTAAAAGGGTTGTTTGGGAAATAGCTACTCATATAAGTTCTTAAGTTTATGAGGTTATAAAGTTACCACAGCGAAGCATTAATTCCATAGGCATCACTCTCCAATGTTTAACCTCAAGAAAGACAAACATTCTTGTGACTCATGAAAAAGACTTTCGTTACTATCCTTATCCTGCTCACTTGTGCCCTTACCGCTCACGCACAAATCAGCACGCAAGAATCACCCAAATATTCTATCAAAGAACTCAAGCAACTTACTAAAAAGGCTGACAAAGGCGATGTAGAGAGCATGGTGAAACTATATAAATACCACTTAGAAGATGAACATGGCGACTCCACACTCATCGTGCACTACCTTCAGCGAGCCGCTGATGCGGGCGATGCAGAAGCTCAGACCTCTTTAGGCGCATGCTTTCAGAAAGGCTTTCTCGGACTGCAGCGCGATGAGCAGAAGGGATTCTATTACATTCAAAAGGCCGCTGCCCAAGGCCACGACATGGCGATATACAATTTAGGTTTAGATTACCTCTATGGTATAGGCGTAGCGAAAGATCTCGACAAGGCTCTCAGCTACTTCAAGCAGGCCGCCATGAGTGGAGTGGCGCAAGCGCAGTATTTCTATGCCGCAGGAATCATTGACGATAGCGTCACCACGGATCAAGGCGTATTCTGGCTACAGAAGTCAGCCGACCAAGGATACGTGCCAGCCAACTCCATGCTGGCTAGGTACTATATAAACAAAGAAGATTATGAGAAGGCTCTTAAGAATGCACAAATCGCTGCTAGCACTGGCGATGCTGAGGGCGAAGCAGCACTAGCTACTCTCTACTACTATGGCTGTGGCGTAAACAAAGACTTAGACCAAGCCCGTTACTGGGCACAACAAGCTGCAGACCAAGAGAACGACGCAGGGTATACCATTCTGGGCAGTATCTACTATGACGAGGAGAACTATCTCTACGCCTTACCTTATCTACAGAAAGGCGCAGAACTTGGCAACAATCGAGCTAGAATCTTACTGGCAGATATCTATCACGAGGGGAAAAGCATGGCGAAAGACACCGAGAGGGCTTACGCTCTCCTCAAAGATGCGATCGCTGATGGCAATGAAGAAGCACAAAAGACCTTGGACTACTACCACTACATCGATGGTATAGACGATGCTTCGGCCATCGAGCAGAGCAAACTTTCTACTGAGAGCGACGACCCTAACTCCTTGCTTTTGCTTGCAGCTAGATACCAAAAAGGAAAGGGTGTAGAAAAGAACCTAACAAAAGCATTCAACCTCACCAAGCAAGCTGCCGACATGGGGCATGCTCCAGCACAAGCAATATTGTCATGGTTCTACACGAATGGATTGGGCACAGAGAAGAATCTACAAAAAGCATTCGAATATACGCTCAAAGCTGCCAAGCAAGATTATGAAAATGCATACGGCGATTTAGCTAATCTATATTATAATGGTATAGGCACCCCCGTCAATTATCCTGAAGCACGCTATTGGGGCGAAAAAGGTATAGAACTTGGCGATACTGCAGCATACTACATCATGGGACTGTATTACTACGAAGGAAAAGCCACACCGACTGACCATGCTAAATCGCTCTCTTACTTCCAAAAGTGCGCAGAACTCGGCAGTGGCGATGGCTACTATGGTTGCTTCCTCTGCCATACCTTCGGCGCTGGCGATATGCGCAACCATCCCTTGGCTTTTAAAGAATTGCAGCAAGCCATCAAGCTGCTCACTGTGCAAAAAGGCGAAAACTATGGTAACCTTATCGTAGCATACTACAACATGGGCGTATGCTATGAGAGCGGCAAAGGCACAACCAAGGACTTCAAGAAAGCCTTCCACTGGTTTCTGAAAGCCGCCCAATGCAACTATACAGAAACTGAGCTGGAAAGCAATAAAAACGTTATAGCTAACGCCCAGTTTGCCGTATCAGGATATTATTACCAAGGGCAAGGTACTCCCGTCAATCGGGCCAAGGCAAAGTATTGGCTGCGAAAGGCTGCCGCAAATGGTTCGACTAGAGCGAAAGAAGCACTCAAAACACTGAAATTCTAAAAACACCTACGACAATATGAAACGATTACTAACCCTACTCCTACTTTTCACCACGCTCACGCTCACCACATGGGCAGACAAGGAAATCAAGCGCCCCAGCACTTACAACTTCAATCGAGGCGCAGAGCTCTACTTCGACGACAAAAACGATGAAGCACTCGAGTATTTCAACAAGGAACTCGCTGACAACCCGAAGAATGGATATGCCTACATGTACGTGGCAGACATTCAGCGACAGGCAGACGAGCCTGGCGCTGCACTCAATGCGGCCAACTCGGCCGTGAAGTACATGCCTAAAAAAGACGCACTCATGCTCTCTGCCGTATACAGCATCCGAGCACAGGTGCAATGCATGCTCAAAGACACGACCGCTGCCCTCGCCGACTACGCCCTTGCCATCAAGACGAAGCCCGATGAGACGAATATCATGCAACAACGTGCCCAACTGCTCTACGAACTTGAACGCTACGACGAGGCTACAGCTGACTTTCAGCGCATTATCAACCTTGAGCCAGGCAACTCTCTGGGATATATCGGCATAGGCCGCAATCTCAACGCACAGGAGAAATGGAAAGAATCCATCGACATTCTCACCAAAGCCACCACACTCGAAAGCACCAATTCTTTCCCCTATGCCTTCCGTGCCGAAGCCTATCTCGGACTCAAGGAATGGAATAAAGCCACAGAGGACATTGCCGATGCACTCTACATCGATAGCAACAACAAGGCTTTCATCCTCATGCAGGATCTCAAAGAGCCAGCTCTCTCATTGATGATCGCCAAACTCAAGATTCGCGGCAATAAGGAGCCCAACGAAGAGAAATGGCCTTATTATATAGGAGTGATATACGAAAACAACAAACTATATACCAAGGCCATCCCCTACTACGAGAAAGCGCAACAGATCGATGCCGATTCATACAACCTAGCTCGTCTCAGCAATTGCTACAGCGAATTAGGAAACTACTCACGAGCACTCGACCTTCTTGATCAAGCCATGGAAATGGATTCCACACAGAACGGCTACATCGCCTCGCGTGCAGAACTTCTCTACGATCTGCAACGTCCCAAGGAAGCCATCGAACTCTACGGCGACTTCATCAACCAATATCCTGACTACCCTGGAGGCTACAGCCGGCGTGGATGGTTTAAGAGTATCATTCGTGACTACGAGGGAGCCATCGAAGACTTAACGCTTAGCATTGCCGCCGATCCCGAATATTCCTCACAAGTCTATGTCATCCGTGGCAACTGCTATCTAGCTCTAGGCGATCTCGACCGCGCTCGTGCTGACTACAAGAAGGCCATCGAAATGGAGCCTACTCCCGACACCTACTCGTGCTCACAATATGCTTACCTCGGACTGGGCAATATCGAGAAAGCTATCGAAGTGAACGACACCATACTTAAACGCGACGACAACGCAGGAGCTTACTACGATGCAGCATGCCTCTACTCTCGCATGTGCAATCACGACAAAGCTATGGAATACTTGAAGCGTTCACTCGAAATGGGTTACGTCAACTTTGCCCACATTGCCCAAGACACCGATATGGACTACCTACGTCAGTCGGCCGACTTCAAGCAACTCATCCATATTTACCGCCAAAAGGTAGAACAAAGCAACGAAGCCTCACAGCCCACCGTGACCACTCACTCTACAGGTCGTGAAGTAGTGACAGAAGTGCCTTTCACCAAGGAGAACGGCGTGACGAACATCAAGTGTACCATCAACAACTTGCCGCTCTACTTCGTGTTCGACACGGGAGCATCCACCGTTTCGCTTTCCATGGTGGAAGCCAACTTTATGATGAAGAACGGCTATTTAAGCAAAACCGACGTGGTGGGCAGTCAGCGCTTCATGGATGCCAACGGCAACGTGAGCGAAGGCACCATCATCAACCTGCGCCACGTAGACTTCGGCGGATTGAAACTGGAAAATGTACGCGCTTCCGTTGTTCGCAATCAGCACGCACCGCTCCTCCTCGGCCAGTCAATCCTCAGCCGCTTGGGCCGCATCGAAATCAATAATCTGCGCAACGTGCTCACCATCACGAGCAAACAATAACTACTTATCGCATATACACCTACAATCAGAGGACGCTTCTCTTATACAGGAGCGTCCTCTGATGCATTTTACAAAGTAAGCTACCCCATTTGGGCGATACAATATACCGACTTTTAGGTATTTTGAGAAAGGCACTTGATACTTAATTTTGCAAAAAAATTATTCATTAATATCAGCGACAATTGAAAAGGATAAAGTTGATATGGAAAAAAGAAAAGATACGACAGAGAATAGCACAAAAATATATGGAATTTAATTTCAGAACAATAACCACATCGTTCGTTATAATTCTCGCCACGTCAGCCAACGCGCAGACACGGACATACAAGGTGTCGGGAACGGTGAAGGACAACAACGGCAAGGTCGTGGAACTTGCTACCGTGAACCTAAACAACGACCTCGTAACCAGCACAGTGGCGGGCGGACGCTTCGTGCTCAACAACGTACCCAAGGGCACCTACACCTACAAGGTGACGTTTGTGGGCTACCAAACGGTCACAGGCACCCTTACCGTTAATACCAATTGCACCATGAACGTTACACTCAACGAGCTGGGTCTGCAACTCAGCGACGTGGTAGTGACGGCCAAACAGGTGCAGATGGGGTCGAAGTCGGTTGTTGGCGAGGACGCCATACGCCACATCCAACCTAAGAGTGTGAGCGACATTCTTCAGCTTGTGCCAGGCAACTTGACAGAGAACCCTAACCTCAACAAGTTGTCACAGGCCCATATACGCGAGATTGACGATGATAACAAGAACAACGCCCTCGGCACGGGAGTGGTGGTTGACGGCACGCCCTTAAGCAACAACGCCAACCTTCAGGCTCTCTCCCCCACACGCTACGGCTCAAACTCGGGTGCACAGGCCGACGGTATGAACGATCAAACGACCGCAGGACAAGGTGCCGACCTGCGCACAGTGAGCGCTGGCAACATTGAGTCGGTGCAAGTAGTGCGCGGTATTCCTGGAGTAGAGTACGGTAACCTCACATCGGGTTTGGTAGTAGTGAAGACCAAGTCGGGGCGCACACCGTGGGAGGTTAAGGTGCAAGCTGACCCATTTTCTAAACTAGTGTTTGCAGGCAAGGGCTTCGCGCTAAAGGGCGGTGGAGCCATTAACTTCAGCGTAGACTGGTCACAGTCGTGGGGCGACACGCGCCGCCACTATCTCGGCTACGACCGCATCACAGCAACGACAGGTTACAGCAACCGCTGGGACGGATTGTCGTTCAACCTCAAAGGCTCGTTCTACTCTAACATTAACAACCGCAAGCAAGATGCCCAATATAAAGAGCAAGATTTGCACTATAAGAACAAAAACATAGGCGCGCGCCTATCAGCCAACGGTAGCTGGAGCTCGAGTGAGAGTTTTATTACACGCGTTGACTATAACCTGTCAGCTCAGGTGTCGAAGAGTAGCGATGAGCACTATGACCTCATTTCCAACCCCGATGGCGTAATTACCGATGTGCGCGAGGCTGGCATCCATGAAGCCATGTTCAAGAACAAGAGCTACCACTCTGAGTACCGCATCGCAGGTCTTCCTATCAATGTCTACGCGCAGCTTGTGGCCAATAAGTATGTAAGTATTGGTAGCAACAACCACACCACGTTCAAGTTCGGAGCCGAATACACCTACGATGCCAACAAGGGCGACGGACTGACCTTCGACATGGCCAACCCTCCACAAGCCATGGGAGCGCAAACATTGCGTCCGCGTGCTTTCAAGGACATTCCTGCACTGCACACCCTCTCAGCCTTCTTCAGCGACAAGCTGTCACTGGCTCTCGGCACCACACGCACCGATGTTGAGGCAGGAGTGCGCGTGAGCAACCTCTTCCTCAACGCCAACAAGAGCGGTGGCAACAGTGGCATGTTTGTGGCCGAACCGCGTGTGAACGCTTCAATTAACTTGCTCAACAAGCACAATAACAGTTTATTCGATGACTTATCGATAACAGGTGGCTTCGGTCTGAGCAACAAGATGCCCACGCTACTCTACCTCTATCCCGACAACGTTTATTACGACAACGTGAGCCTTGCCAAGTACGGTGATGCGGCAAAAGACCGTTTGGCCTTAGTATCTACCGATGTAATTAACAACACTACGAACCCTGACCTACGTCCTGCCCACTCACGCAAGTGGGAGGTTGGCCTGTCGTTTCGTCTTGGGCAGGTGAGCGGTTTCGTAACCTACTTCAACGAACGCCACACCTATGAGTTCGGATTTTCGTCACAGCTATACTGGGCCAACTACACAAAATACAACGTTCCAGCCACGGCAACCGACCCTGTATATAACGCTGCTACCGGCGATGTGTCCTACATCTATAATAACGTGAAGGCCACGGCTACAAAAACCTCTGTGACCGATATGTACACATGGGGCTGCCCCTCTAACAACTCGCGCTCACTGAAGCACGGCATTGAGTACGGTCTCGACCTCGGTACGTTCAAGCCACTGCGCACCTCGTTAAACATAAACGGCGCATGGTTTCATGTGTCGCGCACCGAAGAGCAGACATCGCTCAACTACATCAACCGCAACTACGACTATGTGGCCGTAATGCCGTCGGGCTACGGCACGGTGAAAGACCGCGTAAACACCACGTTCCGCTTCATCACCCATATTCCTGCTGTGAGGATTATTTTTACCACATCGGTACAGGTTGTTTGGTACGATAGCGAGCGTATGGTCTACAATGACAACGCGGGCAAGGAGCGCACACGCACCGTCAACTATCAGGGCCGCGACTATTTGGCCGTTGACCCAATAGGCTATTACGACCGCAAGGGTCAATACACCCAATGGCAACCGCAAATGGCCAATGACGCTACACTCGGGCTGATGCTTCAACGCTACCAGACCTATGCCTTTGAGAAGGATGTGGTGAAACCGTGGGCATTGCTCAACTTCCGCTTCACGAAAGAGATAGGGAAAATAGCCGAGCTGTCATTCACGGCCAACAATTTCACTAACACGCGCAAGTGGCACACCAACAAGCACACCCTTGCCAAACGTCAGCTCTATCCTGGCATGTATTTCGGTGCGGAACTAAAGATTAAGCTTTGATTTTTAAGCTATTTACGTTTCGCCATAATATAGAATTAAATAATAAGGATTCAATAATTACTATTTTAAAATATCATTTTGATTATGAGAAAAACATTTCTAAAGACCCTTGGGGCACTGCTTGCCTTTGTAGCCATGGTGCCATTTGTATCATGTTCTGAAAATGATGAGCCTGGAGTGAAATCATATGAGGTAACCGTGAACCTCACTTTCCCAGAGGGTGTAGATGCCGCATCGGTACAAGACCTGAAGTTAGTAACAACCAAAGGCACCGTGAGCGACACCATCAGCCTGAACACTACCACTGCCGAGAAAATTACGCTGGCGCAAGGACAGTACACATTCTCTGTGAGTGGCAAGATTAAAGACGATGCAACTGCTCATGTAGTAGCCACAGGTAGCGCAGACGTTTATGCCAATCAGGCCGTGACACTGGCCCTTCAAACCATATACCAATCACCGCTTGTATTCAAGGCTCTTTACACCACTGGTGGAGTTGCTGGTTATGTGAAAGACTCTTATTTTGAGATTGTCAACAACTCTGACGATGTGCAGTACCTTGACGGAATCATTTTGTCGGCTCCTACAGGCAACCAAACAAAGGCAAACGCATGGCAGGCAACAGGCATCACCGATCGTTATGAGTGTGGACAGGGCACAGTGGTAGCCTTCCCTGGCGTGAGTGGTGGCAAGGAATATCCTTTGCAGCCTGGCGAGAGTGTGGTAGTGGCCAATGATGCTGCCAACCACAACAAGCTTGCTAAGGCAGGAAACAACTGCCCTGACCTATCGAAAGCCGACTGGGAGATTCAGATTACCAATTCAGGCGATCCCTCTTACATCGACCGCACGCTATCTGTTATTTTCCAGAGCAATCAATACATGAAAGCTTTCGGTCTTGGCTTCTTCGGACGTGCTTACATTTTGGCCAAATTGCCCGATGGCATGAGTCCCGAGTCTTATGCCGCTGATGCCAACAATTTGATGACCACACCAGGTTCCACATCAACAATGCAGTATCTGATGATCCCAAGCAAATATGTGCTTGATGCTGTTGACATTTGGAATTCTAGCAACGAGAACCATTATGCCACATTCCTTCCAAAGGACGATGCACAGGGTGTGCTCGCCTCAACCGCATGGGCGGGCAAATGTGTGAGAAGAAAAGTTACGAAGATTGTAAACGGACGCGCCTACTATCAGGACACCAACAACTCGTCAAACGATTTTCTCAACAACCAGCCCCTTACTCCAAGCGTAAAGCCCACAGAAGTAGACAAGTAATTTAGTTCGTAGAAAAGTGGTTTGATTGGCGGGTTCTTACATTAGAAAGGACCCGCCAACTTATCAACTCATCAACTCGTCAAGTTTATAACAAATGAATAGATACTTGCTGTTATGCCTTGGCACGGCCCTCGCGGCACAACAGGCCAAGGCTCAAACCGAGTTTGCCAATGCCGCTAATTTGTGGCATGATGGTGCTGTGAACGAGCTTTATAACATCCGTTATCATAGCTTCAACCCCACGCGCCTTGCCTACAACAGCCAGCAGACCAGAGGCGAGGCTCTCGTGTTCTACGACCTCACGCGCGGCGATTTCAACAACGTAGGCACACCAAACAATGTAAACAACCTTAACGTGCAGCTCGGCGGACTGAAACACTTTGAGCGTGTTGACGTGTCGGGCTTTCTACACTACAAAAACACGAGCTATAAAAATCAGGAATGGAACTCAACACTTTTTCTCAACCCGAACAACCCATTTGTGCTCGCCGACTCGGTGACCAGCGATGGCAACATTGAAACCTACGCCATGGGCGCAGCACTCTCTTACCGTTTCAACCCTAAGATAAAAGGTGGTATGGGAGCCGGACTGACTGTAGGAAGCCTCAGTGACCAGACCGACCCACGCCCCAAAACCAACACGTCGCGTTTCAACATCACGGCAGGTGCCGACGCCATGCTCACCACGGCGTGGACACTTGGGCTGGCGGCACGCATTGAGCTGTTCAGCAGCAACCTGTCCTACACTATTGTCAATCCGCTCATCAACCATCGCTATTTTCTCATGAAGGGTATGGGCGACTACTTCCGCCGTTCCAGCGGCGAGGACGCTAGCTACCAACGCGACTACAAAGGCAGCACCTTCACGGGTGAACTGTCGGCCACATTCAAGCCTTCTGGCTCGCCTTTTCAAAATGTAGTGATACTGTCGGCATCTGCTGGCAACGAGAAAGCAACTGATGGTGGGTCGTCTTACACATTCAAGGGTGGCGACTACCATTTTACCCATCTCGCCCTCAAAGACCGCTTCATGTTCTCCAACAACGAGCATGTGCTGCACAATATAATTGTAGGTGCAGAAATGGGCAGTGGAAACTCTGACTGGTACGATCAGAAGAAGCTAACCGACACTGAGCATGGCAATATTTCTTATTATGAGGTGCTGAGCAAGACGCGCATCCAGAAACAGCAAGACATGGTCGTAACTGCCGAGTATCGCTTCGACCGCATCGCTGACAAACAGCCCAACTTCTACGCCTCATTGCTCGCCACACTCGCCAACACCACCCTAAAGCACTACAACGACAACGGACTGCAGAAGCAACAGTGGACCAACCTCTCGTTCAACCTCACTGTTGGTAAGCACTTCACCCTTGGCAAAGGTCAGTTCAACGCACAGCTCAATGCAGGATACGTCATGCCGGTAAAAGACCGTCAGTTTGCCACGGGCACGAACGTCTCGGGCAGCGACGACATTACTGCAGTGTATGCAACGCGCCAGTTTGAGTGGGCCTCGGCCAAGCGGGTTTGCCTCGGCGGGTTTGCCGACTACAATTTTCCTGTGGCCAAAGCCGTGCGTCTCGGACTGTTCTGCAAGGTCTACTCTACGCTTTATGAGGATGACGCACAATACTTTGCCGACTTCAAGTCGACATCGCTCACACAGGGAGAGTTCGGTGTGTATGTTAACTTTTAAGGAGAGTGTTCATACACCTTCTACAAACAATTATTCATAACTTTTCATAACAACAATGTCGGTTAAGAATTTATTTAAATCGTGTTGCCTTAGTTTGATTTTCTTGTTCACAGCCCTGTGCGCAGCCGCAAGAGATGGCGTGGCGGTGGTGGTTGATGTCGTTAGCTACGGCAAGGCACGTGCCGAGCTTGACGGATATGTGAAAGCACTTGAACAGAAGCAAGGCTACAAGGTATATGTCATTGTTGACCGTTGGCAGGTGCCCGACAGCATTCGCGCACGACTGATGGCGTTGCACACACAAAAACACGATGCCATCGTGGGTGCTGTGCTTGTGGGTGACATTCCTGTGCCTATGGTGCGCGACGCGCAGTATCTCACGTCGGCCTTCAAGATGGACCAATCGCGCGATCGCCGCGAGTCGTCAGTGCCGAGCGACAGGTTCTATGACGATTTCAATTTGCGGTTCTGCCCTCTCGGAAAAGACGACACACTACCATACTATTATTACTCGCTCTCTGCCGAAGGGGCGCAAAGGCTTTCGCCCGACATCTTCAGCGGACGCATACGCCCCACCGACGCCGGGGGCACTTCACGCTACGACAAGTTACGTGCCTACCTACGCAAGGCCACGGCTGCCAAACTCAATCCAGAGCGTTTTAGCTCAGTATTCGTGTTCACGGGCGACGGTAGCATATCTGAATCGAAGCCAGCCCACATCGACGAGTTTCGTGGACTGATGGAGCATTTTCCACAGCTGGCTGCCACGCCTAGAGCCTTTAGTTATATGGACTATGACGATGCCACGCCCATACGTTTCAGCATGATGAATGAAATGATGCGCCCAGACCTTAGTTTGGCCATGCTACACCACCACGGCGACTGGGACACGCAGTATCTAAACATGCGCACTAACGATAACCTAACACTGAACGAGATAAACAAGTATAATTTCCGTCCAAACGCCCGTTGTGTGGTGTTTGATGCCTGTTTCAACGGATCGTTTCACCGCGACGACTGCATTGCCAACGAATACATCTTTCGCGATGGAAAGACGGTGGCCACACTGGCCGGAAGTGTTAACATCATTCAGGATAAGTGGTACGACCGCTACATCGGCTTGCTGGCTTGTGGCGTTAACATTGGTTACATAAACCAGCACACGGCCTACCTTGAGTCGCACGTCATCGGCGACCCTACATTTGCCTTTCTGCCTACGCCGCCACGCAAAGGTTCTGCTGACCTTTTGTGTCGAGACATGCTTGAACACGCCTCGCGCTACTCAGACAAGGCACTTCTACGTACGCTACGCACGTCGCCTTTGGCCACGGTGCGCCTACAGGCTTTCACCATGCTCACCGACCGCCGCTCAAACATTCTCGACGATGCCATTGCTACAGCCCTCGACGACAACTACGAGATGCTGCAACGGTTTGCCGTAAACGTGATGGCCAAGCGCGGCAGCGAGCGCCTGGTTCCAGCCTTTGCCCGGCTGCTCACGCGCACCAATTTGTCGAAGCGCGTAGCCTTTAATGCCGACCAAGCCATTCAGTTCTTTAACAAACAGCTGCTTGCCAAGGCGGTGGACAGTTGCCTGGCACAGATGAAAGGACAACTTGTGAAGGCCGACTCGTTCTGCACCGCGTTGCGCGGCCAGGTAGAAAAGATGGGGGCACGCTGGGACAGCGACATAATGAGTTTACTCAACGACAGCCTTGATCACAAACATGCCTTGCGACAGGCTGGGTATATGCGCATCTACTGTCCAGCTTATCTTCTCCCAAAGGTGGCCGATTACACCCTTCGCTGCACCGACAACGAGGTGCGCAAGGCTCTCCTCGACGTGATGGGATGGCACCGTTTGGCCTATACCTCTGATGTTTGCCTTGAAGTAGCACACAAGATAGCAGCCGACCAGTCGTTACCACAAGATGTAAGGGATGAGGCGAGACGATGCGCATTGCGCATTACGAATTAGTTTTTTTGAAATTAAATTATTGATTTATGAACTGTAAAAAAATATTCTTGGCGTTTATGGTTGCTGCCTCGTATGTGTCGGTGCAGGCACGCGACGGCTTTGCCATCGTCATTGACCCCAAAAGCTACAACGAAGCAAAGACACAGGTAGAAGCCTATGCCTCAGCTGTGGAACAGCTACACGGCATGAAGCCCTACATAGTGATTGACCGCTGGCAGGTGCCCGACAGCATTCGCGCCACACTCATCCGCATGCACTCGCAGAAACAAGACCCCGTGATAGGGGCAGTATTTGTGGGCGACATACCCGTGGCCATGGTGCGCGACGCGCAGCACATGACCAGCGCTTTCAAGATGGACCAGCGGCGTGACCGTCGCGAGTCGTCGGTGCCTAGCGACCGATATTATGATGACTTTGGACTGAAGTTTAATTCGCTGGGTAAGGATGAGACGAAGCCTTACTTCTACTACTCGCTCAGGGCCGACAGCCGACAAAACCTACAGCCAACCATCTTCAGTGGACGTATACGACCCACCGATGCCGGAGGTACATCGCGCTATGAAAAGCTGCGTTCCTACCTCAGCAAACTGGTTGAGGAAAAACGCCGTCAACGCAGCCTACAGCAGATGTTCTATTTCAGCGGACACGGCTACATAAGCGAGTCGAAGGTGGCTCGCATTGACGAGAAAGGGTCTTATCTTGAACATTTTCCCGAGCTGAGAGGACGCGTCAACCGCATAGGCTATCTTGACCACAGCGACCATAACCCTGTAAAAACCATGCTCATGGACGAGCTTATGCGCACCGACCTCGACCTGGCCGTGCTACACCACCACGGTTACTGGGACACACAGTATCTTAACGCCCTTGTGAAACCGCAGACGGTGCGTGCCGCCAAAGACTTCGTTACACGCTACTGCCGCGAGCATATATACGAGGCCAAGCAGCGCGGCAAGAACGCCGACTCGCTGCGCGTAGCTCTTGAGAAGAAGTTTGACCTGCCACAGTCGTGGCTGGCCAATGCGCTCGACCCGGAGCTCACGAAGCAAGACTCGCTTGACGAGGCTGCCTCAGACCTGCATTTAGAAGATTTCAAGGGCTACGGCTTCAGTCCCAACGTGCCAGTGGTGGTCATTGACGCCTGTTTCTGCGGCTCGTTCCATCAAGACGATTGCATTGCCAACGAGTATCTGTTCCAGCCAGGACGCACCGTTGTGTGCATTGCCAACACGGTGAACGTGCTGCAAGACAAGTGGAGCGATCGCCTGCTCGGACTGTTGAGCAACGGTGGTTGCGTGGGCGACATAGCGCGATACAGTACCTACTTGGAGTCGCACGTCATCGGCGACCCCACCTTCCGCTTTGCCCCTACCAACGGCAAGACGCTCAACCTCGACCACATTATTAACGAGGACAAACCATCGGTATGGAAAAAACTGCTCAACAACGACCACCCCGACATCCAAGCTCTGGCTATCGAGCATCTGTTCCGCCACAACCTCATCTCGTCGACAAAGTTGCGTTCCATCTACGAATCGTCACCATACGCCACGGTGCGCCTTCAGGCTCTTGAAAAAATTGCACTCATGGGCGATGACAAATTCATCGAGGTGCTGAAAGAGGCTTCGCAAGACAGCCATGAACTGGTGCAGCGTCAGGCTCTGCGCCTCATCGGTAAGAGCGGCGACGAGCGTCTCATCCCAGCACTAATAAAGGTGTGCATTAACAACAACACGTCAGACCGCTGCAACTTCAACGCCATAGCCGACCTTAGCGTGTTCCCCAAAGACAAGTTGCTGGCCGAGTTTGACCGACAGTTCAACTCGCCTACCGTGTGCTACATGCAGAAGGATAGTGTGCGCACAAAGATACGCCGTACCATTGAGCGCAGCGCCGACAAATGGACGAAGGACACAGAGCTAATTGTCAATCCCTCGACCACGGCCAAGAAACGCATCATGTACATACGCCAGTGCCGCAACTTCATGGTACACGGACTTATACCCATGCTCATCGACTATCTGCCGAAGGCCGATGCCGACTCGCAGAAAGCCTTGCTTGAGGCTTTCGGCTGGCACAACTACTCGACTATGGTTCCGCGTATGATTGAGGCCGCCAAGGCCATAGCCGCCGACACCCGTTACGACGAGGCTGTGCGCAACGAGGCCACCAAAACCATTGCACGACTGCAACACAAATAACAATATTCTTAGGCTCGCCACAATTGTGGTGAGCCTTCATCTAAAATGCAATATTACATTATGGCAATATGAGACTTAAACAAGCACTGATACTTTTATTTCTGATGTTTTCGGCTGTTGTCAGAGCGCAGACCATAGTGCGTAAGGCTTATCCCGCACCTAAGGTCACGCCCCAGGTGCAGCGCATACGCTCAACCATGCGCCCCATGCATCTCGATACAGAGGGAGTGACGCTGCCCGAAGCGGTGGACAACTCTAAGAACAAATATTTTCCGCCCATCATCAACCAAGACGGCGGCTCGTGCGCACAAGCTTCAAGCATAGGCTATGTTTTCACCTACGAGGTGAACCGCCTGCTCAACCGCGATGCCTCGGCCTCGACCGATAACCGCTTCGCCTACAAGTTTTCGTGGAACATGCTCAACGATGGCGAAGATCAAGGCGGCTTTGCTGAACAGGGGTTCTATTTAGCGCAGCGATACGGCATGATGACCGAGGCCGACTACGGCGACTCGGGGCTGTATCAGTTTCGCTGGGCCTCGGGCTATGACAAGTATTTTAAGGCCATGCGCTACCGCGTAAAGGACATTCTCTCTTTTGATGCTACCGACCTCATCTCGCTCAAGCGATGGCTCTACGATGCCGCTAACGGAAGCAGCACGGGCGGCTTGCTCACATTCTCATCACAATCGAGCGGATGGACCATCAACGACCACTACGACGGCCCTTCAAAAACTGGCTACCACTCGCTTCTTACGCACCTTGCCACCAGCGGAGCACACGCTATGACCATAGTGGGCTATGATGATCTCGTAGAGTTTACCGACCCTAACGGCGCAACGCATAAGGGTGCTTTCATTGTAACCAATACCTGGGGCACTTTCTCTCACGACCACGGGCGCTTTTATCTACCCTATTGGTTCTTCACCAGCCACCAGCACACCGACCTGGAGCTGTCGAGCAAGATGCAAGCCATGCGCGTGATGACCTACGAACCTAAGGTCGTGTTTAAGATTAGGCTGAAGTACAGTTCACGCAACGACCTGTCATTTGGCACAGACTTCAGAAACGACGGCAACACCACCTCTACCCCGCTGTACACCTACGCTCAGGCGTTCTTCAATGCTGGGGGCGACTATCCTATGCAAGGACAATATCTAAGCAACGAAATTGAGATTGCTATCGATGCATCTTCAAAGGCTGGGGCTACGGCCACCAACGGCGATGTGTTTTTTCTTTCTGTGAAGAAGGCAGCTATTGGCAAGACCGTGGGTGATGGAACGGTTGAAGCCGTGTCGCTCATCGATTATCGAGGGGCGGAGCCTGTAGAGCACGAGTGTGTGGTGACAAGCCTACCTACAGCCGTAAAACCAGGAATCACCGCTTTCTATGTCAAGCTATCTGACAACAGCAAGAGCCGCTACATTGTGTCGGCCTCGCCCTACAAGTATGAGGAGAACGGCACCGCATCATCACGCACCTTTGTGGTGCGCACTGCCAACGGCAAAGCCATGAAGATGGGCTTCGGCAACATGACTACTGACGGACAACAGGTAGACATCAGAATAGGAGATTAAAGAATACGGTTAGATAAACGAAGAGATAATAAAAAAATAATGGTTATGCGAAAAAGAGACAACTTGTTTTTTGCCACCCTATTGGCCATTGGCCTTACAGCATGCAGTGCGAATAACGGCGGCGATAGTCCGTTGTCAAACGAAAAGGTAATGCACGTGCAGCTGCAGCCAAACACATGGACATACATTTCGCTTGCCAAGGGAGCAACCGTGGGTACGAGCAATCTCGGCGACATCGAGGCCGACAAATCTTGGCATGACCGCACCGACTGGGACGTGGCCCTCTGCAACGGAGCCATTCGCACTAACGGTGGCACATCGGGCAAAGGGCAAGGCTCAATAATGTCAACCCCCCAAAACTTTGACAACGTTGACCCGTCGGCCATCACATCGCTCCATGCCGATGCTGACACGGTAACGATTGGCCGAAGAGCCAACTGAATTTGCGGCCAATGACACTGGCGTAACAAACATTGTATTGAGGTAAAGGCCGCACTGCAGAGGCTCAAAGCTCCAACCGTTTTTCATATATCGACCACGGTATATAGTTTACCCGTGCCCAAACAGTCGTGATTGCCCAGCAAGGTAACAAAGAGTTTATTATGCGTTTTCAGCAGGTCGCGGCTCCAAAGATATTCTTTCGTGGCACCAAAGTCGGTTGCATCGCCACCATGGCACCACAAAGTCGATGTCGGAACGACGGTTGATGTCGCGTATCTCGGCCTTGGTATCATCAAACCATTGATGGGTGTCGCTGATGAAGGCAAAACGTATGGTTTCGTTGTCGTGTGTACGCTCTTCAATAAGGGCTATTTGTTTTGCATTGATGTTCTTTTCGCCCTTGATATTGACGTCGTAGGGATGAACGTTAAACACCTTGTCGCAAGCAGTAAGAAGGCTTACGACGGCTATGACAACGGCTATGTATAGTTTTTTTAATACAATGACAGACGTATTTAATGATGAAAATGCGTACGGGGTCTTCGTCCATCTTTACATGAAGCTGATTGTATTTACACTTGTATTTTCTACAATAGTGTGAAGCTGTGCGTTCATGAATTGCAATCAGTTCGTGGATGTGCTTATCTGATAACGCAACTTTGGATTCATCTTGACTAATCCGATATAATATACTGCACCTCCACATAGTTCACGGACTGCATGAATGAGCGATTCACATGTAAACCAACTATCAGCAAGAACATACTTGAAAGAGATACCATGCTTGACAGCATGACTAAGCATGCGCTTGGCCATTTCGAGTTTGCTCTCATCACATTCCGCCTTACGCGCATAATCTGGATTTTTTTGCGTTCCGCTGTTTTTGAAACTGCTCCTTCAACTGTCTTGAGGTTTAACCGTAATCCATATTCTTTCCCTTTTCCCGATGAATGGAGAAGTTTATGGAGTAACAGCTTATACCGTCAGAAATGGCAAGTGTCAGGCATTTCATTCCGTAAATAAATCTACGGGTGACGTGGTCAAACACTTTGCTGACACCTTCGATTCGAACACCAGTCTTTTGAAAAATTGTATCATCAAGGATAGTACAATTTTCATTTGTATCAGTATTCACTTGACGCTCTTGAAGGATGGCTTGGAAGCGAAGGGTTATTGGGGTAAGGAACATTCGCCAGTTGAAGCGCTCATTCAAAAGTGCACGATACAATGTGTTCTTAGATATATTGCAAAGTTTCTGAATATTATTGGAAGTGGCACTGGCAACCGTTTTTCCCCACAAACGCACGATGACGAGCGTGATAAAGAGGAAACTCAAAGTAAAACCTTGAACCTTCTCAAACTTGAGATTCCGAACGATTTTACCGATGCCAAATGTCTGCATAACTACTAGAAGTTGCTTTTTAGCTTCTTTTTTAAAAGATAAAACCTTGGTAAGTCCATCTAAATTGCTTATTTTTGCTTCTGTAACAGTTCTTTCTTTTTCCATTGTAAATCAGTTGTTTGTCACCTACTAATTTACGAAGAAAATTGAAATACTATTATTTCTCACCCCCTTTTTGGGGGATGGGAAACTTTAGTATATAATGGAACTAAACTTCTTTATGTTGTACCTTGGGATCATTTACCAACGAGAAAAGCGGAAGAACCTAAAATGAGCAAGGAGAAGATGCTCGAGACGGGCTATGAAAATCCCCGTCACGATCGCTACTTCTGCTATTTCTTCGATGAAGAAATCACGCTTGGCAAGTTCGACATTAAGAGTATTATCGAAACAGAGAGTAAAAAGCCCGGATATGTGGAGGGACAACCTATCTATTTGACGGGAAAAGAATTGATTAAGTTTAGAAAGTAAAAGTTAGAAGACAATGAAACAATTATTGCTAGCACTTATACTATTTTTCCCTTTGGCAGCAGATGCACAAGAAAGAAAAACATATCCATTTGAGAAATTATACCAAGAGTTAGACACCATGTCTGTTGAAAGAAGAACTCAGGTTGAAGCGAACATTAAAAATCAGGAAGAAAAGCTTCAAAAAGAGCAAGTAAAAAGTATAGGAGGTATCCCTTTTGGTACAAGTAAAGATAAAGCTCTACCAATCTTAAAGATGAAATATGGAGAACCTTATATAGGTCCTTCAGGATTAGATTTATTGTTTCATAGTGTATCTTATGCAGGTATGCGTTTTGACAATGTTGTTTTTTCTTTTCAATCTGATGGTGTAAATACCTATTTTAATAATTGTATTTTTGGTAAAAACGCAAAAACATTCAGCGAGGCACTTGATATAGAAAAAGATTTTGCGGATAGATTATCCGAAAAATATACGATGATGCATAGGATCCCAGATCAAAATGGAAATCCCATGCATGTATGCGGAATAAGCCCCTTTTGGAATGGGAAACTTAAAGATCTTTCTACGGACGATAACATGGCAATTCACACAAGTATAATTGAATCTGAAAGGAGTGTAGAACTTTCTACAGGAGTTAAATACATTGTACGACTTATTTATGGTTCTTATAATTATGTAAAAGAAGAGTTTTAATATAGAGGACACTTCTTGCAGGATACTTTGTTTTTGCAAGAAGTGTCCTATTTTCTATATTATATAGATAAAACTGCTTATGCTCATCCACAAATAAGCCAGAATAGAAAAACTAAAATTGCATCAATAATACAAAACCAAAGGCAAAACGTTCGAGAGTGTAAAATAAACTGTGTCAGGCTATAATAATAATAGCTTAACACAGTTTATTTTACACTCTCAACTAATCTTGATTAGATCACTTCTTTTAACGGACACGAAATTATCAAAGATTCCCATTTTTTCTGGTTCACATTGAACCAATCCGTTCTCTTCAAAGCCTATCACTTTGTAGAGTTTTCCATTGGATTTTAGTTTCACTTCGTCTCCAATCATCAAGTCATCCCAAGGAATATCAGAAGAATTTTGAATAAGAGGCATACCTTCTTGTCTTTGGGAAGTTCTCACCTGTATTCTTCCTTGTTCAAGATTTAGTTTAAGTTCATGAACTTCCTGCGTAAGTTGTTCTATATTGTTTGTCATACCCCAAATCTTAAAGAAAAGAATGAGACAGAGAATACTCCAAACGAGAGCAAGTATATAAACGAATATTTCCATTACGATAATTTTAAGGATTTCTATTTTATAATGAATTTTCCATTTGAATCACCACTGTTGTATATATATACGCCCTTAGGTAACTTCGAACTTTTAGTATTCACAGGAGTATCTTGTATACCTACTAATTTCCCTGTTGTATCGTATATCTTAGTTGGTGATTGGGCTTTGTTATAGCAAGTTTCTGCCACATTTATACTTGATATTAAGTTGCTATTAACTCTATATACATATGTTATTGTCTTGGAAGATGCACTATCTTCATAAACAATAAATTTGTACGTATCATTTATTCCAAATAGTCCTAATACACAATAATAGGATCCATCTGTTTGTCCAAAATCATATATCATATTTCCTTTTTCATTATATAGACACATACGGGAATGGCCATCATCTCCCCAACCTTTCTCATTATTTTGCATGTTGACTATAAACATAACTTTCCCATTTGTAGTTAGAGAACTAATAGCATTAACACTCTGCAAGGTATAATTTGAATCAATTTCTATTTGAGTGTCTATGTCTGCATAAAGGCTATAATCTCCATTATAGATTTTAGCTTTGATATGATTATTTTCTGCTTTGATAGAAGTCGGGAAGAACATGTCTTTGCCTAGTCCGCATAATGATAATGTCTTCTGACAAAATGGATACACGTTGCCATCTAATTTTGCTTCCAAAGTCAAAAAGTCTTGTGCGCTTGATGGCAAGAAAAAAGAAAAGAATAAAAGTAAAAGAATTGTTCTCATAATTATAGCATTTGATACAAAGGTAAATCAATTACCTTACCCCACCAATAGCAACCCCATAAGATTCTACAACGTATTACAAGTGTTCTTGTCGCAGACTCTGCATTTTCAAAGAAACCATTTATAGACAATATGCTTGGAATCGGTTTTAATGTGGTAAGTCGTCTTCGGCATGATGCTGCATTGTATTATTTGGGGATGGCGAGTCTACAGGCAAACCTGGGCGTCCACGTGTAAAAGGCGAGAAGATAGACTTCAAGAACATAGACAAATCCAAGGTTGCGATACTTGACACGGACACGTCTAATGAACAAGTGTATGCTTTGAAAGCATGGTGCAAGTCCCTACATCGAAAAATATCACTTGTCATACACATTTTGCCAAAGGGCGGACACCGTTTGTATTTCTCTACTGATGAAAACATGAGCGGGCGTGATGTCATGGAGTATTACTGTACACGCTTTCAGATTGAGTTCTGTTTTCGTGACGCAAAACAGTTTGTAGGACTTACTGACTGTCAGGCGCGTGACACGAGAAAACTTGATTTTGCGTTCAACTCCTCATTTACAGCCGTGAATGTAGCGAAAATAATGTGCAGTGAATACATTCTCTCTATCGGGAGGATTAAAGCTCTGATGATTAATGCATACTAGCCCAAAGAATTATTGACGTGTTCGAGAATAACCCGAACACGCAATTAAATCATGAGATAGTGAATGAAATATTTGGATTCACTGCTGATGCAGCATAAATTTAACGAAGTATTGATACTGCTAAAGTACTAAAAATTAGCGAGACAGCCAAGTCTTTTTGCCTTTATTTTCAGTGTTTTCTGCATTTGTTTCAAAGCGACATCTGCGGGCTGCTTTGGGTGAGATTCCCTTCATAGGTAATACGAGTTCATTCCATCTCATGGAGCGAAATCCGATGTCTTGACGAAGATATATCTTCGGATGAAAGCGTCTCCGTTCCAAACGTTTGTAATATATTACATACCCGTCCCGTTACCAATGAAAGAGTTTCATCACCTTACGAGTTTTGCTTACAAAAACGTAAACATTCCCATCAGTAGGATCTAAACCAACACTGCGTACTTGACCACACATTCCATTTACTCCTATTCTCATGTCGCTTGGATGTTGCGACATAACAATCCGATTGTTTTCATTTAAATTGAACATAGTTTTTGAGGATGCAAAGGTCTCAATGTTTTAATTGATGTGCAAGGCGCCTGATTTCGGATGGTTACTTTTTTCACGCCATCTCTATTCTCTCAAGCAGATAATCATAGGGCTTACGCACATTATGATTGGGAATATATTCACTCCTTCACAAACCTCCGTACTTTCTGGAGGGGAATACCGAAGTTGAAATTGTCTGTGCCGTTGAGTTTGGCGAAGTTCACACCTACGAGGTTGCCACGCTCGTCGACTACGGGGCTGCCACTTGAGCCTTGCATCGTGGGAATGCTATAGAGCAAACGACTGCCATCGGGCATCTGCGTGATTCGTCCACCCGTCATTTGCACTTTGATGCCTTTGCGCGTGTTAGCAAGAACGATACCCGCGTTGAAGCCTATCATGTAGAGTTGTTGGTCTATCTTGGGAGCATCGGGTGAGGGAGTGTCGCTCTTTTTCTTGAAGATATTCCACCAGTGCGACTGACCCCTCCGTTTATCCACGGAAAACACGTAACACGCATCGGGTGTTTTCTCGCTGCGAAGTTGCAAGAGCGCAAGGTCAGTTTCCTCGTCTGTGGACAAGCGCACCACGTTACAAGGATTTTTGCCCAAGAAATCGCTTTCTGTACTGACGTAAGAGTCGTTGTAGGCAATGCCCAATTCGCAGATAGGATGAATGGTGATACAGGACGGATCGAGTTGATCCCCCACTCCGTCACGCGCCAGCATTGCGGCATTGTATTGCTGCTGCAGTTCGCTCTGCTCGCTTTCTATTTGGCTCAGACGCTGTTGATCCACCTCTACGTTTCCCCAAAAGTCTTCGCTTACGCACTCTTGCTTTTGGCTCTCGAGGGCATTGTACTGATCGGAGAGATTGCTCATGCGTGCTTCATAGAGCGCCTTCACGTAGCGTATGATGTTCATGAGGCTCTGCTTCACCTGTGCTTCGTCGATGATAGGCGATGCCACGTGGCGATTGGTAAGCAACATTCCGCGGTCGTTGATAAAGAAGGCAGTACCCGTCATGTAGCCACAGTTTTTGCGTATCTCGTTGATATCGTCAGTAAGTCCAGTGAGCGTACCATCCTCTCCGATGCTTGTGAAATAGAGATGATCGCCGCTGGGAAGCGTCACGTTGTAATAAAATTTATTGAGTACCATGACCACTCCCGATGCTTCTTCTTTGTAAAGTTCTTCGGGCGTAGGCGGCTCATTAGAGCAGCCTACGAGAAGCAGTACACTGACGAACAGTGAGAGGAGGTAAAGAGTTATTTGTTTCATATGGTAATGTGCTTGTATTCAGTTTATCTTCTGCAAAGATAGTGCAAATCAAATGCAGAATATCAAGCTGGCTTGAATATTATGCTGAGATGTAGCCTATCTTATACAAAGATAGTGCAAACCGAATGCAGAATATCAAGCTGGCTTGAATATTATGCTGAGATGTAGCCTATTTTAGGCAAAGATAGTGCAAATCGAATGCAGAATATCAAGCTGGCTTGAATATTATGCTGAGATGTAGCCTATCTTATGCAAAGATAATATACTTCCGAGTTTCAACCCAAAGAGAATGTACAAACTATACACTATTATTAGGAAGCTATTAATGGAGGTTCTATTCATTCTGAAGAATAAAGTATTCTATCTGATGTGCGATTTGCATGCTCCGCCCTATGGTATATTCAACGCTTCGTAAACGTCCCGCCGTCCGCGAATGAGCTTCTTTCCGTTTACAGATAACCATCCACCCATCGTTCACCGTTCGGTGAACGATGAGTCACCGCCCAGTGACTGAGCGTTCAACGCCCAGTGAACGATCGTTCACCGAGCGGTGAACGATGGAAAGATGCTCATCTGCGAATGGATAAGTCCTCATTCAAATATGATAATGACTATGTTCGGGACGCTTTATTTCCTCATGAGGGTTAGATGAATTGTTACCCACTAAGGAACGCTCATGCTGAGCGTAGTACGAAAAATCCCATCTCTGACATGATTATGCAGAGATGGGATTATATCGATATATTAGCATTAAAGGAAAAAACCTCCTATGCTAAAGGGCGCAATGCTTAGAGGCCGTAGCTAAAACCACTGATGTAGTTGTAGAACACGCCGCCAAGGCCCAATACCAATACACCGAGGGTGCAGAGGAAGAGGGCTACGCGAGTATATGCATCGCTCTTGAACGAAGGTATCGGGCCCTCGTTAGGTTTGATATACATGGCCTTGACGATGAGCAGATAGTAGTAGAGCGAGATGACAGTGTTGGCCAAAGCGATAAATACCAACAGGGGATAGCCAGCCTTGAAAGCGGCCATGAATACGAAGAACTTTGAGAAGAATCCTGCAAAAGGAGGAATACCAGCCAAAGAGAAGAGGCAAAGCGTCATGAGGAATGCCAACTTCGGATTGCTCTGGTAGAGTCCGTCGTAGTCGCTGATGTTGATTTTACCGCTATTTTCCTCAACGGTGGTCATCACCGCAAAGGCACCAAGGTTGGACACCATATATACCAGGAGGTAGAACACGAGGGCGGTCATGCCCTGTGCTGTGCCGTCCATAATGGCCAATACCAAATAGCCAGCCTGCGAGATAGCCGAGAATGCCATGAAGCGCTTGAGGTTGTTCTGGCGAATGGCAAAGAGGTTGGCCACCGTGATAGAGGCTACGATGATCCAGTACATGGCGGTGTTCCAGCTATAGAAGAGGTCGCTCTGAGCGAAAGCCTTCATCAAGATGGTGAGCAGCACAAAGGCTGCAGAGCCCTTAGAGATTACACTCAAGTAGGCTGTAACAGAAGTGGGCGCACCTTCATAAGTATCGGCTGTCCAAAGATGGAAGGGAACAAGTGAGATCTTGAAGCCCAATCCGGCGATAAAGAGAATCATGCCGAAGATGCTGAGCAGAGATCCATCGAGCTGAGCACCGATTTCGTTGAAGTAGAGTGTGCCTGTTGCACCGTAGATGAGCGATACGCCATAGAGCAAGAGGGCGCTTGAGAAGAGAGCGAGCAGGATGAACTTAGCACCTGCTTCGGCACTCTCGAAACGTTTCTTGTCGAAGGCTACCAGGGCAGTAACGGGAACGGATGCCATTTCGAGTCCGATGAAGAACATCAAGAAGTGACCACTCGAAATCATGAAATACATGCCGAGCAGGGTGAATAGGGTGAGCATGTAGAACTCGCCTTGCTTCACGAGGTTCTCCTCGCGGGTCAACCACTTGTGAGCCATGAGAAACACAATGATGGTACCCACATTGAGCACGCTCTTCATGATGGTCATCATGGGCGTGTACTGATACATGCCACCAAATGCACTCGTCGGTTCTGCACTGCAGCAGGGCAGAAGGTTGAGCAGCGTGTGAAGGGTGAGCAAGATTACGGGCAAAGCTGTGTTGTAAACGCCTTTCCCGCTCTTTTTATCAGGACACATGAAGAGATCGGCAATAAACAGGATAACGATCACTGCTAACAACGAAAGCTCCTCATGCATATAGAGAAATTGAGAATAATCCATTGTATGTTAGTTTAATGAGATTAAAGGAAAGGATTGCAGCTTGCTACTGTACCAGCTACAGAGTGAATATGATCTACGATAGGAGCAACACCCGTGGTGATCATGTCGCTTACCCAGAGCGGAGCAAGACCGAGGCCTGCTACGGCTACGATAAGGCAAATCACAGCAAAGCGTTCGTCCCAAGTAGCATCGGTGAGCTTGAGATGATGCTCGTTGGTGCAAGTACCATAGAGAATCTTACCAACTACACGGAGGATGTAGACTGCGGTGATTACGATGGAACAGCAAGCAGCGATGGTGAGCACGCGGTGGAAGGTGTCTGCATTCTGGAACGAACCTACGAAGATGGTCATCTCAGCAATGAATCCTGAGAAACCAGGCAGACCAAGGTTGGCCAAACCTGCGATGATATAACCTACCGAGAGGAAAGGCATAATACGCATCAAGCCGTTGAGTTCGCGGATGTCGCGTGTGTGTGTACGACCATAGATCATACCGATGAGGGCAAAGAAAAGAGCGGTCATGAGGCCGTGGCTCAACATCTGAAGCACAGCACCCGTACAAGCCGTCTGATTGAGCATGAGGATGGCGAAGAGCACCATACCGCAGTGAGATACTGAAGAATATGCGTTGATATACTTCAAGTCGGTCTGTACACAAGCTGAGAAAGCACCATATACGACGGAGATACCTGTAAGGATCAAGAAGATCCAACTCAGTTCGTTGGCTGCCTCAGGCATAAGATACATGGCAATACGGAAGCAACCATAGCCACCGAGCTTCATCAACACACCAGCATGGAGCATTGACACTGCGGTAGGGGCGGAAGCATGACCATCGGGCGACCATGTATGGAAGGGGAACAAAGCGCCAAGTACACCAAAACCGATAAAGGTCAAGGGGAACCAAATGCACTGCTGAGCGAAAGGAATGGTGTGAGCACCATTGAGATGGTTGGCAATCTCTACGATGTTCATGGTATGACCACCAGCACCATAGAAGATACCGAAGATGCCGCACATCAAGAAGGCTGAACCACCCATAAGCATGAGGGTGAGCTTCATTGCTGCATATTCCTTCTTGCCCGAACCCCATACACCGATGAGGAGGTACATAGGAATCAACGCGATTTCGTAGAACATGAACATGGCGAACATGTCGACCGAGATAAAGAAGCCAAACACACCGAGGCTCAACAAGGTGAACCAAAGGAAGTATTCCTTGGTGAGAGGCTTAAGTTGCCATGAGGCAAATGTTCCGGTGAAGACGATAACCGAAGAAAGTAGCAACATGGCCACGGAGATGCCATCGACGCCCACGGAATATTTGATGTGAAGCGGCTCAAACCAATTGAACGATGCGGTATAGAGCATTTCGTCAGTGGCTCCTGCTGCGCGGTCGCCGAGGAAGGTTATGGTGAGGTAGGCTGCCAAGATGAGCAACAGCGAGCTACCTGTGACCATCACCGCACGTACGCCCTTCACATCTCTTGCCAGCCACAATCCAAGCAGCATGACAAGCGGAATCAATACGAATAATGATAGAAAATTCATTGTTTTGTTTCTTTTTAGTTTAAGAGTCTAAGAGTTTATGAGCCAAGAGGATAGTCTTCGTGCGAAGAGCATCATCTTAACTTTTCAACTCCTCAACTTTTCAACTTATATTATGCCAACGCTGCAATTGCCAACACGATGAGCAGACCGAGCAAGTATACATAAGCGTATGCCTGAACGGAACCGCCCTGCAAGCCACGGATGCGGAAGCTGAGCGCATTTGCGCCCCATGCCAAGAAGTTGAAGAATCCGTCGATGACGTGACGATCAAACCATGCGATGGGCTTGGAGATGTGGGCAAAGATGATACGATGAGTAATATACTGGTAAACCTCGTCCATGTAGAAACGCTTGTAAGCCCAACGATGGAGCTTGGCAAACTTCTCTGCCATAGCGTCGGCCTTGGGCTGACGTTCGCCCATATACATATAAGTGGCAAGGAAGATAGAAGCTACTGCGATGATGATGCTCGTACCTGCTACGTTCCAGTCGAGGTGAATATCGTAAAGCTGACCATCAGCACTTACGAAGTGGCCGAAAGGAATGAAGCCTGCTACGCAAGTTACCACTGCCAAGAACATCAAGGGGAAGGTCATGGTCAGAGGCGCTTCATGCGGAGTATGCTCTGCATGGAGTTGCTTGTTCTCTGTGCCCCAGAAGATACCGAAGTAGAGACGGAACATATAGAACGCGGTCATCGCAGCGATGGCTGTCATGATCCATCCCATAGCGGGCATGTAAGCAAATGCTGCAGTCAGAATCTCATCCTTTGAGAAGAAACCTGAGAAGGGAGGTATACCTGAAATAGCCAAACATGCGATCAAAAACGTGATGTGCGTGATAGGCATGTACTTACGCAGACCGCCCATGGCCGACATTTCATTGCTGTGAACAGCATGAATAATGCAACCAGCACCCAAGAACAAGAGAGCCTTGAACATGGCATGAGTGAAGAGGTGGAACATGGAAGCCATGTAGCCAAGCGAACCCACGTGTTCGTGACCCGTAGCAAATTCGGTGCAGACACCGAGCGATACCATCATGAAGGCAATCTGTGAGATGGTAGAGAAAGCTAGCACGCGCTTGATATCGCTCTGGCAGCATGCGACAGCTGCGGCATAGAAAGCGGTGAATGCGCCTACCCAAGCTACGATGTGGAGTGTGCTGGGAGCATACTCTATCCACAAGGGGAAGAGACGAGCAATCTGGAACACACCTGCTACAACCATCGTTGCGGCATGGATAAGGGCCGACACAGGGGTAGGACCTTCCATTGCATCGGGAAGCCAGATGTGGAGGGGGAACATTGCACTCTTACCAGCACCACCGATAAACATGAGGAACAAAGCTGTAGGAAGCATCATAGCGCCCTGAGCGAAGCCCTCTTGGCAGAACTCGAAACCGAATGAATGGCAATAGTAACCATAGATAAGGATACCGATCAAGAAGAAGAGGTCGGCGAAACGAGTTACGATGAATGCTTTCTTACTAGCTGCAATAGCTGCGGGCGAAGTGTAGTAGAAACCAATGAGGAGGTAAGAAGAAACACCCACCAATTCCCAAAACATGTACATCTGGAAGATGTTGGTAGCTACTACCAAGCCAAGCATTGACATGGTGAAGAGGCTGAGGAATGCATAGTAGCGCTGGAATCCGCGTTCACCATGCATATAGCCGAACGAATAGATGTGTACCATGAGCGATACGGTAGAGATGACGATAAGCATCATCACCGAGATGGGGTCGAGCATGATACCCATATCGAAGCTGAGTCCTTTCACGAAGAAAGGCAGCCACTGAAAGTTGTAGGGCATGAGCGTAGGAAGCACGCCTTCTGCCGTACGCGGAGTGAGGAAGAAATACTGGTATGCAGTGTAGTAAGCCATCACGGCTACGGCACCTAATACGACAGTACCTACCAATCCCGCTGCTTTATGGCTGAACCACTTTCCGAACACTCCCAGTAGGAGGAACGAGAAGAATGGCAGCAAAAGTATAAGAATTGTATAATCCATTGTTTTTTATAGTTTAAGAGTTTAAGAGTTTAGAGTTTAGAGGTCGCTGTTCGTATCGAGTTCTCTTGTAGAGATCCTTGCGACTCACTCCGACACATTATATATATGGGAGTAATCTCTTAACTTATCAACTCTTCAACTTTTCAACTTTTTTATTTACCACTTCATCTTCTCGAGTTCACCCACCTGGATATTCTTAATCATGCGGTAGATGTTGATCATGATGGCAATTGCGATGGCACTTTCAGCTGCCGAGATGGCGATGGAGAAGAGTGCAAAGAAGTAGCCTTCATAACCGTCGGGATAAAGCATACGGTTAAACACTGCAAAGTTCAAGTCGGTGGCATTGAGCATCAGCTCCACCGAAAGAAGGATGGCCAATGTGCTGCGGCGAGTCAAGAATCCGAAAACGCCGGCAAACATCATGATGGCTGAGATTATCAGGATATATTCTATCTGAATCATAATGATTTGTTCTTTTAAAGTTTATCAGTTTAAAAGTTTATCAGTTTAGCAGTCACCTTCTTACATGTTGCTATTGCATAAATTGCATCGCATACTTCGACACGTTGTAAAATGCTTTTCAATCTGTTGAAGCTTTATGCTTAACTTTTCAACTTCTAATCTTTTCAACTTTCAATTCTACTAGCGTTTGCGGGCAATCACCAATGCACCTACGATACAAGCGAGCAAAAGCACACTGACAGCCTCGAAGGGAAGCAGGTAGCCGTTATCGCCCGATGAGAGCATGTTTTGTCCTATTGACTGAATTGTTGTAACTTGGCTTGCTGTCTCGCTGGGTGCAGTGAGGATTGCGGCTTTAAAATTGTGAGAGAGCACAATCCAGCCGAACGTAAGGAATCCTACGAGCGAGAGAAGGAAGCCCCATGAGGCATCTTTCAGTTTACGCTTGAAGATTTCCTGATCCTTCGCACCTTCTGTCAGCAAGATAGAGAACACATAGAGCACGATGATACCGCCAGCGTAAACGATTACCTGCGCAGCACCGAGGAATGTGTAGCCCATCAAGAAGTACATGCCTGCTGTGCCCAAGAGCACGAAGAACAGGTATGTGGCTGCACGTACAATGCTCTTTGTCAATACCGTAGCAATTGACGAAAGCACCATCAGCACGGCCAAGATGACGAACATGATGTTTTGTGAATTCATTTTCTTTTCTTGAAGTTAAGAGTTTAAAAGTTTAAGAGTTAAGCGTATGCTTTATTATTCTCACCGCCTTGAATCCTCTTCTTGAGAAAGCATGAGTATCTGCACTGGATTGAATGCAAGAGCATCTTCTTAACTTCTCAACTTTCAACTTTTCAACTATACTAATTATTTCTTTTCTTCTACATGGCTACCCGGATGGTTGAGCACCTTGACGAGTTTTGAGCGGTCGAACACGGCGTTCTCGTAGCTCTGGTCGAAGGTGATGGCACCATGGGGGCAAGCGCGTGTACAGAGCATGCAGAACATGCAGCAGCCCAGGTCGTACTCATACTTCACGAGGCGTTTCTTTTTCTTGCCATCGGGAGTTTCATACATTTCGCTGGTCACCTTGATGCTACCGTTGGGGCATTGCATCTGGCAGATTCCGCAACCCACACACTTGTGCTCATTCTGCTCATTGTGGGGCATGGTGAGCGAACCGCGGAAACGATCGAACATCTGGTTCGTCGCGCGATTCTCGGGGTATTGCTCGGTGATTTTCGGAGTAAAGAACTCGCGCATGGTCGTCTTCAGACCTGTGCCGAGGCTCTTCAAGCCGCTTACTACACCGCCTATATAGCTTTTTTCTTCCATTGTATAACGCTTTGAAGTTTTAGAGTCTAAAAGTTTAAGAGTTGAGAGGATACCTCTTGGCTTCATAAACTTCTAAACTTTTCAACTATTTACTTAGAACGTCCATCCCATAGCCACGCAGAGTGCCATAAGGATGAGGTTTACCATGCTGAAGGGCACGAGATACTTCCACTCGAGCGAGAGTATCTGGTCGATACGCAAGCGGGGGAAGGTCCAACGTAGCCACATGAGCAAGAACACCACGAAGAACGTCTTACCAATAAACCATACAGCACCGGGGATGTAGTCCATCACACCATTGAAGGCTTCGAGGCCGTAGATGTGAAGTGGAGCCCAACCACCGAGGAAGATGGTAGTAGCCATACCAGCGCAGATGAAGAGGTTGAGGTATTCTGCCAAGTAGTAGTAGCCGAAGTGCATACCTGAATACTCTGTGTGGTAACCAGCGGTCAACTCGCTCTCGCATTCGGGCAAGTCGAACGGACCACGGTTACACTCAGCATTTCCTGCTACGAGATAGATCAAGAAGGCAATGACTGCGGGAATGTGACCACGGCAGATGTTCCAACCATTGAGATACTGATCGTTGCAAATCTCGCTAAACGACATTGTACCGGTCAAGCAGATCATTGCCAACATAGTCATACCGATTGACAGCTCATAGCTGATAATCTGTGCACCACTACGCATGGCACCGATGAGAGAGTACTTATTGTTAGAACTCCAACCTGCAAGCAGGATACCTACTACGCCAATCGACGACATAGCAAGGAAGAAGAATACGCCGACATTAAAGTCGATAATCTGCGCACCCTTGTTCCATGGCAGACATGAGAATGTGACCATCGAAGCTGTCACTACGAGGAACGGAGCCAAGTTGTGCAGGAAGAGGTCGGTCTGTCGCATACTGATAATCTCCTTGGTCAGCATCTTAAATACGTCGCTGAACACCTGGAGTATACCCCATTTACCTACACGCATCGGTCCGAGACGGCATTGGAAAAATGCACAAATCTTACGCTCCATGTAGATGAGGGCGATGGCAAACACGGCATACAGGGTGATGATGACCAATGCCACGAGGATGCTCTCCGTAAGGATCGCGCCCCATTCAGCAAAGCCACATGTACCTGTAAGGAAGTTGTGTAGCCAAGATGTTACTATACTAAAGTCAAACATAAATCAGTTTTTAGTTTTTAGGTTATGAGGTTATAAAGTTACCTTTACTCGCTCATTTCCCAAGAACGTATAACTTATGAATTTAGATTCTCTGCAAATTTATATTTCAGTCCTCTGATAAGTTTCGCAACAAACTCAAAAGCGGGTTTCAAGGACTCAATTTCCTCAAGTGGAAAATAATCCAAGTCAGAGCCTACCACCAGTTGATTATAAACTTCAGCTAATGAGCCATAGGCTATTTCAAGGAAATGAATTTTCTCTTTGTAGGAAAAACGTGCGCTTCCTTCTGCTATATTCGACGTAACAGATATCATAGCACGTCTTATTTGATTGCCTAATGCGTACCTCTCATAATCGGGCAACCGAAGGGTGAACTGATAGACTATTTTTGTTAACAGCCTTGCCTCTTGCCACACCTTGAGCCCTTCGAATGAGAACAGAGAGTCTGATTTTTGCATTTGTGTTAATTATTGGAGATTAGATAGAGAAGTTATAATAAGGCTTAAGGTAACTTTATAACCTTATAACCTCAAAACTTCAAACTCCTCATCATCTATCAATATCAGGCACCACATAGTCCACCGTACCGCCGATTGTGATCAAGTCGGCAAGCATATTGCCACGGCAAGCGGTATCCATCACGGCTACGAGGGGCAAACCTGTAGAGCGGTAGTGCAAGCGGTAAGGACTCTTATCGCCCTTGCTCTCGATAAATACCCCCATGCGGCCACGGCTACCTTCCACTTCGCTGAAGAAAGTACCCACAGGAAGCTTGATGATAGGCTTCATCTTCTCCTGATAGCTGCCTTCGGGAATATTGTCGATGAGTTGCTCTATGATATTGAGACTCTCTAAGATTTCATCCATACGGATCATGTAACGAGCGAAGCTATCGCCCTCTGTACGTACCACCTCGTTGAACTGTACGCGGTCGTAAGCAGCGTAAGGACGAATCTTACGCAAGTCGTTGTGCCATCCTGAAGCACGTCCTGTACCCCCCGTACAACCAAAGGATATCACCTGCTCCTTAGTGAGCACGCCTACCCCCTTCGAACGGTTTTGGAAAATCACGTTGCCAGTGAAGATATCGTGGTATTCCTTGATATTCTTACGCATGGTTGTGATAAATTCCTTCACACGCTTCTGGAAGTTGGGGTGGATATCATAAGTCACACCGCCGATGGTGTTGTAATTCAGGATCAAGCGTCCGCCGCAAGTTTCCTCGAAGATGTCGAGAATCTTCTCACGATCGCGGAATGCATAGAGGAAGGCGGTGGTTGCACCGAGGTCCTGACACAGACAGCCAAAGAAAAGAATGTGAGAGTCAATACGCTGGAGTTCGTCCATGATGGTACGGATCACCTTCACTCTGTCGCTCACCTCTACGCCCATGGCCTGTTCGATACACATACACAATGCGTGACGATTCTGCATTGCACCGAGATAGTCCAAACGGTCGGTCAGAGCCAACGTCTGCGGATAAGTCATCTTCTCGCTAATCTTCTCCACGCCACGGTGGATATAGCCCAAGATGGGGTCTACCTTGCGGATAGTCTCACCCTCGAGGTCAACGCGGAAGTGGAGCACACCGTGAGTAGAGGGGTGCTGCGGACCAATGTTCACCACATAGTCGTCATCGCCGAAGATCTGATGCTCAACCTTTTGGATCGAGCCATCCTGCTGGAGCTGATATTCATAAGTCACGTCGGCCAACGGTTCGTTGGTCATATGCTGCGGATCGAAGGGATTGTCCTTCTCGGGATCGTTATCCTTACGGAAAGGATAGCCCACCCAATCTTCGCGCATAAAGAGACGACGCATGTCGGGATGGTTGGTAAAGATGATGCCATAGTAGTCGAACACTTCGCGTTCGTATACATTGGCAATATCCCAAAGGTCGCTCACCGAGGGAATCATCGGATTCTCGCGATCCATCACGACGCACTTTACGCAAGCCTGCTTGTGGTTGATGGTATTTTCGAGTTGGTAGACCACACCGATACCATCTTCCATCCAGTCCTCACCCACGAGGTTGAGCAGGAAGTCCATGCCCTCTTCGTCGTGTAAGCGCTTCATCTCAGCGTGCAGATTGGCAGCTTCGATAAGGGTAGGCTTCAGTTCGTTTACGGCAGGCTTAGCAGGAGCTGCTGCCGGACGTGCGGCGGCAGGACGAGCCACGGCAGGCTTTGTTCCTGCTGCAGGTGCAGCGGGCTGCTGTGCCTGGGCTGCTGCGGGTGCTGCAGGCTTCTGTGCCTCAGCGCCCTGCTCTTTAGCTGTAGGATTCAATTCTTCGCTCATGCCTCTTCTTCCTGTTTATAAATGGTTTCTTCTTTTTCTTCGGCAGCAATCTTGAAGGGATCCTTCTGCTTGCGGTTAGTTGTACCGAAGAAGTTTTCTACTTTCACAATACGCTGCAACTGCATCATACCATAAAGGAATGCTTCGGGGCGGGGAGGACATCCAGGTACGTATACGTCGACGGGAATAATCTTGTCCACACCATTGAGCACGTGGTATGACTTCGTAAACGGTCCGCCCGAGATAGAGCAACCGCCGATAGCTACTACATACTTTGGATCGGCCATCTGGTCGTAGAGGCGACGGAGCACCGGTGCCATCTTTGTGGTGATTGTACCACATACCAGAATCACGTCGGCCTGACGAGGTGAGTTTCGTGTCACCTCAAATCCAAAACGAGCAATATCGTAACGTGCAGCACACACGGCCATGAATTCGATACCACAGCATGAGGTAGCGAATGTTAGCGGCCAAAGAGAGTTAGAACGGCCCCAGTCGATGAGGTCGTCGAGCTTGCGCACAATGATATTCGCGCCGCCCGCATTGAGTTCTTCAACGAGCTTTTCGTAAGTTTCGTTGTCCTTGAATTCCTCGTAAGGAATCGACTTAATTTTTGCTCTTTTCATTGCCATTTCAACGCTCCTTTCCTCCAGGCATATGCTAAGCCTAGAACTAATATAAACAGAAAGAAGAGCACGCTCAGCAATCCAGCAGGACCGAATGAGCGCATCACGACGGCCCAAGGGAAGAGGAACATCGTTTCAACGTCGAACATCAGGAAAAGGATGGCAAAGAGGTAGTAACCTATGCGGAACTGCATCCATGAGCGTCCACGAGTAGGGATACCACATTCATAAGCTTCCTCCTTCTGAGCGTTGTAGCTTCGCGGCGAAATCAGCTTAGCCAAAATCGTCACTACGCCTACGAACGCCAACCCTGTCAGCAATGCAGTGACAAATAAGGTAAAGTTCATAGCTCTTTAAATGTTATTGTTAATAATGTTATTTATTTCGCTTTTTGTCTCAGGCTTCGCTTGTCAGGAAACTATCACTTATCTAGCTCCACGCTTTGCATTTCCGCCCTAAGACACCTGCTTCCAACGTCACCTACGATTCCAAGAGTCTTGCCTGTGTGCAAGACGAAAAGTCCGCACTATCTAGGGCATAGGGCACCCTGACGTGCGGACACAAAAAATCAGCGAACGGACACACTTGTCCGCCGCTTGCAGTTGATTTTTACCAGTTGTACACTCCATGAGCGCACTCACATAGCAGCCCTTGTTCACGTTGTTTCGTCTTTTGCGAGTGCAAAGTTAGTGCAAGGCGAGCGAAGGACAAAGGAAAAAACTTGTTTTTTGCTTTTCTCTTCCGAGCCACAACCTAACTTGCACAAAGTAAAAGTTTGCGCAAGACGAGCGAGAAACAAGGGAAAAACTTGTTTTTGATTCAAGCTTTCTCTAAAGAAAGTCGTTTCCTTATCTCGCGGGCATGTGGTTGGGAATACTCATCTTCATTTCGGATTTAGTCAAGGCGGGCTGAATTATCGTGCAAGTCGAATGCAATCAAGCTTGCTTGAATTGCTGAGACGCAGCCGATAATGGCGATAAAAGCTCGCTGAAGTTAAAAGCGAAACTTGGAATAATTATCTCTACATGGGCATTCAAGTTACGCGAAAAAGCCGTTCATGTTATCGTCCTTCGGTCGAAGGACGCATGTCCTTCGGTCGAGGGACGCATGTCCTTCGGTCGGGGGACGCATGTCCTTCGGTCGAGGGACGATGACTTAGATAACGTTCTAAGAAAACTTCAACGGCCTTTTAGTCTAACAACAATATACTTTAAGAGGACACTGCAACGCACTAGTTAACAACTACGATCAAAGTTTCAGATTCTGCCCGCTCAAGTTAAAACCGGAACTTGTTTTTTTGACTTTCACTTCCCCATTCTGCGGACGAATCGTCTCGTATCGGCTACACACAACAGACAACAAGTCTACTCAAAAACGAGAGCAAAGTATCTCATTCCCATAAATACACTCAATAAATCCATGATAAAGCCGACGCAAAGAACACATCGCCCACAGAACGAAATATCTTGCATCTTGTAAAAAGCACCATGCACACTTTTTTATATGCGCACTTCAATCAATTTTACATCAATTGAAAGCTGTTGATTTTGAGATTCTTTAGTTTTTTCTTACTTTTGCAACTCAACTCATACTACTCCACCCTTGGATACTACGTCCAATCTGCAGAACTTCACAGAAAATCAGTCAATCCAATGAATCAAAAAAGAATAAACATCGTGCAGACGGCCGACGGACACAACTACTTGTGGCCCTATGTTTTAGTGACCTCTCTATTTTTCCTTTGGGGATTTGCCCATAGCATCCTCGATGTGCTCAACAAGCATTTTCAGGATACACTCGGTGTGAGCAAGACTGAGTCGGCACTAGTGCAAGCCGTGGTCTATGGGGGCTACTTTCTTATGGCCTTGCCCGCTGGTCAGATAATTCGCCGTTTGGGCTACCGAGGAGGTGTGCTCACGGGGCTTCTGCTTTATGGTATCGGTGCCTTACTATTTATCCCAGGCGGTCAACTCAATTCGTTTCCATTTTTCCTTTTCTCTCTTTTCGTTATCGGTTGCGGACTTACTTGTTTGGAGACGGCAGCCAATCCTTACGTGACGGTTCTAGGCAATCAGCACGATGCCGAGCGCCGCATCAACCTCTCGCAGTCGTTCAACGGACTAGGTTGGATTGTTGGTCCCATCGTGGGTGGTCAATTTCTCTTTGCACAACAAGCAAACCATGCCTCCATTTCCGTTCCCTATGCCATCATCGGCATCATAGTTCTCTTTGTAGCCGCAATCTTTGTACGAGCGAAGTTACCCGAAGTGGAAGCAACAAGCAACATTTCATCGAAAGAGTCAACCCAGCAGGGGATAAAAGAATGCACTACGAAAGATAACACACAAACGGCTGCCCACACAAAGGTAGCCCCCAGAGGTCTTTGGACTCACCGCAACTTCGTAGTGGGCATGGTAGCGCTTTTTCTCTATGTAGCAGCGCAGACAGGCATTAATAGTTTCTTTATCAACTACGTCACAGAGTTTTCAAATATGAATCGTGCTTCCGCGGCCAATCTTCTTGGGTTCGGAGCTATGGCGCTCTTCATGGTGGGCCGCATGGGCGGCAGTTGGGTTATGGCAATCGTGCAATCTGAGCGTGTACTGCTCTGTTGCGCCCTAGGAGCTATCATAGCTATGGCCATTCTTCTCACGGGAGCGGGCAGCATGGGCATCGCAGCATTTCTACTATGCTATCTATGCGAGAGCATCATGTTTCCCACCATCTTTGCCCTAGCCCTCCGCGGTGTAGGCGAGCATACGAAGCAAGCTTCGTCGTATCTAATCATGTGTATCGTGGGGGGCGCTGTAGCTCCTTTGCTCATGGGACTCATTGCCGATTATAGCAACATGGCGCAAGCCTTCATTGTTCCCCTCGTCTGTTTCGTAGGCATTGGTCTCTATGCACTGATGCTTCTTAAACCCTCGGCTCATGCTCAGCGATGAAATAAAAGCACTCATTGCAAAGCAGTTTAGCTTCGCCCTCACGCCGGGGCAACAACGCGCAGCCTTGCTTCTCTCCCACTTTATCTGCACCCCAAAAGCTGATGCGGCTTGCATCTTGCGCGGCTACGCGGGCACGGGCAAGACGTCGCTCGTAGGTGCACTGGTTAAAGTAATGCGAATGCTCAAGCGCGAAGTTGTGCTCCTTGCACCCACAGGGCGTGCAGCCAAGGTTTTCTCCCACCACGCTGGCGAAGCGGCCTATACCATTCATCGCATAATCTACCGCCAACAGACATTCCAAGGAGAAAGCACACGATTTTCCCTGGGCTATAACAAACTGCGCCATGCGCTCTTCATCGTTGACGAGGCTTCCATGTTGAGTAGCGGCACAGGCTCTATGGGGCAATCACTCTTTGGAACGGGTGAACTTCTCGATGATCTTATCCGTTATGTCTATTCGGGCGAAGGTTGTCGACTGCTCATGGTGGGCGACACGGCTCAATTACCTCCCGTAGGAGAGGAGGATAGTCCGGCGCTAAGCGATGATGTGCTTCGTGGCTATGGATTACTCGTAGGTAGCGCCGACCTTACAGAAGTGGTGCGTCAGAAAAGCCAGAGCGATGTGCTCAGCGGAGCCACGCTTTTGCGTACATTGCTTACAGAAGAATTCAATGGCATACCCCCTATTCATACAGACAGGCATGGCGAGGTGCGTGCACTGCCAGGCACAGAACTCATCGAGAGCCTTGTGAGCGACTATCAAGAATTTGGTTCGGACGAGGTGATTGTCGTGACACGCTCTAACAAACGTGCCAATATATACAACGAAGGCATTCGATCGCGCATATTCGATCGTGAAGACGAACTCACCCGAGGCGATTTGATTATGGTTGTAAAGAATAATTACTTTTGGACAGCGCAACTAGCCAAGACGCTTCAAAAGGACGAAACTCTACCCTTTAATTTTATTGCCAACGGCGACACGGCGGAAGTGATTCGGGTGCGCAATGTACACGAGCAATATGGATTTCGTTTTGCCGATGCCACACTACGTTTCCCCGATTATGCCGACTTCGAAATGGATTGTCGTCTACTGCTCTCCACGCTCAAGAGTGAATCGCCATCGCTTACACGCGAGGAAAACGAACAACTCTACGAACGCATTCTGTCTGACTACCAGCACATCCCCACCAAGCGCGACCGACTCAAAGCACTGCGTCAAGATTCTTACTACAACGCACTGCAAATAAAATATGCCTATGCAGTGACTTGCCATAAAGCACAAGGCGGACAATGGGCGCGCGTCTACGTGGACCAAGGGTTCGTGCCTGCCGATGATGCAGGAGGCCCCTATCTACGCTGGCTCTACACCGCTTTTACTCGCACCACAGAGCGCGTATATTTGATTAATTGGAAAACAAACGAAGAGGATTAACAAAGGTTTCAGTTTCTTGAAGTTTCACCTCTTTTACATTACTTCTCCACGACAAAAGTTCTCCTCCTTTATTGCCACTGGCGTAACCTCAATATTCCACCCTACGTAACTTTCTGCGAAAAGGAACACTTCCTCACCCAAGCAAGCGCTTCTAGCCACGCAAACGAAAAAAGCATCCATCGCAATCAATCAACCATAAAATATATTCATGTACGCTATTATCATCAACGCTATTGCCGTCATCGTGGGCAGTGCCATTGGAGCACTGTTTAAACGTGGTATTAAAGAAAAGTATATCACCGTGCTCAACACGGCCATGGGGCTCTGTGCCATCGCCCTCGGTCTGAATGTAGCCATCGAAAGTATGCAGAAGACCCACTATCCCGCCCTATTCATCTTCTGCCTCTCTATCGGCGGACTGGTGGGCACACTGCTCAAAATGGACCAACGCATGGAACGTGCTACACGCCGCATCTCCACCACCAACCTTTCCGAAGGTATCACCACGAGTATTCTCCTTTGCTGCGTTGGCACACTCGCCATGATGGGTCCCGTAATGAGTGCCCTCTACGATGACAACACCTACCTTATGACTGCTGCTACACTCAATCTCGTCACCATGATTGTGGTGGCTTCTTCCTATGGTTTTTGGGTAATGTTCACCTCCGTTGCTGTGTTTCTCTGGATGTCAATTATCTATGGCATTGCCCTCTTGTCAAGATCATTCATCTCCGAAGAACTCATCGCCGAAGTTTCCCTTGTCGGCGGTATTCTCATCACCGCCTCAGGGTTGGGTGTGCTCCACATTAAGGATTGTAAAACAATCAATCTTCTTCCTTCACTTCTCGTCCCTATCGTGTTTTTCGCACTAAAAGCCATTTTTTCCTTTTAACGAGGAATTTAACAATAAAAGATGGCGCTAGGGAATCAGAGCAGTTCAAATGTAACTACTTTGATTCCCTAGCGCCATCTTTTATTGTTATAAGAAAGAGCTAACTATTTACTAAGGCATTATTCATTATCGCCGAGGATCTGTTGCGCTTCTCCCCAATTACTGATAACATACATCTCATAAGCCGATTGAGGCACTTGAAGAATAATATGATTATCAGAGGAAAATATGACATATTGCGCAATAAGCGGATATTCGCTCTCACTAATTAAGTTGCAGGTAGAGACTGTACCCATACCTAGAAAAGCGCCCCCACCAATCTGCTTAACTGATGCAGGAATACGCAAATGACGCAATCGAATGCATCCGTTAAAAGCAAGATCCCCCACAGACTTCACCGCATTAGGCACATTTATCTCCTCTAAAGCAGAGCATCCACTGAAAGCTTCTGCCCCTATTTTACAAATAGTATCTGGCAAATACAGACGTTTTAGGCTCTTACAATCTCTAAACATACAGTTCCCCACAACATTATTAACCATGTAGCATACAGATTTTTTGCGATAGTACAATCCACCATCAGCCACCAATTGAGCCTCACGCAAATCGACATACGCTAATTTGCCATTCGTAGCCTTTCCATCTACATCACATCCCGCCATGTCTCTTATGAGTGCTACATCGCTACTACCCACTACACCCGTCAGTTTTAAACTTGTGACTTTATATTTCAAATGTTCCCCTATAAGCTTGACAAGTTGCCCTGGGTACTCTATGTGTAGCTCTATTCGACCATTATGAGTAGCAAGAATGGGCATTCGCATCTGCATAATCAATAGAAGCAGAAGTATATAAAAACGGCTATGTAGACTTTTCACCTCGTGTTTTCGTATCGGCTTTAGAAATTTAAACGTCGGCATATTTAATCTGTGGCTAATTCTGCAAGTTCCCCAAGCAGTCTACCCTTTAATATATTAGAAACTATGCTATATACGGAAAAAGCGCGGGAACTTATATAGCCACTCGTCCCACGTGTATAGGTCTTCGCATCACCCTTTCAGTTTGAAACGAGCAACGCAAAGAAACCCACGCCGATATGATTTATTTTCAGCACCTAAGCATTCATAACAAACCTCTACTCTAAGAGATTCACCTCTTAGAACATGGATGCACGAATGGCTTGCATACTTTAAAATACATACCCATGGGCATCTATCGTTGCCTTGTCTCGAAACTGAATCTGAAGTTGCGAAGTTCATACACGTCGAAACAATGCGTCAATAAACGCCTTTCCATATACGAACCCTACACCTCCCTCTTGAAAAATCAAGACTTCGGCGAATGTTTCATCGGCAAATATACGCACTTTTTATAGTTCTACAAACTTTTTTTAAAACAAAGATGCAAAGAACTACGTGCAAATGTACCAAAACAAACATAGCAGTGCTCTCACGAAAATTAATCGCTTCATAAAAGCACTGCTAGACATATATATAATAAGAATTTTAATCGATACGATGTACCATTTCGCGGAATATATCGGCCATCAGAGGCTGAACAGCATTGGCAGCTCGCTGCACTTCTTCGTGGCTTACTTCCACAATCTTTCCTTCCACACCGAGGTCGGTTATAATACTAATACCAAAAGTGCGAATGCCACAATGATGAGCCACAATCACTTCTGGTACCGTGGACATACCTACGGCATCAGCTCCCCAAATGTGGTACATACGATACTCTGCGGGGGTTTCAAACGTGGGGCCTTGAGTGGCAAGATAAACACCCTCAACGGTGCGAATGCCCTTTTCCTTGGCTATGCTACGAGCCATATTGAGTAGTTCATGATCGTAGGCTTCGTGCATATCTGGGAAACGAGGGCCTGTGGGGAAGTTCGGACCATGGAGCGGATGCTCGGGCATAAAGTTGATGTGGTCGGTGATGAGCATAAGGTCGCCAATTTTGAAATTGGGATTCATGCCCCCAGAAGCATTGCTCACAAAGAGCGTCTTGATGCCCAGTTCGTACATCACACGAACAGGGAATGTTACCTGCTTCATATCATAACCCTCATAATAATGGAAACGGCCTTGAAGTGCCATCACATCTTTATCACCCAAACGACCGAATATTAGCTTACCACTATGCCCCTCCACCGTACTTACGGGAAAGTTGGGGATATCTTTATAAGGGAATTCGTCTTCTATTTCAATTTCCTCAGCTAAATGTCCAAGGCCTGTACCTAAGATGATTGCGGTGCGAGGACGCATCTGCGTGTGTTCTTTAATCCACGCTGCGGTTTCTTTGATTTGCTCTAACATATTGTAAGATGGATTGATTAAATGATATTTCCTGATCGGAGGCCGCCTCAACGCTCACTGTAATGGGCTGAACGAGAAGGTGATCTCTTAATTTTTGCGGAAGCAAATGTCTGATAGTACGCAAACGTTCTTCGTCTTTTTGCGTAGTAATAGCCCAAGCATAGTTTCCCTTGACCCAAACTTCTGCTATATGCTGCGCATCAGCGGAAGTATAGTCATGATGATCGCGAAACTCAAGGGTGGTCACTTTCAAAGCTCTCTTCTGTAAGAAATATGCCAAGGGGGCAGGATTGGCGATACCTGCGATGAGCAGCACTTGATCACAAGGAAAAGGGCCTCTTTGAGACTTGATGGAAGAAGCCTCATCCATAGGAAGAACCTTTCCCTCTGTCCATGCAGATTGCAATGGGCTATAAGTAATCCGACTATAATACAATCTTTGCAATGGCAGTACCTCCAATGGCGGATATTCACCAGCCTCACATTTCGTGACCACCACGATTTGTGCCCGTCGAGCTGCCGAGGGCGATTCACGGAGACGTCCCCATGGCAACAAATGGTCGTGCGTATAAAGTCGATGGGCTTCAGTCAGAAGGATATTGAGTCCCGCACGAATATACCGATGCTGATAAGCATCATCGAGCACAATGACATCAATATCGGGAACATCACGCAAGAGGCGTTCCACACCCTCCACGCGTTTCTCGCACACTGCCACCTGAGCAAAAGGACAATTATGCATCACTTGATAAGGCTCATCCCCCATCTCGGTTGCAAGGGTCTGCGATGTACCCAACACGTAACCTTTCGTATGACGACCATAACCTCGAGAGAGCATCGCCACGCGGTAGCCTTGCTTATGAAGCAAGCGGAGGATATACTCCACATGAGGAGTTTTGCCAGTGCCCCCCACGGCAAGGTTGCCCACACAAATAAGGGGAACATCGAACGAGCGAGACCGTAACCACCCCACACGAAACATCCAACCTCTCACTGCAGTCACCACCCCCCACACCCACGAGAGCGGAGCTAGCACAAGAACGAATAGAAACTTATTAAGTTTCATGAATGGAGACTTACTTCAGATTGATCATATAGAAAGGACGCGCTTGCAAGCTACTTCGGCCATCTAGGCTACGCAAGGTGCTAACAAACTGTATCGGAGCATAATATTCGCCCAAAGCAGCACGCATCTTTTCCTCCATATAGTCGCGTTTCACAGTAGAGTTGAGCAGATTATCCATCCACGAAGCCTTGTCGGGATAGGAAGCAATACTATAAATTTTCAGTTTAGCACGCTTGGCCGCCACTGCAATGGCATCATCAAGCGAACCGAGTTTATCTACGAGTTTAATTCCAAGTGCTTGATTGCCCGTCCACACACGACCTTGTGCAATTTTATCTACTTGTTCTATGGTGAGTTTTCTGCCCGCAGCCACACGCTTTAAGAATAGTTGATAACCACGATTGACATAGCCCTGCATGGCCTCAGCCTCAGCTGCATTGAACGGACGACCTTGAGCACCAAAGTCGGAAGCTTGATTCGTTTTCACCACATCAAAATGCAAACCAAGCTTTTCGGTGAGCAACCCCGTTGCATCGGGTATCATGCCAAAAATACCAATACTTCCCGTCAACGTGGTAGGTTCGGCCACAATATAGTCAGCACCACACGAGAGATAATAACCGCCCGAGGCTGCCATACCGCTCATCGAAACCACTACTGGCTTTTTCTTTTTGAGTAATTGCACAGCACGCCACATTTGCTCAGAAGCATAGGCACTACCGCCACCCGAATTGATACGCAAAACAACAGCTTTTACATCATCGTCATTTGCCAAACGGTCGAGGTCGGCCACTACTTTTGAACCCACAATCTGCGACGTATTACCTATGGCTGAAGCGGTTGCTGCCTGATCCACGATATCGCCTTCGGCATAATAAACGGCCACTTCACCATTGCCAGTCTCTGGTTCATAGAGTTTTGCTAGTTCAGAGGGAGTCACAAAGCTAACTTTCTCTTGTCCGCTAAGACGACGAAGCGCATCACGCACGCCATCTGCATAAGTCAGCGTATCAGCTAGGTGATTCTTTATATAGCTCTCTTGACTAGCAAGCATTGAATAGTTATCAGCCAAGTGGTTGAGTTTATCCACACTGATGCGGCGTGATTGAGCTACCTCCTTACACACATTATTCCAAATATCGCCAATATAAGCCTTCACTTGCAAACGATTGGGTTCGCTCATCTGCGTAAGGATAAAGGGCTCTACAGCGCTCTTAAATGTGCCGACCTTGAACACTTGCATCTTCACTCCGACCTTCTTCAGCAGATCTGTAAAAAAGATGGGTTGAGCAGCAATACCATGCCAATCAATCATGCCGTCAGGGTTCGCCATCACCTTGTCGGCTACAGAAGCTAAATAATAAGAACCTTGTGTATACATGTCGGCATAGGCCACGATAAACTTGCCACTTTTCTTAAAGTCCACAAGTTGTCGACGCAGTTCTTGTAATGTGGCATAATCAGCGGAAAGCACACCTCCCTCAAGATATATACCACGAATAGCAGGGTTTGTCTTTGCTTCTTTAATGGCAGTCATGAGATCATCAAGACCTTGTTCCTGCACATTATCATTGCCCAAAATTGAGGCGAAAGGATTCTCAGCAGCTCGTTCTTTCACTGTTCCGCTGAGCGAAATTCGCAACACACTTCCATCCTTCACGGAAGGCTTTCCACTATCGGCTAGCATGATGCTAAACACCATGAGCATACTCAGCAACGTTGCGAATATACCCGTAAGGATAATGCCCGCCACAGTAGCAAGCACGTACTTTAAGAATTGTTTCATAAGTGATACTTTTATATAGAAAAATCACATCTGAGCACAGCACTTATCCGCCCCACACAGGAGGTGGATAGGTTTATCCATGTCATATGCTTTATTCTAAATTCTTTTATATCATACAGAGACTCACCATTCAATGTCTACCTCTACAGGACAATGATCCGACCCCATTACTTCGCTATGAATCATAGCCGATTGAAGGTGCGACTGTAAACGATTGCTCACCAAAAAATAATCAATGCGCCAACCTGCATTTTTCTCACGTGCACGAAATCGATAAGACCACCATGAGTAGGCACCCTCGAGTGTTGGATTAAAAAAACGAAACGTATCAGTAAATCCAGCATTAAGGAGTTCCGTAAACTTAGCCCTTTCTTCATCTGTAAAACCAGCATTCTTACGATTCGTCCTAGGATTCTTTAGGTCTATTTCCTCATGAGCCACATTCATATCTCCACACACGACGACGGGTTTTCTTTGATCTAGCTCTTGCAAGTAGCGACGGAAAGCATCATCCCACGTCATACGATAGTCGAGTCTGCGTAATCCATCTTGCGAATTTGGAGTATAAACAGTTACGAGATAAAAGTTCTCCATCTCAAGCGTAATCACACGTCCCTCATGGTCATGCTCATCAATACCAAGCCCACAGACCACATTAAGTGGTTCGTGACGCGTAAACACGGCCGTACCAGAATAGCCCTTCTTTTCGGCCGAGTTCCAATAAGAGCGATAGCCCTCAAACTCCATGTCAAGCTGATGCGGCTGCATCTTGGTTTCTTGCAGACAAAAGAAATCTGCATCGAGCTTAGCAAAGCTCTCGCGAAATCCCTTACCATCACAAGCCCGTAGGCCGTTAACATTCCACGATATAAACTTCATATCTATATTTTCATTTCAGCAAGAACAATATGCTCTTCACTGCGAAGATAATAACAATTATTCATACCTCTGCAATCCGCACCACTTTTTTCTTTCATCAACTCACACATTTCAGTTCACGCACATACGTAGAACAAATTCTTTCATAAGTCCCCTATTTCCATCACGATAATAGTATATAAACTGATTATCATCACCTTACACAATACACACATCTTATTTGCCCACATCCTTCCATCCATTTACCACCAGTCTATCTCCCCATTACCCTTCATCGACGATAGGCTGTCTCTTTTTCTCACATCATCCATTCTTCAGACTTTTTGCTAAGAAAATGTGAAGGTCGTCATTTTGCAAGTTCCCCCACTCTGTTTTTTAGGGAAACGCATACATTCTAAACATACTTAGCGACTATTTATTCAGATGATGGAATTTTCACAATATGGAAAGCGTATTTTGATGGTAAACTATCCACTGACAACATCACTCGTCCAACTCTTCTCCATGTTCTATGTTCAAAAAATATTTTTATAAAAAACAAACGAAAAGTTTGGCAGATATTACAAAAAATCGTACTTTTGCACCCGTATTTAAGGAGAGCATCCTTAAAATACACCCGATTGGGGTATGGTGTAATGGTAACACTGCAGATTCTGGTCCTGCCTTTCCTGGTTCGAGTCCGGGTACCCCAACAAAGACAACTTTTCAATGCTATAAAATTCCAATATAGCACATAATGATTGGGGTATGGTGTAATGGTAACACTGCAGATTCTGGTCCTGCCTTTCCTGGTTCGAGTCCGGGTACCCCAACAAATATCAAGCAATCGATTCCATGGATCGATTGCTTTTTTCTTTTTTAGTCAGCGAATTTTGGGATTGGTATTACAACACATTACGGCCGCCACACCTTCATCTGCAATACATTAATGATCTGCAATGCACTAATGATGTACATTTCCCCTAGCATCGTAATGAAAAGGACCAGACATTCCGACTACAAGTCCATGCAGTCCTACATAGACATTGCCGATTCAGCGAAAAGAAGCGCAATGACATTCTTTAACAAGCAATAAAAAGGGATGAATCTATAAAAGTGTCGCGCAAAGTGTCGCGCATTACTTTTGAAAATATTGATAATCAGGACAAATATACTATCAATTGCGGAAAGGATAGGATTCGAACCTACGAAACCCTTTAGGGGTTTACACGCTTTCCAGGCGTGCCTCTTCAACCACTCGAGCACCTTTCCTTGTTAACTGGATCTTTACTTCTCACAGAAGAACGAATGCAAAGATAAAGAGAAGTTTCGTAAGAGCAAAGAAATGCATAGAGTATTTTACACAGAGCCTTAGATTCTAGTCGGTTAAAATCGCAAGGCTCTGTGTTGGATAAGGACCATTGATTCTGAAAATATAAGGAGGCTTATTCTAATATGCGATTTACATACTCTTGAAAGCATCTTTTTGGATAGTAAATTCTGTCACATAGCCCACGATACTCACAACCATATCCATCCTCCCCGTTTCCTTGGGAGAGCAACATTTACCATCAGATTACACTTTCCATATTGTACAAATCCCATCATCAGAATGAATAAGTTCACCCTATAATTAGATTTATTTCAACAGAAGTTCATCCTTTTTGCGAGCGGCGTCCACCCACTCTTCAGGAATAAACTTCCACGTGTATTGTGGCCTAGGATTGATAGTTCCTTGGCGTTCTATACCCATTATTAAATAGTAGCGTAAGTCTTTCTCTGTGCTCCACACAATACGACCCGGAAGGTCGTTAATGCTGATACCTGCTCCTTTTGTAAGGAGATCTCCTCCACCATTTCCGCGATAGGAGCTAAGAGCACAACGATAGGTATGATTAAAATCGAAAGGAGTGCCATCAGCCATATGCGTAATATTTACCCTCTGACCAACAGGTTTTGTCACATCTACTGTATAACAAATGCCCATAGCGGAATCAAAATTATAACATGGATTTTGTAGACGTTGCCAGGGATTGCTCAACGTTTCTGCATCTGAGCGGAAAAGCAGCAGATGGTCGGAGGCCGAATGCATTTGATTAACCCAAAGCGAATAAGAATACTCCAAATAGTCTTTCACCTCGCGACCAGTAAGTTTCACAACGTAGAGTTGATTTTCATAACGATATAAATTAAACATATCGCTCACACGCACTTCACCTTGCGGCACTTTAGCATCGAGCGCTAGCGGAGCAGCAAAGGAAATGTCGGCTCCCGAGATAGAAAGCTGCATCTGGTGGATGAAATCAATAAAAGCCGACGAACCAAACAGTGCGGGTATGCTCTGCATTGCATGCTGATTATAACCTATTACCTTAGAAGTAAAAGCCTTTATTCTTTCATATTGAACAGAGAAATGGTGTATAAAGGAAGTGTCGGGAGCAATATTATTAATATCCACAATGCTACCGATGGTATGCTTCTTTACCACTTTTCTTCCCTTAAATGTTACCACAATATTGGCTTTCGCCACTGCCTCGGCTTGTGCGGCAGGATTGAGCACCCATACAGTATCTCCCACTGTATTGACCACTTGTTGACAAGCCCGACGATGATCATGACCACAGAATACAACATCGAATCCTGGCACCTCTCGAGCCACCGCCAAAGCGCCATCTTCACAACCTTCGGCATAGGCATCGGGATTGCCCACACCTGAATGGAACAAGCCCACTACAACATCGGCTTTACGCTGCATCTCGGGCATATATTTCCGAGCGGTAGCCATGAGATCGATAAATTTTAGTCCTGTCCATAGATTACGAGGCAACCATTTAGGAATACATGGTGTAATCATACCTAGCACTGCTATTTTTACTCCTTGACGCTCTATAATTGTATAGGGTTTCCAATATGGCTGATTATCAGAAGCACTAATTACGTTGGCACCTAACATAGGGAAATTGCATTGCTTAACCCAACGATCGTATACGGAATGACCTGTCTCCACATCATGATTACCCACAGTAGCAGCATCATACTTCATATAGTTGAGTACATCGGCCGTAAGATGAGTGCTAATAGTGTCTATGTAATTATAATAATAAGCGGAAGGCTGTCCTTGAAGGATATCTCCATTATCGAGTAAGACGATACCCTTACCTCGTTCGCGACGTCCATGGCGCAATTGTTTCATATAGGCACTAATGCGAGCCATACTTCCGTGACCAAGACGATTGTTGATAAAATCATAAGGAAAATAATTTCCATGCACATCAGACGTCTCCACTAGCACCAGTTTTACCTTGCGCGTCTGAGCTTGTAGACCAATTACACAGAGAAAACTGAGGAGAAATAGCCAAAGTATTCTTTTTTTCTTCATACGTAGATAAGGTTTACTTACGTCGATAGTTTACGAATCGATAGGCTTGAAGATTTTTCTCATCGGGTTCATGGGCTTCTTCACACTCTACAACCCATTGTGATTCATCAAAGGAAGGGAAAAAGGTATCGGCCTCGTCGGGGATAGCCTCTATGTGGGTCAGACACAGACGCTGAGCTAAGGGCAGTGCGGCGGCATACACACTTTCGCCTCCAATTACGTATACCTCATCGTCAGTCTGACAAGCTTGCAGCGCATCCTCAAAACTATGAAACACTTCTATACCAGGAGCTAGAAAGTCCGCTTGGCGAGTAATGACCACATTCCGGCGATTGGGCAATGCACCCTTAGGCAGCGATTCAAATGTCTTTCGTCCCATAATGATTGTATGACCGGTGGTAAGATTCTTAAAGTGTTTCAAGTCGGCAGGCAGATAGTAGAGTAATCCGCCCTTATTTCCTATGGCTCGATTAGTCGTAAGCGCACAAATGATAGAAAGCATCATATTGGGAGTTTTTAAAAAAATAGACAAAATTATTGTAGATTCAAGTGCAAAGGTAGTGCTTATCAACCGATATTGTTGTAAATTTGCCTTGAAATTCCTATAACAAATGAAACAATACCTCAACTTGCTGCAACGCATACTCGATGAGGGCGTGGTAAAAGGCGACCGCACGGGCACGGGCACGAAGAGTATCTTCGGCCATCAAATGCGCTTCAACTTGGAGGAGGGGTTTCCCTTGATAACCACCAAGAAGCTCCACCTCAAGTCTATCATACACGAACTGCTATGGTTTCTCAATGGCGACACCAACGTGCACTACCTTCAAGAGAATGGTGTGCGCATTTGGAATGAGTGGGCCAACGAGGATGGCGATCTCGGACACATTTACGGCTATCAATGGCGCTCTTGGCCCGACTATAATGGTGGGCACATCGACCAAATCAAGGAGGTTGTGCGACAGTTGGAAGAAGATCCTAACTCGCGCCGCATCATCGTTTCGGCTTGGAATGTGGCCGACCTTGACAAAATGAACCTTCCGCCTTGCCACTTATTATTCCAATTCTACGTAGCAAATGGCCGGCTCTCACTACAACTTTATCAACGTTCGGCCGACACTTTTCTAGGTGTTCCATTCAACATCGCGAGCTATGCCTTACTACTGCAGATGATGGCACAGGTAACGGGACTCAAGGCGGGCGACTTTGTACATACTACGGGAGATACGCACCTTTATCTCGACCACCTAGAGCAAGCTCGCCTACAACTCACACGTGAGCCACGCCCACTTCCTCGCATGATTATCAATCCTGAAGTGAAGAGCATTTTCGACTTTAAGTACGATGACTTCCAGCTCGAAGGCTACAATCCATGGCCGCATATTGCCGCGAAAGTGTCAGTATAAACTCCAAGGATATTCTGCATTCAAAGCCTTCAACTTCTTACATTCAAAGAATCAGGCACTCCTTACTACGAAATTTGAGGTTCTAATGTAAATGAGGATACACAGATTCAACGAATCGCAACATTTCCTACGCCACTTTTTATTGCCCACTATCCAAACTCTTCATTCATGCCGCTGCCACAAGCATTTTGCAACGAGATTACTCAACTTCTTGGTCTAGACGAGGGCAACCGCCTTCTCAATGCACTGACACAGACTTCTCCTTCAGTGAGTGTACGTCTCAACCCTAGCAAAAAGGGAACTGCGCCCGCTGAGGTAGCATCTTCCGTGCCTTGGTGTGAAGAAGGGGAATATCTAAAGGAGCGGCCATCGTTTACCTACGATCCATTGTTTCATGCGGGATGTTACTACGTGCAAGAAGCTGCTTCCATGTTTGTAGAACAAGCCTTTCACCAGATTGAACGCGACTTTCACCCTCACCGAATGCTCGACCTATGCGCAGCACCAGGTGGAAAAAGCACGCTTTGGCGCAGCTTGCTTTCCAATGGAGATTTACTCGTGGCAAACGAGCCTATACGACAACGCGCCCAAATTCTTGCCGAGAATCTTACAAAGTGGGGACATCCCGATGTGGTATGCACCTCTTCCTTTCCGGAGGAGTTTGTACCACTCACAGGATTTTTCGACGTTATTGCCGCCGATGTTCCATGTTCAGGCGAAGGAATGTTTCGCAAGGACGAAGGTGCCATTAAGGAATGGTCGGTCGAGGCTGTAGAAACTTGCACTGCTCGTCAGTGGCAAATTATCGAAAGCATATGGCCCACCTTACGTCAAGGAGGCTATTTGGTATATAGTACATGCACATACAATCGGCTAGAAAATGAAGACATGGTCGGCCGTATATGTCAAGAGCTTGGTGCAGAAGTGGTGGAAATTCCCATCCAACCCGAATGGAACATTGCGGGCGACAACACGGGGAGAAACATACCCGTATACCATTTTTATCCGCATCGCACAAAGGGAGAAGGCCTATTTCTTGCTCTACTCCGTAAGACTTCGGAAGCGCCTACGATCAAAGAAAAGAAAAACAAAAAGCGTCGCAGCCAACCCGCTAGTACACCAATCAAGGACGGCGCAAAAGTAGCTAAGTGGATTCAAGAGAGCGATACATTCAAACTTCTCCGTCCTGACGATAGCCACATCATAGCCGTACGCCAATCCTTAGCCGACGATATTCTGAGAATCACCTCTACCGTACGAACGCTCACTGCTGGTGTACTTCTCGTGGAGGAAAAGGGAAATAAGCTTATTCCGCAGCATGCACTAGCCCTTTCTAATTTATGCGCTAAATCAGCTTTTCCTCGCACAGAACTTTCGCTTGAAGAAGCTCTCTCCTACCTCCGTCGAGAATCACTTATTCTCAATCCGGAAATACCTCGTGGCTATGTCTTAGCTTGCTATCATGGCCATCCACTAGGATTTCTCAACAATCTAGGTTCTCGCGCCAACAACCTCTACCCGCAGGAATGGCGCATCCGTAACTAAAGGATTTCTCTTCCTCAATATTCTCTACTACAACATCTTCACCAACTTGCTAAAAGTCTTTGTTACATGAAATTTCCTCTTTTGAAGTGCCTATATTTTGTTCTATTTCTCGCAATATTTTCTTCTACTGTGCATGCAAACGAAGAAAAACGTAATTTTACACTCGTTATCGACGCTGGACACGGAGGCCACGACGCTGGAGCGGTAGGTTCCTTTTCTAAAGAGAAGAATATCAATCTCAATGTAGCGCTCGCTTTTGGTCGCTTGGTAGAAAATAATTGTCCCGACGTAAAAGTCATCTACACTCGTCGTACCGATGTATTCATCCCCCTACAACGTCGCGCCGATATTGCCAATAACAACAAAGCCGACCTCTTCATCTCCATTCACACCAATGCACTGCCCAATGGACGCATAGCCTACGGATCAGAAACCTACTCTTTAGGTATGGCTCGAGCTGGTGCCAATCTCGCTGTGGCCAAGCGTGAAAACTCCGTGATCACTCTCGAGAGCGACTACAAACGCACCTATCAGGGATTCGACCCCAACAAGGCTGAAAGCTACGTTATCTTCGAGATTATGCAAGATCGGTATATGAAGCAAAGTGTAGACCTCGCTAGCTGCATTCAGCGCCAATACACTGCTGCAGGACGTCCCAACAAAGGAGTACACCAAGCTGGATTCCTTGTTCTGCGTAATACGTCCATGCCCTCCGTTCTCACCGAGTTAGGCTTCATTACCACTCCTGCCGAAGAGGCTTATCTCAACTCTCAGCAAGGCATTTCCGAACTAAGCCGCAGCATCTACAATGGCTTCCTCACCTATCGTCGCATGCACGAGAAATCTGCCCACGACATTCCTGCCAATCTGCCTATTTCCTCGCAAGCGAGTCCTTCGCAGCAACAGCCTACCATTCCCAAACAGCAAGATCTACCCTCAACAGTCCCTGTGCTAGCATCATCGTCCAATGAAGTGGCTGTAGTACCCGTTGCTGTTGTGCCCACCGCACAGATTACGAAAGGAGCTGGCAAAGGGAAGACTAGCCCAACCTCAGCGACTACACAAAAACAAGTCACCGATATAGCAAAGGCTGCCCCTAAACCAACAGAAAAGCCTATTACAAAAGCGTCTCCTAAGGTTGAAAAGAGCAAAACTTCAACTGAGAAGAGCAAAACTTCAACTGAGAAGAGCAAAACTTCAACTGACAGAACAAAGGCTGTAGTCGAAAAGAAGAAAACAGAAGTTGAGAAGAAAAAGACAGAAGTCACCAACAATAAAAAAAACGTCTCCGACAAAGGGAAAGCAACAGACAAGAAGAAAAACGCTAACACCACAAGTAAGAAGACACAGGTAAGCTACCGCATACAGGTAGGAGCTGGGAAAACAGAAATTTCTACTTCCGACGCACAATTTAAGGGACTGAGCGTGATCCGCGTCAAAGAAGGTAGTCTCTACAAATACTACTACGGGAACTACCATTCACACGCTGAAGCACAAAAAGCACTTCGCACTGTCAAAGCCAAACTGAATGGTGCCTACATTGTGGCCTACATCAATGGAAAAGCTACCTCTGTGGCCGAAGCGAAAGCAAAAGAACATGAATCTAAAAAGTAAGTACACTTACCTCACAACACCTACTGACAATGAAGAAAGAAATTAAGATTGCACTGACTGCCATCGTGGCGCTCGTACTGCTTTTTATAGGACTCAACTTCCTAAAGGGCATCAACGTATTTAAGAGCACCAACACCTACTACGTAAAATTCAAGGACGTAGCAGGTTTGGCCGTTTCTAACCCTGTATATGCTAACGGCTATCCTGTGGGCATTGTGCGCACTATCAACTACGACTATCAACGCGGTGAAAACGTAGTGGTGGCCATAGAACTCGACGATGATATGAGAGTGCCAGCTCAGACGCGTGCCGAGCTCGAAACGGAGCTAATGGGCGGCGTAAAGATGCTCCTCGTATTGGGTCCGAATCCAGCAAAAAATATCGAACAAGGCGACACCATCCAAGGCGGAATGCACCTCGGAGCAATGGACAAGCTCAACGACATGATACCCACCGTAGAAAAGATGCTTCCAAAGCTCGACTCTATCATGGATAATCTCAACCGCCTCACGGGCGACCCTGCCCTAGCAGCCACGCTACACAACGCACAAGCTATCACAGACAACCTAAAAGAAAGTTCCATACAGCTCAATAGCATGATGCGCAAAGACCTTCCTCCCATGTTAGCCAATCTAAAGAGTGCAAGCGCCAATGCAAATCGTCTTACGGCCAACCTCGCAGCCATTGATGTGCAAACCACCATCAATAGTGTAAATGCTACACTTACCAGTGCGCACAATCTTGCTAATCAGTTGGGAGAAATGTCAACAAACCTCGACCGCAAACTTAAAAGCAAGGACAACACGCTAGGTCTATTCCTCAACGATACCAACGTATACGACAATCTAAACTCTACGCTGCGCAATGCCGATTCCTTGATGATAGACCTCAAGGCACATCCTAAGCGCTACGTGCATTTCTCAGTGTTCGGGAAGAAAGAGAAATAATAACGACAAAGCACATTTCCTCACACTTACTAAGCACATAGAGGCGCTCACAATTTACTCTAAACAAGTACGTTCTCCACTCTACAAGTTCCACAACATATGACAGACTACTTCTATATAGATTCTAATGGTCAACAGCAAGGTCCCATCTCGCCGCTAAGTTTTACCGCATTGGGCATCACAGCGACCACTTTCGTATGGTGCAATGGAATGACCGATTGGAAACGGGCTGGCGAACTTCCTGAACTGCATCTATACTTAGACAGGAACAACGAAAGCAAGGAGGAAAAATCGATAAGCGGAAGCACCACTCCTCCCCGTTTCAACCACGGAGAAGAAAAGCCCAATCCCTATGCTCACCATAAGGAATACAACTCGTCCAATGACAAGGGGACAACTTCCAGCAGGAATACAAGCTACGAAGACTATTCCTTTGGCAGGCAAGTATGTCCCAACACCCATTTAGCAGCTGCCATTATCTGCACTGTAATATGGGGTGTGGTATGCTTTTCTCTTCCAGGAGTGATTGCAAGCATCATAGCCATCATAAAGGCGAGCAATGTGGAAACACGTTTCCGCGACGGTGACTATACGGGCGCCTTACGACAATCGAGAAGCGCACATAATTGGATTATTGGTTCCATCATTGTGGGCATAGTGGGTTGGTTGCTTTTGATATTAGGTTTCGTATTTATGGGCCTTACATTGGGTGCCATTGGCAGCCTTGCCGTTGGATGTAATTTCATTGACAATTTTATAGACATCCTGCCATTAATAGCCTACATCACTCTCTAAAACTTTCTCATACCCATAGAGGAGAACGAAGCCTAAAGGGGCACAACGTTCTCCTTTTTTCTTAGATATAAGATTTCATTTAGGAAGGTTCACTGCTTATAAGTATAGGAACACTCCATCCATCAAACCCACATACCTTCTCCATAAACATTCATTTTTTCTCTATGCACACGTCCCTTTTCATGATAGCCACCCTTGCTATTTATTTTCTGATTTTGCTCTATATCTCTCAGCGTTCTCTCCGCAAGGGCGGTCGCGGCAACAATGCTTTTTTCCGCGCCGGTCGACAATCGTCTTGGTGGATGGTAGCCATCGGCATGATCGGTGCAAGTATCTCTGGGGTCACGTTCATTTCCGTACCAGGCTGGGCTCAAACCACTGGCATGACATATCTTCAAATGTGTATGGGATTTATTGTGGGCTATGTGGTGGTGGCATTAGTATTATTGCCCCTCTACTATAAACTCCGTCTCACAAGTATCTATGCCTACTTGGGCACTCGATTCGGACGCGACTCGCACCGCACGGGAGCCATCTTCTTTGTGCTAAGTAAACTCACAGGAGCAGCAGCACGCCTCTATCTAGTATGCTTCGTCATTAGTCAATTCGTTGTACGTCCGTTGTGGGGCGACGGCACACTTCCTTTCGTCGTCACCACGCTATGCGTGCTCTGCCTTATTTGGTTCTATACGTGCCGAAGCGGCATACAGGCCGTTGTGCGCACCGACGTATTACAGACGTTCTGTCTCATCCTTGCAGCTTTTGGCATTCTTTTCATTGCAGCTCACCGCATGCACCTCGACATTGCAAGCCTTTGGACCACCATCACAGATAGTCCGATGTGTCACCTATGGGAATGGGATGCATCGAGCAAGCAAGCCTTTTGGCGACAGTTTCTAAGCGGTGTATTCATTGTCATCGTCATGACAGGACTCGACCAAGACATGATGCAAAAAAACCTTACCTGCCGCAACCTACGCGAGGCACAAAAGGACATGTGTCTTTACGGTCTAGCCTTTCTTCCCGTCAACGCACTATTCCTTGCGCTCGGCATTCTGCTCTACACTTTCTGCACCTGGCAAGGACTCACACCACCGAGTGCAGGCGATGACCTGCTACCTTGGCTCGTAAGCTCGGGGGCATTAGGCGAGTGGATTATTGTACCATTCACTATCGGCATCGTCGCGGCAGCTTTTTCCAGTGCCGATTCTGCCATGACTGCGCTGACCACAAGCATTTGCATTGACCTCCTCGGTATGGACGAGCAACATGAACAAAACGCCACCTCGCTGCGCACCCGTCGATGGGTACACATCGGAGTAGTAGCCACCACGGCACTATGCATTGTGCTCTTTAAGGTGGTGGGTAACGACAATGTACTCAATGCCATCTACGTAATGGCTAGCTACACTTACGGGCCACTCTTAGGTCTTTACGCCTTTGGCTTATTCTCTCAATGGCAAGTACACGATAGAGTGATTCCCTTTATCTGCATCGCCTCGCCCATCATATGTGGTTTACTCGACCATTACGCTCCTGTTTGGTGGGGATATAATTTTGGTTATGAACTCTTGCTGCTCAATGGAGCAATTACGTTTTTGGGATGCTGGGCGGCTAGAACACGGAAAAACACTGCCACCCGTGGGTGATATAGAAAACACCATGCTTATCTAACGATGATAAGCATTAGATAAAGCATTATATAAGGGTGGTTCTATAAATTTCAGAATTTATAGAACCACCCTTTATTGTTTCAGCACAACGACACATCCGTCTTCAAACAGGCATTCATTCGTTCCTTCGTTTTCCATATAGCGCTTTACCGCTGCCGTGCGGCAGAGCTACCACAGGCCTGTGGTAGAGCTACCGCTGCCGTCCGGTAAAGCTACCACAGGCCTGTGGTAAAGCTATCGATGATCATCCAGCGACGACAAGGTTATGAAATAGAAACAAATAGACCTACATTTAAGCCAAGCTTTCACACTCTTGATTTCCACTTTTTAGCGATCATGGAAAGATCCGCGTATGTGAGGTTTACTTTGTGTCCTACAAATTGTCTATTTCGAAGCTGTGGTTACATCTTGGTAGAGCCATAATAAAGGCTTGTAAGGTTATACGGAAATAAACTTACAAGCCTTTATTATTTTAAAACAGCATCCTTTTACTTCAGCACTCCTTCGAGTTCTTCCACCTCCCGACGGTAAGTCTTGTCCACACTGATACGACGAGCCACTTGGTTGCAAGCATAGAGCACAGTACTATGATCGCGCTTACCAAAGATACGACCAATTTGGCTATAGGTAGTCTCCGTATACTTATGAATCAAGTACATGGCAAGCTGACGCGCCTGCACCATGGTTTGCTTTCGACTCTTGGTAGCAAGTTCTTTCTGCTTCACACCATAGTGTTGACATACAGCAGCAGAAATATCGTCGGCCGAGAGTTCCTTCTTCTCCAAATTAACAGCACGCGCCACTACACGCTGAGCGAGTTGAAGATCGATTTCGCAATTATCCACCACGGAATAAGCCATGATAGAATTAATGATACCTTCGAGCTCGCGCACACTGCTTTCAACGTTTTGTGCGATATATTGCACAACATCCGTAGGAATCACCTCGACAAGCCCATCACGACGGATTTTTGAAATAAGGATATCACGACGCAGTTTCGTATCGGGCTTTTCCATCTCCACCGTCATTCCCCACTTGAAACGCGTAAGCATACGCTCCTCAATGCCTTCAAATAGCACGGGCGGTCGATCGCAGGTGATAATAATCTGTCGATTGTTCTGCTGCAGATGGTTGAAGATATGGAAAAAGGCCATCTGCGTCTTAGAAGTAGTGATTTCCTGTATATCATCGATGATAAGCACATCGATGGTCTGATAGAAGTTGATAAAATCGTTCTGCGTGTTATGAATCACAGAATCAGTATACTGCGTCTTAAACACGTGGGCAGAGACGAATAGCACTCGTTTGTCTGGATAGATTTGCTTAATGCGTACGCCAATAGCATTGACCAAGTGGGTCTTTCCCACCCCACTAGGACCATAAAGGAAAAAGGGATTAAAGGTGCTTTTCCCTGGATTTTCGGCAATACTCAGCCCTACGCTACGTGATAGTTTGTTGCTTCCACCCTCCACAAAGTTATCGAACGTGTATCGACGATTGAGTTGTGAATCGAGCGGTGGCAGCTGTGCTGGTTGCTGTTGGGGGGTAGTGGGACGATAGCGATTTATCTCTTGCTGTTGGGGCTGTTTCGGAGCTACCTTGATTAAGGGCTCAGGCACGGGATTACCCTCTGGTGCAGGATCGAAGACGTAAGTAAGTTTGATGCTTCCCGTGCCGAAATATCGATGAATGGCCTGCATGAAGTAAGCCACATAATTCTTATCGAAATATTCGGCAAAATACTGTGTCGGCACCCTCACCCTCAGTTCGTTGTCAACAAAGCTGACAAATTCCAAGGGCTCAAACCAACCTGTAAAATGCTTGGTTGGTATGTTTTGCTTGATTAGTTGCAGAGCGTTCTGCCAATTAGAGAGCGAGGATTGATCCATCTTATATTTAGAGTGCATACGCCTCCTCGCGGAAGTGAATGATCCGCGGGAGGGAAATGTTGAGGATAATTAGATTAGATAAAAGCCTTAGCCTCTTTATCGGGCTATTTCTTTATGGTCACGTCGATCACAATTTTTGAATGCTCGGGATCATTCGTAATGAGCAAAATGCGTCGTCGTCCCTTAAAGTATGTATTATTCGCATTAATCGTAATCTTCAGTTTTTCGCTTTGTCCTGGATTGATATTTCGTTTACCCAAACTCACTCCGATACCCGGATTGTACACTTGCAGGGCACTTATCACAAGAGGAGTTTTGCCTGTATTACGCAACATTATCTGCCCTGTCACTTTCTTTTTCTTGCCCAACGGTCCGAGCGTAATGTGGGTGCTGTCGAGCACAGCCACAGGAGAAAGAGCATGCTGCGAAGGAGTATCAAGGAAGTCGGGCAAGAGTGTGGCTGAGACATTGATTTCATTATCCTTGCTCACACGATCACCCATGAATCGGCTCAGATAAATGCTCGTCTGCGTTAGCCCCATAGAATGAAGTTCACGACTATCAAGCGTGAGGAGCAGTCGGCCCACGCGGCCAGGACGAATCACCGCAGGATCGGCCTGCGCCGTAAGGTATTGGGGCAAGTGCATCAGTTCGGGACGAAAACTTCGTTTGCTCGAATTGAACACCGAAAGCACAAATGTGGGGCGATCGCCCTTATTTACATCGTCAAATTCTATATCATCTGTGCTAAGGTAGAAATCTCCCACCTTGTAGGGGTATTCGGAAGCCGTTTCGCTAGATTTTCCCATACTCACCACGCCCACGAGATTAAGATAGTGGGGCTGATCGTCGAGATTTGTATATACGGCAATGCCTTTATTGAAATGTCCTAGTATTTCAGCATCGTAAGTAGCCTTCACATAGCCCGTTCCTCCAGGACCTATTGGAGAAGTGGTCCATTCGGCGTGTGTACATCCACAATCAGTACGTACATTGCGAATAATCAAATCTTTCGTTCCCTTGTTTATTACCTTAAACGTAGCTGTTTGCGGCACGTGCCATAGAAGTGTTCCGATTTCCTGCGTGGTTTGATCGAAAGCTATTTGCGGTTGCGCCATTGCCGCCATTATCGCAGAGAAGACGAGAACTATGATGGATAGTATATATTTCATTGATGATAAATTGCGTAACTCTTATATAAAGAAAGGAATGTGCCAGCCGAATGCAACGAAACTTGTTTCAATTGCCAAGGTGCGGCCAATCTTGTGCAAAGATAGTGCAAACCGAGCGCAATACAAAATGAAAGACGCAAGACTTTCATTTTTATTGCCGAGGTGCAGCCTATCTTTTATTTAAATATTTAAAGGGCGGTTCTATAAATCTCAGAATTTATAGAACCACCCTAAAGAGTATCACTAGCAACCATTTTCCTACACCTTGCTTACACACAATAATAAAATCTCTGTCTAAGACGAAGGAAAATGCGGGAAGCTGCAGGATTATCGTTGTTTTTCAACGAATTAGTTTGTTGTGTATAGAAAAAAGTTGTAATTTTGCAGCGCTTTTCCACTCAGCCGCTGTCGGGATGCAGAGTTCCCCGTTAAGCTGGGTCGGGACGGACAACAATACATTTTAATCCCATCAATAAAAATGGCAGATTTAATTAAGATTGCTGAAGAAGCTTTTGCTACTGGTAAAGAGTTCCCCAAGTTCAAGGCAGGTGACACCGTAACTGTAGCATACAAAATCGTCGAAGGTAACAAGGAGCGTATCCAGTTGTATCGCGGCGTTGTTATCAAAATCAATGGTCATCAGGACAAGAAGCGCTTCACTGTGCGCAAGATGTCTGGTACCGTAGGTGTAGAACGTATCTTCCCCATCGAATCTCCGAACATCGAGAGCATTGAGGTGAACAAGATTGGTAAGGTTCGCCGTGCTAAGCTTTACTACCTCCGCGCCCTCACTGGTAAGAAGGCTCGTATCAAGGAAAAGCGTACTAACGCCAAGAACGACTAAGTTCTTCACTACTCAAGGCATCTTCACGCAAGATTCCGAAATAAAAAGAGGCTCCTCTGCGAGGAACCTCTTTTTATTTTTACTTCTAATTATAAATAGGAATTTTATAACAGCCTAAAACACAGCTATTTACAACTACTTAGAACTTGTTTGCTGAAAATTTGCAGTTTACTGCTGATTATCCAGCACCCCGTCGCCGTTAGCGTCCAGTACCGAATTATCTAAGTTAAACTGCATGCTGACAGGCACACCAATATATAGAGACTGGCCAGTATTTAGCGCGTCGCTTTCCTCTGTATGGAGAACACCGGAAAGCGTGGCCGTAAAAGCATCGAGGCCACTATAACGCGCTTGCACGGTAAAACCTTTTATACTATATATGTACGCAGGGTAGCTGCCGGACGTAGTTACATTAGTCCAGCTATGAAAAATACGGCCCTTTATGTAGGGCGCAAAGTAAGAGCAACGACCACCTTTAAGCTGCATACATACAACCATATCGCCGGAGCGTGCGATATACTGCCCGTCGTTAGGGGCTAAATCGCTTTCATCTTTAGAGCAGGAAACGAAAATGAAAGCGGCCAGCATCACAAATAACAACTTCTTCATTTTGCCATTAACTGTAATAGGGCTTGTATCTGCTTATCCTTTTCGGCCAGCATATCGCGCACGAATGGAGACAGAAAAACTTTGCTTTCAGCACTGCTCCACTCTATGAAAAACATGCTTATGCTCCACTAATCTTTCAGTATCAAGCGAATGCCCACATCGGCTATACCCGGAAGCATCTCGCTACGCATAATATGATAAATGCGAACATCGGCCGAAGAACCTGCTTCATGATACTTCGCCGACCAAGGAAAGTCATATTGATATAGACTCACGCCAGTTCCCTCAGCATCTCCCTTCGCATCAGTGAGCTTACAGTTGATTGTGTCACAAATCACACTTTCAGGATTATGCCAGTGTTGTTGCACCACTATCCATAACGATTGGTATGGATAGGGCGTGGAGGCCGAAGTGCGCAGTCCGATATGAAAATCATAGATGCCCGATACCTGTAACGTATCTACATGATAATAGAGAGTATCGCCAGGCTCCCACCCTTCTACTGCCACAGAACGATAATCGTAAGCAGCAGGCTTGTGTTCACATGAGACAAGCAACATAAATAAGAAAAGAAACAGAAAGGAACCTATCGAGAGAATGGATTTACACATAGAATGAGGCACTTATTACAAGAGATTAGGAAGAGTAGAAAGAAAGGACACTACTTTTCTGCTTGACCTTTATCACGATCACGGCGAGTTGCATTGCCACGATTGCTATTGCGACCTCCTCGATTATTATTCCTACGAGAATTATTGCCTCGCTGTTGTGATCCTTCAGTCTGTGCATTGCCTCGCTGCTCATCCTTCTCTTTGCTTCGACTTTGCTGACGGCGTTCACTACCTTCTGCATTGCCATTACCCTTTGACTGACGACGCTTATTCTTGCTTCGGCGAGATTTATCGAAACGTGTCAGTTCGTCTTGCTCAGCCAGGTCGACAGAACGTTTGTCACCCTCTTCTCCTTCTTCGAGAAGAGAAAGAGGCTTCTCGCCTACCGCATTGAGTTCGATGATTTCGTGAGCGCGATTGGCCGTAATCGTCACTAGGTTAGCGCCCAATCGTCGGTCGGAACTATAGGTAACAAGACCAGCCAATGTATCAGCCTTGAAGAAGTAGAAAGTGCCATCGGCCGTCTCAAGTTGAACATTACGCTCTGGAATACGACGAGATGCTTCCATATAAGTGTCTACCTCATAGTTGAGACAACATTTCAGTTTAGCACACTGTCCGGCAAGCTTCTGTGGGTTGGGCGTAATATCCTGAAAGCGTGCTGCAGCGGTACTCACGGAGTTGAAATTCTTCATCCATGTAGCGCAACACAATTCGCGCCCACAAGGACCAATTCCACCAATGCGGCCAGCTTCTTGGCGAGCTCCAATTTGCTTCATTTCGATGCGCACATGGAAAGCCTCAGCAAGCACTTTGATGAGTTTACGAAAGTCAACACGTTGGTCGGCTATATAATAAAAAATAGCTTTATTTCCATCGCCCTGGTATTCCACGTCGCCAATTTTCATCTGCAGTTCGAGATCCTTGGCTATTTGGCGCGAACGAATCATCGTTTCGTGCTCGCGTGCCTTTGCTTCCTCATACTTGTCGAGGTCGGCCTGACGAGCCTTACGATAGATGCGTCTGATGGGAGTGCCTGGCTTGAGCGCACTTTTTTGCATTTGAAGAATAACCAGTTGTCCTGTGAGAGTCACCACACCTATATCATGACCTGGCTGTGCTTCCACTGCCACGATATCCCCCTTCTGAAGATCAAGGTGATTATCATTTCGATAGTAGCCCTTACGGGTGTTTTTGAACTGTACTTCCACATAGTCGGTAACATCCTTATTACCGGGCACGTCGGCCAAGTAGTCATAGACATTGAGTTGATGGTCGCTGCGTCCACACCCTTCATGAGTAATGCCGCGCAAAGAAGCATCTCCCCACATACAGAAACTGCAATCGTCGCCACCACTATTTTGAGAGCCACAGCCTTCTGAGCCGCAGTTTCCTTGGCAATGGGGGCATGATTCCGAAACGGGCTGGGATGCATCGTCGGCAAAGTGCTGAGAATTTATATCGATATTTTCGTCTGTCATAAAAAGAAGTATTTAAAAGATTCGAGGACGAGCAATTTCAAGAGCCTAACTAGTCTCGTCCCTTAGGGTGGTTCAATTCTAATCTATTCTATATATAAAAGGTATCTTATTTTGACGTATGATTTGCATACTCTTGAAAAGAACCACACTATTTATTGAAAGCATCGCGCTTTTTACTTGATAAGCAACACGATCATCTTGAGCGAGAAGTCGAAGAAAACCATGTTGGCATTGACATTGTGTTCTATGTCACGCTGAGCAGCCGAGAGTTCTTCCATAATACCTATCACATTGCGTTCATTGATAAATCGTGCAAAGTTCACGGAGAAATCCTGTTCCTGCCGATTCATGTAATTCAGTTCGGGCGAATGGAAATTGTACATAAAGTTTTCGCGTACCAGCCGCTGAGCATATTCGAGAAAGGCTTTTTGCTTTTCTCTCCCCCACGACGATAGTTGCTGCGACCATTCATAGAGGTCGCGAATCTTACGCATATAGCATAGACGCATAAAAAGCACAAAGAGGTCGAAGAATTGAGCTGTATCAGCGTTCATCGTCACCTGCTCCAAAGCTCGGGTATAACTACCCTCGGCCGAACGAGCTACTAGGCGAGCATCTTCTGCTTGCAGACCATTGAGTTGTTCCAAAGCTTGGGCTATATCGTCGGCACTAAGGGGAGGAAAGTCTATTCGTTGAGTGCGACTCAAGATGGTGGTTAGAAGTTTGTCGGGCTCATTGGCTGTGAGAATAAACACAGTCTGAGCAGGCGGTTCTTCCAATATTTTGAGCAATTTATTGGCACACTCTTCGTTCATTTGCTCTGCTAGCCAGATGATGATCACGCGATAACCGCCTTGACTACTCACATTGGCTAGTTTCATGAGTATATTCGTGCTCTCAGCCACACCAATCTGCGATTGCTGCTTTTCCACTCCCATACATTTGAGCCACGTTTGACGCGTAAAGTAGGGTGTAATAGCCAACTGCTTGCGCCATTCGGGCAGAAACTGATCACTCACAACAGCCGTGGTTTGCCCAGTAGGCTTGATGGTAGGAAAGCAGAAGTGAAGGTCGGGATGTGCTTGCTTCGACACCATGCGACAGGCCACGCACTCGCCGCAGGATTCACCTTCAGCTGTGGGGTGTTGGCAGAGCAAGCGCTGGGCTAAAGCCAAAGCCATAGGCAGTTTACCACACCCCTCAGGACCTGCAAAGAGCAAGGCATGAGGCACTCGTCCTTCGGCTATCATCTGCTTAATACGTTGCTTCGCCGTATTTTGTCCTATCACTTCGTTGAATTGCATGGTGGTGGAGGTTAAGATATTGGGCTAATACTGGCCGCAGCATAGGATGGGTATAAAGCATTTTCTCCTCGTTACGAAAAGCTAGCCTACAATGACAGACAAAGTTACGACTTGGCGGGGAATGGGCAAAACGAATTGTGGAAAACTTTCATCCAAGTGGGGGCTTTGAGCGAAGAATCTGCTTTTTCCGAGCAAAACATTTCCCACTTACACATGAAAAGTGTACCTTCGCACTATTATTCTTAGGCTAACAAAAACTTTGGTTTTTATTGGAGCATCTCATATCAAAATCACGAAAAGATCTCAACTACATCACGCTGTTACGTTTCCCGTTAGCAGTCCTTGTGGTGCTGATTCATAGTTACAACACGGCTTGGCGCTTGCCGGGACATGAAGCTATGGCGAGATGGGGCACATTCTGTTCGCAGATTCTGCCTACCTTTGCCGTACCATTATTTTTCGCCATATCAGGCTACTTATTTTTTTCTCATATGCAGGAGTTTTCTTTCACTATTTATAAGGAGAAACTTCGCCGTAGAGCACACACGCTATTGGTGCCCTACGTAATATGGAATGCTGTGGCTTTCCTGCTCTATGCAGCCAAGGATTGGGTGGCTCATGCACCACTGCAACACCCCCTTTCTTTCAATCTATTATGGGGAGACACAAGCATGTCGGCTGCTACATCCAACCTTCTCGGATGGACAGTTCATGCCACAACAGCCCCCGTGCAAGAACCCCTTTGGTTTGTACGCGATCTTATTGTGCTCGTACTTTTATCGCCAATAGTTTGGAGCGTATTAAAACGTTTTCACTGGATAGGACTCACATTGTTTGCCGCTGCCTATTATTTGCATATTTGGCCTAATCTTTACGGCATGAGCGCCATGGGATTATGGTTTTTCTCTCTAGGTGCTTTCCTCGCCATTGAGAAGAAAGACCCACTTTCCATTACTCGTCGATTACTTCCTCTATGCTCTGCATTACTCATTCCGCTTTTGATAGCGCAAACTGTGCTCTCGAATTTTAACGAATGGGGATGTACGCTTTCATCACAACAGAGTGATTTCCTTCAGTTACTTCATTCTCATTCACAAACGCTCTTTTCGCTTTCACAACAACTCTACGTTTTGGCAGCTATGGTATGTGCCATTCATGGAGCCGACCGCCTCAGTAAGCATTGGATACCAGGAGCCATTCTTTCGGGAAGCAGTTTCTTTATCTACGCATCCCACGTCATAGTGCTCTTCCCTCTCACTGCTATATTATCCAACGCTTCGATAAATCACAGTGCAGGATGGCAAATCACCTCTTATTTACTCTGTCCCATCATAGCCACGGGGATATGTTTGACCATTTATACAGTGCTTGCAAAGGCTATTCCTAGACTTTCATCTCCTCTATTGGGACGATAAACACCACATTTCGTCCTATCGATATGGTCAGCCCAATGTTTTTTCGTAAACTTGCAAGCAAATCGGAACAACGAACGCATCCATTCCGAATACTCCATCTATCAGTAACATCTAACACATCTATAATGAAAAAGAAATCCTTACTCATCGGGCTAGCAGCTCTACTCTTCCCTATGTCCATGGCGGCACAGTATACGATTTACCCCGTGCCTCATTCACAGACAGCAGGAAAGGGCACAGTCAATTTCACCCCAACCGTCAACGTTGTATGCGAAGACGGCATTGATATTTATACCCGCAACCGTGTGCAGCAAATTCTGGGTGATCACGGCCTCACCACACGCATCACCGACACTCCTATCGAAGCAGAAGCAAACATCTTCCTTGGCGTGAAAGGTTCAAATGGCGTAGCCGTGCAGAAAGCTGCCGCGCTTGGTCTCAACACCGACGTACTCAACAAAGCCAATAAGTTTGACCGTCATATCCTTTCGCTCACCGATGGAGGTAGCGGTAACGCCCAGCTCGTTATTATTGGCGAAAATACGGATGCAACCTTCTACGGCTTGGCTTCACTCGAGCAAATGCTCGATCAAGGCACTACCGGACTGCCCACCGTAACCATCAACGACTATGCCGACCTTAAAGAGCGAGGCATCATTGAGGGTTTCTATGGTAAACCTTACGACAACGAGGTGCGCAAAGACTTAATGCGCTACATGATGCGTTTTAAGATGAATTCTTACGTATACGGTCCGAAATGTGACCCTTATCACTCTTCTACATGGGCTGATCCCTACCCCACCACCATCACTTCTACTCAAGATCAGCAAGGATTCATGACGCAGGCCAAGATGCAAGATCTCACCGAAACGGCTCACGCCTCTAAGGTAAACGTATCGTGGGCCATCCACCCGGGTAATAGCTTGCTTAACGATGGTCAAGTGGTAAGCAAGATTATGTCGAAGTTTGAGAGCATGTACAACCTGGGCTTTCGCCAGTTTGCCGTATTCGTCGACGACGTAGGCGTTCCATCTCAACAGAGCGGCATGGACTTAACTTGCCAACGCATCACCGACCTCCAACGTGCTATCGAAGCCAAGTGGAATACCCCCGGCGCTGCCGCTGCCGATACAGTGAAAGCTCTCCGTCTCACACCGCAGATTTACTGCCGTACTTTCGCTGGAAGTGATGCGCAATTCAACAACTTCTTCAAAGCACTGAGCAAACTTCCAGAGAACGTAACGGTATACTATACTGGTCACGGCGTATGGTCTGTACCCAACAACACAGATCTCAAAACCGTGCAAGACCAGTTTGGTCGCAATGTCATTTGGTGGTGGAACTACCCTTGCAACGACAATGGAACAGGTCCCAGTGAGATCTATCCATTGGACATGAAGAGCAACTTCGTAGACATGCCCAATGTAGGCAACGAAAGTTCGCTCTCTTCTGAACTTACCGAAAGCAACCAAGGCGTTATCTGTAACCCTATGGAGCAAGGAGAAGTCTCAAAAACGGCTGTATTCTCAGCTGGCGACTATAGTTGGAACAACACAGGGTTCGATAACATGCAATCATGGGAAGCATCCATCAAGTCGCTCTTCCCTGGCAACAACGATGCCACCGAGGCCTACCGTTTCTTAGCTCCCTATCTAAACAAAAACGATCCCGAAACACTCAACACGATACTCACTGCCTATAAGAAAAACGGCAACAGCGAAGATTTAAAAAATCTCCTAAGTCAAATAGAAGAAAACTGCGACAAACTTGGCAAACTCGAAACATCTGAGAAAGCCAACGAATCACTCTTCTATAAAGACATCAAGCCCTGGGTGGTTCGCTTGCATGACCTAGCAGTAAACATCAACAAATATATAAGCGTCAAAGATTTTGGCACCGATGCAGAACAAGCATGGCCTACTTACATAAATGCGCTTAGCGAGTTTGATGAATCTAACGAAAGCTACTACACACACCACCTCTCGGGCTTCGGAAGCACATCAATCTCTACCGAACCGCGCCTAACGCATGCTTCTTATCGTTACTTGACGCCCTTTGTTAACTATATAAAGGAGAATGCTACTTCCAACCTCTTCACAGCCAAGCCTACTTCAACCACGTCAACAGGCTTTACCAACGTAGAGGACCTCAGAGTGACAGGCACTGTAACGGCTTCGCTCATCCGCTTCCAAGCCAACAAAAGAGGCGTCACCCTCAACAAGGGCGAGTACATTGGTCTAGAACTTTCCTCTGCCATCCGTATCAACTACGTCACCATGGCAGACTCGCTCCTTGACCATTCTAAACTCAACGTCGTGGTTAGCACAGATGGTAAGCACTGGACTACAATCAACCGAACTGGCAATGAATGGCTCGAAAAGCCCGAAGCAGGCTCTGGAAAATATGCGGGTTATGCACGATTTGTAGCTATTGTCAACGATAGTGAAGAGCCGACCTCCATTACCGTGCGCAATGGGATCGTGAATCTCTATCCCGCACAGAAGGCCGCAACCTCCGCAGCAGCAGCTCCGAGTGGAGCCGCATTCTGGCAAAGCCACACTGCCAACCTTATGTCCGATGGCAACTACAACACTTTCGTATGTATCAACCGCGTACAAAAAGCTGGCGATACATATACCATAACGCTCAAAGAAGAGACTCCCGTGGAGCACGTACGCATCGTGATGGGCACCACCAATGGCGACAACATTAACAAGGGACTCGTACAGATTTCAAAGGACGGAAAGAAATGGACTGCCCTGCGTCCGACTGGTGCCTCAAGCAATTATTATACACTCGACCTCCCGCAAAATTTCAAGGTGGGCACGGTCGACGGAGCTGACGTGTATGCTTGTGACTTCTCCATGTCGAACACAGCAGGTAAAGTAACCCCTACTTTGGCTAAATATGTACGCCTCTACGTGTCTACTCCCGCAAATGAGAAGTGGCTTCGCTTACATGAAATCGAGGTAAATGGCAAAGGGCTTAATGAAATGCCTTGCTTCCAAGCTGGTCAGTATGGCATCACGGAGCATAACGCTACGGATGGACGAGGGTATACGTCGTCTGCAAACTTTGCTCCTTACAGTCCCAAAGATCGCGTATTCACCTACTACATGACCAATAGCATACTGCTCAATGGCATCACGCTCTATACCGACCCCACCACCATGGAAGGACTGACTTACAACATCACCACCGATGGCGAAAATTGGAAGGAGATTGAACCTAGCTCAGCCCAAAATGGTATTATTCGCTTCACTTTCGAGGGAGAGAATCGTGCTGCTACAGCTCTGAAGATCAATTGGAACACAAAGACCGTTCCGGCTATCTACGAAGTGGTAGAGAATTACGACGAAGCCAACGTAGAACGCCCCACTGTCACTCGTATTGAGAGCGTGAGCAGTTCTTCTCAGTCTGCCACAGAGCAGATCGACCTCGCCACCGAAGGCAGTCACTTGGTAGCGAAGGCTCAATCGGGCATCAACAGCGTTGAAGCTTACACGCTCGACGGCCGCACGCTCTTCAGCCAGAAGGCTAACGGCGAAGCACATGTGACAATCCCCGTAGTAGGCGCTACTCACCAGACCATTCTCGTCAAGGTGACTATCCTCGGCGGCAAGAGTCAGACTTTCAAGATAATGAAATAATCCATTAATGTGATCCGCACGCTCTTAGAGTTCAGTGCGACACAATAGTCTCTACAAGGAGGCAGATTTCCACTCGGGGATCTGCCTCCTTTTGCATTATACATCATACAATATACTGGGAAGATCGAAGCATTTATCCTCCATGAGACGGAGAAAGATTCTAGGTAGGAAGAGAATAAGTTACCCCACGAAAAAAACGCTTTGGGCAGGAAATCTGAAGTGAAAGGAAGCGCAAGCAAAATGACAGCGAAACAGGTCAAATCGCACAAGCAAGTACGCTCATTATCAGCAACATGCAACCATCCAAAGCAAATAGTACAAGCCATTGAGCATGAAATCGGCTGTAACGTGTGCGCGCAACAAGCACTCATGTTCCCCCCTCTTCCTATACAAGCAGAAAAAGTGAACAAATTCTACACTATTTTTTGCGCAATGCAATGACTTATCGTATCTTTGCATAACATAGATAAAGTTCTGCTATTAGAGCATTTTCATCAACTACGATATTCATCAACTTTTTCCATCCATGAAACATTTCTACAAATTGGCTACGGCTCTTTGCCTCTTTGCACTGATGCCCTTTGCGGCACAGGCGCAACTTGAGCTAAAGCCCACTACGCTTCCCAACAGCGAGAACGAACCCGCTCCGGTACATCCCGTGCCTTCGCCCCGACAACTGAAGTGGCAGTACACAGAATTTTATGCCTTTTTCCACTATGGCATGAACACGTATACAGGCGATGAGTGGGGACATGGCAACGAAAGCGAAAACATATTTGCGCCCACGGCAGCTCCCAATCCCGAACAATGGCTCACTGCCGTAAAAGCCGCAGGAATGAAGGGCGGCATTGCCGTGGTGAAACACCACGACGGCTTCTGCTTGTGGCCCACAAAGACCACTACCCACAACGTGACCTCTTCAAGCAACGAATTTGCAAAGCAGACGGATATTCCCCGCGACTTTGCCAAAGCTGCTCAAAAGTTGGGCATGAAATATGGCTTCTACGTGTCGCCCTGGGATCGCAACAATGCAGAATATGGTAATGACACTTACGTGAAGAACGTTTTTCTGCGTCAATGTGCCGAACTTGCAGCCTACGGCGCCGACCAATTTGAAATGTGGTTTGACGGCGCAAATGGTGGCGATGGCTACTATGGCGGTGCTGGTGGTGTCCGCAACATTGATCGCTCTACCTACTACGACGTGCCCAATCTACGCGACACTGTACACAAGGTTAGCCCCGACTGCGTACTCTGGGGTGTAGGTGGCGAAGCGCGCTGGATTGGTAATGAAGAAGGCTATGCTGGCGAGACCAATTGGAGCCCGGAAGAATATGGCTATTCGGCCGAAAGTAATGGTATGTATGGCACCATGAACGGATGGTATTGGCAACCAGGCGAGAGCGATGCTAAGTACACCTCAGGCGGTTGGTTCTGGCACAGCGGCGAGAAGGTAATGGGGAACGAACGCCTATTCCAAATGTATCTCGAAACAGTAGGACGAAACTCTACGCTCATCCTCAACTGCCCGCCCGACAAGAGCGGTTCACTTCCCACTGCCACAGTCGAAGGACTTAAAGAATTTGGCACGACACTCAAAACACGCCTCGGCGGAACAAACTATGCTCTCACGGCCGATGATGTGCAGGCCTCGGAAGAACGCACCGCTGGCCAAGGCCGCTCATTCAGCATAGCCAATGCCATGGACGGCGATAGCCTCACTTACTGGGCCACCAATGATGGCACACTCAGCGGCACCATCACATTCCATTGGAAAACTGCACAACCCATCCGCTACGTCATGTTGCAAGAGCACATCAAGCTAGGACAGCGCGTCAAAGCATTCACCATCGAGACAAGCAACGATGGAGTAAATTGGAATAAGCGAGGCGGCAATATCAAAACAACGACCATCGGCTACAAGCGTATCATTCCCCTCAACGGAAGCACTAGCGATAGCTACTCCAACGCACAAAGCGTAAAATACTTGCGCGTAAGAATCACCGATAGCCGAGCTTGTCCCACACTGGAGAATATTGCTCTATATTAAGAGCGCAAAAGCAAGAAATTCTATTTCTACCAATCAAACAAAGAAACACATGAAAACGCGATATTTCGCCCTAGCAGCCCTTGCACTTCCCTTGGCAGCTATGGCACAGACGACGGTCAGCGTCGACTTTGAAGATCCCTCGGGCTATAAGGCTCTGGGCGTATACGACACTTGGGAGGAGTCTCCCTTCCGCACGGGAAAGTTGCAAGGCAACGTTGCTGTAGTAGACAATTTCCTTCCTCAGACCAATGCTGATGGCGTTGTCCTCAATGATTCTAAGAAAATTCTCGGTGTACAGCGCTCACGCTTCGGTAGCAACACGTTTGGCGCACGCGTCGACCTCAACGAGCCACTCAGCACGACACCAACAACCATCTACGTTCACGTCAAAATGTATAAGCCATGCAAAGGGAAAGCCATGCTCGTTGGTCTAGGCAAACGTCCCGACCGCGCAGGACAAAGCAACGACGTGGAACAATTTTGGGTATACTCAAGCAAGTCACTTCCCGGAAACGAATGGTGCGATGCCGTGTTCCCCATCAAGACGTGCGACGGGGTTGATATTCACAGCTTCGTGATTGTGCCCGACCCTACTACCCCCAATCATTTGACGGACGACTTTGCCGCCTACTTCGACGATATCTTGGTGAACAACGACAATAGGCCACGCATTAAGCAAAACTCTTTCTACGAACTCAACTTCGACGAAACCACCGTATCTGACAAATCGGGCAACTACGTACGCTCTATCAAAGTTGTTACCACGAGCAACGGCACACAGACCCGCAACGTTGGACAGAAGTCTCCACAGTTGATCTACAATGACCTTACAAACTACTCATTCCGTGCAAAAGCAGGCGACACCGTCACTCCCACAATCTCCTTTACTGGTAATTGGATGAACGGCTATGTCTATCTCGATCGCGACAACGATGGTCAGTTTAATGTAAAGCTCAATGACAACTATACCAATGCAGAAGGTAGCGACCTGATGAGCTACTACTACATTGAGACCGTAGAAGACAAAAAGGGCTATAAGTACGACGGCACAGAAGTGAGCGGCGACGCACGCAACACCATGGAGACTCCCGCCTTCAAGCTCCCCGCCGACCTCCCCGTAGGATTCTATCGCATGCGCTTCAAAGTAGACTGGGGAAATACTGATCCCGCAGGCCGTATGACGGCAACAAACAACATCAAACATAATGGTGGTGCTGTAATCGACACTCGAATCAACATTCACGCCGACAAGGTAAATGTTTCTGCTGCAAGCCGCAATGGATTCATCACCGATGGTAATGGCGGAGAACTCGTCAATTACGAAACAAACTTTGGCAAGCCTCTTGCTATCATCGCCAAGCCTGCTCCGGGCTTTGCTATCGACTCCGTGACAATCTACCACGGCTACAACCTCAACGGCGAGCAATACAACAAGTACGGCACCAAGCAGTGGGACAAAGTCGTAATTCGTGCCAACGTTTTCAATAAGACAACTGGCAAATATACTCTCCCTGCAAGCCTCATTGACGGCGATATCATGATTGATGCCCAATTTGCTAGCACCACTGCCGTAAAGCAGGCTCAAAAAGAAGAACCACTAACTTTTACCGCAGCGGCCGGAAAACTTCTCCTAAAAGCAAGTCAACCCACCGACGTAGTGGTGGCCGACGCTGAAGGCCGCATCCTCTTCAAACAGCATCTTACAGGTAGCCACGCCCTCACACTGCCCACAGGTATCTACGTAGTCAACGGACAAAAAGTAACGCTCTAAGCGAAACACAACATAGAAAGCATTCCTAGATACTCTAGAAGCCACACTCTCTAGAAGCTCTGGGAATGCTTGTTTTATATAGAATTTCTTTAAACTCAAGAATCTCTAATCATTCCAATGAAACTCATTTACTTCCACGGATTCGCCTCATCAGGCGCAAGCGGCACAGTACAACTGCTTCGCAAGATCCTACCCTCAGCCGAGATTATTGCCCCCGACATCCCCGTCGACCCCGAAGAAGCACTCCCCATGCTCCATGAGCTTGTAGAAGTAGAACAGCCCGACCTCATCATCGGCACCAGCATGGGCGCCATGTATGCCCAGCAAATGCACGGCCACCTGCGCATCTGCGTCAACCCAGCCTTTCACATGTCGACCATGAGCAAAACTCTTCACACGGGGGAACACAAATGGCTCAACGGACGAAAAAATAGCGAGAAGACCTTCAAAGTAACCGCCGAAATTATTAAGCATTTCAACCAAATGGAACGCCACCAATTCGACGACATCACTCCCGATGACCGAGAACTCTGTTACGAACTTTTTGGAATCAAAGACAAATTTGTCAACCCCACCAATGCCTACAACGACTTCATGAAGCATTACACTCACGCTGAACGAATCGACGCAGACCATCAACTCAACGACAAAGTAATTCACAAATTTCTTCTCCCTTTCATGAAGTCTATCCTTGGTCCACTCTACGAAGAAGCTACCAAAGAACCCCTACCCGACTACATGAAATACAGCACAAACTACTAAAAAAGCAACATAGCTTTGTCCTCAACCAACAATACTGGGGGCGACGCGTCCCGCGTTGGGATTTTATGACAAAGGCTCACAGATAGGCGTGTAATTAGTGCTATCTGTGAGCCTTTATTTATTTTCCCGACGCGAGACGCGTCGCCCCCAGTATTGGCTGAAAAGGATGAAAGATTCTAGTTAAAGATTCTTCTCCTCTGCCCGATTAAAGCATTCTCGACATAGCGGCTCATAGTCTTCCTGTTCACCTAGAAGCACGCGCTCATCATTCTTCACTATGCGATGTGAGAATTGAGCCAAATTGCCACACTTCACACAGATGGCATGCACCTTAGTCACATCCTCGGCAATAGCCATAAGTTGTGGCATCGGGCCAAAAGGGACACCCTTAAAATCCATGTCGAGGCCAGCAATGATTACGCGCTTTCCACTATTCGCCAATTCATTGCATACCTCCACCAAGGATTCATCGAAGAATTGTGCCTCGTCTATGCCTACCACCTGTGCCTCGGAGGCCATAAGCAGAATGCTGCGAGCAGACTCTACAGGAGTAGACGAAATTGTATTCGCATCGTGCGACACTACATCGTCCTCAGAATAGCGCGTATCAATGGCTGGTTTATAGATTTCTACGCGCTGTTTCGCAATACGTGCACGCTTCAAGCGGCGAATAAGTTCTTCCGTTTTACCAGAAAACATAGAGCCACATATCACTTCTATGCGTCCCTTCGACAAATCATTGGGTTCTTGAAACATAGGATAAAGGAGATTTACAGTTCTGTCAGGTCTACAAAGTAGCCGCGCTTCTTGCGCTCTTCGATGAGCTGTTCTAACTTACGCTGACGGCTCTTTGACACCCAGTGACGAGCAAATACATTGGGAACGGCTACACCCAAAGCAATACACATGATGGTGATGGCTGAAGCCATACCAAACTTCATCGCATTGGTGAGTTCGCCCACCACGCCATTCATCTCAATCAGTCCTACGAGGGCACGATACATCAGCACACCAGGCACCATTGGAATAACACTTGGAATGGAAATCACGTGGTTGGGAGCATGCACCCAGTGTACCGCCTTCACTGCTATCAAGCTAGCCAAGGCACTACCAGCCAACGACCCTATGGCAAGCCCCATATCCAAGCCCACGTTGTCATTGCTCGGACCAAGATTAACGAAGTTACGCGTGCAGACAGCTATGATACCTCCAATAGCTACCACCCATAGCAAGCGACGCGGAATATTGAATATCATAGAGAAGCCCATAGCCGAGATAGCTGCCGCTGCGGCATAGCTGATATAGCTATTGTGGGGAATCATGGGAATGGTATAGAACTGTGTCAAGTCGAAGTTGGACAACTTGAGAAAGAAAGCAATACCAAACGACATGGCCACAATCATCAAGAAAGTATTGATGGCTCGCGTTAAGCCCACTTGTATATAATTGTCGAGCATATCGTCGACGAAATTTATCAAAGGCACACCAGGCACGATAAACAAGGCGCAAGCCAAGAGCGGGTGAAGCGGAGTTTCAGTCCAAGAAGAGGGGAGATAAGTGGTAGCCCATGCTATCACAGTGCTAATAAAGGCAGCAATAGCAATACCCATATAGTTGTTCAATCCCTTGCGAAGCATGAGGCCACGCAAATACATACCGATAGCAGCAGCGAAAGAAGCATAGAAGAAGGCCGTCCAGTCGCAACCAAACTGAATGCAGAATCCGCCGCAAGCGAAACCTGTGCCGATGGCCACCTGCAAGGGAGTATAGTTGCGCGGGCGCTTGGCTATCTGCTCAAGCTCCTCGGCATACCGTTCGATGGAGTAGTCTTCACGAATAGCTTTCCAAGAGAGTTTGCTGATGAGCGAGATAGTAGTCATGTTGATACCATGCTTGTCGCAACGCTGAAACTTCGAGAAAGAGTGTTCATCGTCGCTGAGATTGACCATCAACATGTTGTACTGCACGTAGATGTGCAGATGCTCTTCGGGCAGTCCGAGGAAGGCTGCCACGCGTTTCATGTTCCGCATAATGCGGTTCGTGTCCGCTGCGCTTTCTACAAGGAGTTGTCCAGTGCGCAGCAGCAAGTCGAGCTTGTGGCGAATGAGCTGTTCTCGCGTAAGTTCGGTGTCTGTTGTCATTAAGTTTATGGGTTTGATAATTTATTACGGCTGCAAAATTACAAAAAATTAAGCAAAGCACTTGTTTCCAAGCTACTTCTTATGCGTCCTTTTCTATAATAAGCACCGCTTTGCAAGCATTCTTATTCGCTTCTTCCCCTCATCTGCTCTTTGCAAAAACCGTTTGTTTCTATTTACTCCCCACGATTTTGCCGTTCACAAATTTACTCTCTGCCATCTGCAAACCATCATCCATTGCTTTACCGAACGGCAGCGGTAGCTTTACCGGACGGCAGTGGTAGCTTTACCGGACGGCAGCGGTAGCTCTACCACTGCCGTCCGGTAAAGCCCAAAATGCTCATCGAGCAATGGAAAGGTCACATTCGTGGTACACTTCAGTAAGGATATTGGAAACGAAAGATAACATATTAAAGTTTCGGATTTAGTTCCAAACGGGCTGAATTGTCGCAAACTGAATGCAATCAAGCTTGCTTGAATTGCTGAGCCGCAGCCGATGATGCACGGGCTGAAAGCCCAACAAGCGCATAGCACTAAGTTTGCAGATGAAAGCGGCGAAGCGAAGCTGAGCCGCTAAAATG
>UQKO01000006.1 GCA_900541575.1 uncultured Prevotella sp.
TCCTTCCTGACTGCAATCGGAATGAGATATTATCACGTTCCAATTGCGCACAGGTCGAAAGCGTGGCTATCATTATAGAGGAGCAAAGAGGGACGGATGTCCTTTTTCGTCCAATAATGAAAGCTGTTCCTTTTGTATGTAGAGGTTAATGCCACAGTCTATGAGTTCCTTGACAGAGGCAAGCACCTCAAACGCATTGCGACCCAATCTTGACAGTTCACTGACAAGTAGGATTCCAATGCGGTTTGCTTTACAGTATTCCATTGCCTCACACAACACAGGACGTTCATCATTCTTCTTTGCGCCAGAGATGTGTTCCTCAAAGACCTTGCAGACTTCGATACCCTTATATTTTGCATACTCCCGTGTATTAGCAAAAAAATGCCTAATGAACGAGGCATATAAAGAAAACTGCGGCGAAACATGGCAATTCGTTGTGAAAGTTTTAACTTTGTGCCCAATGAAATACTCCTTTATTATTCCCGTATATAATCGCCCCAACGAGGTGGATGAACTTTTGGAAAGCCTTTGCCAACAAAGCTACAAGGATTTTGAAGTAGTGGTGGTGGAGGATGGTTCGTCGATCCCTTGTCAGGACGTAGCAGAGCGATATGCCCAACGGCTCAGTGTACGCTATTTCGTAAAGCCCAATTCGGGGCCAGGCCAGACGCGCAATTATGGTGTAGAGCGTGCCGAGGGAGAGTATGTGCTCATACTCGACTCCGATGTGGTGCTTCCTCCTTCCTATCTTCGCGATGTAGATACTAGTCTTGAAGCCAAACCATGTGACGCTTTTGGCGGCCCCGATTGTGCACACAAAGACTTCACCCCCATGCAGAAAGCGATTAACTATGCCATGACTTCATTCTTCACAACGGGGGGCATACGAGGTGGAAAAAAGAAAATGGATAAATTTTATCCTCGCTCGTTTAATATGGGGGTGCGTCGTGAGGTATACCTTGCACTCCATGGATTTTCAGAGATGCGCTTTGGCGAAGATATAGATTTCTCTACGCGAATCTTTGAAGGCGGGTATCGTTGTCGATTGATTCCTGAGGCTTGGGTGTGGCACAAGCGACGTACGGATCTTAAGAAATTCTTTAAGCAAGTGTACAACTCGGGCATAGCACGCATCAATCTTACGAAGCGTCATCCAGGTACGCTGAAACTTGTTCACACGTTACCAGCGGTGTTTACTCTTGGTTGCTTACTACTGATTATGATAGCAGCCGTAGCCGCTGTGATGGGCTGTCCGCATTGGTGGATTTTGATTGTGCCGTTCTTGTTATTCGCTCTTATTATCTTTGCGGACGCATCGCGCCGCGAACAAAGTATAGGTGTGGGCTTACGAGCCGTAGCTGCTGCTTACATTCAGCTATGGGGCTATGGTCTTGGCTTTTGGCAAGCATGGTGGCGTCGCTTCGTGCAAGGAAAAGGAGAGTTTGATGCGTTTAGAGATAATTTTTATAAGTAACGAAGAAAAAGATGGGTAAGCCAGTCAGAGCATGACAGGACTAGCTCGTACCCAAGTTCCCATTCTTAGTTGAAAAATCCCCAAAAACTTATCAAATAGCTATTGTGCTTTTATGCTCAGCATCACTCAACTCAACGAAGAAGATCGTCCGCGCGAGAAATTCTTGCTTACTCATGGCAATGGCATGACAAAGGCCGAACTCTTGGCGATACTCATTGGTTCGGGGTCGACAGACGAGAATGCCGTACAACTTATGCAGCGTATCCTGACGGACTGCAACGGACAGATTACTACGCTTGGTAAGCGCAGTGTGGAAGAACTTTGTCAGTACAAGGGAGTGGGACCTGCTAAGGCTGTCACGATACTGGCCGCCTGTCTCTTAGGCGACCGCCGTGCTGAGGAACAGGTACGGCCGGAGGCAATCGTATCATCGGAAGATATTTACCGATACTATCACTCGAGCTTGCGCAATCTCTCGCATGAAGAGAGCCACGTGCTCTTGCTCAATCAGAACCTCAAGGTGGTAGCTTCTCGATTGGTGAGTCGTGGAGGCATTACGGGAACGGTGGTCGATGTGCGGCGTGTGCTCCGTGAAGCCCTTCTTGTCAATGCCACGCAGATTGCCCTCGTACATAATCATCCCTCGGGAAGTCTGCGTCCGAGCCGAGAAGACGATCGACTTACAGAGAAACTCAAGCAAGCAGCAAACACTATGGACATCAGAATGGTGGATCATGTCATCGTGACCAACGATGGGTATTATAGTTATCAAGACGAAGGAAGAATTTGAGCGAGCGAAAAGCGCTCTAAGTTTAATAAGTTTAGCGGATGCTTTAAGAAGATAGACAGACCTCATAAACTCATTAAACTCATAATTCATTAAACTCATAAACTCACTAAACTCATAATGCTTACAGCAGAAGAAAAATTGAAAATCGAAGAGCGCATTGTGGATGTGCTTAAGACAGTATACGACCCCGAAATTCCCGTGGATATATATAACTTGGGACTTATCTATCGCATCGACCTTCATGATGATGGATTGCTCGAGGTGGATATGACACTTACGGCTCCTAATTGTCCAGCGGCCGACTTCATCCTAGAAGATGTGCGTACAAAACTCGATGGTATTGAGGGGGTGACCGATGCAAGAGTAACCCTCGTATTCGAGCCTGAATGGGATAAAGATATGATGACAGAAGAAGCCAAACTCGAATTGGGCCTTCTTTAAGTTTACCTCTTACTCCCCTAATTTCTCAATCTACGAACAACCTATGAACAGCGAACGCAAATTCACCTATTTCCTCTCGGATGCCCATCTTGGCAGTTTGGCCATTCCACATCCGCGTATGCAGGAACGCCGACTCGTCAACTTCCTTGATAGCATTAAGCATAAGGCTGAAGCAGTATACTTGTTGGGCGATATATTTGACTTTTGGCATGAATACAAGACTGTCGTGCCGCGTGGTTATACCCGTTTGCTTGGCAAGATAAGCGAACTTACAGATATGGGAGTGGAAGTGCATTACTTCTATGGCAATCACGATTTATGGCAAAATGATTATTTTCAAACAGAATGTGGCATGATGGTGCATGCTCATAGCGAAGTGGTGGAGATTCATGGACAAACGTTCTACCTCTCCCATGGTGATGGGCTAGGAGGGAAGGATCGAAAGTTTGCTTTCTTGCGTGGAATGTTCCACAATCGTACGTGTCAGCGCCTCTTTGCTTCCATCCATCCGCGATGGGGCATGGCGTTCGGGCTGGAATGGGCACGTCGTTCCCGATTAAAGCGTACAGACGGAATGGAACCTCCCTATCAGGGAGAACAAAATGAGCCTTTAGTATGCTATGCAAAGGAATATTTGCAAACACACCCAGATATCAACTACTTTATTTTCGGACATCGCCATATAGAGCTCGACCTCATGATAGCTCGCACATGTCGCATCATGATTCTCGGCGATTGGATTAGTCAATTCACGTATGCTGTGTTTGATGGAGAACACATGTTTATGGAGAATTTTATTGAAGGAGAAAGCAAAGTCTAGGTCTAAGGGGTGGTTCTGTTAATTCTAGAATCTGTGGTGTATTCTTCTGATGATGGGATTTGCATGCTCTTGTAAGCGTCTCTTTGATTGTAAATATGGTGACATAGCCCGCTATGTTCAGTTTCTATCCATTTTCCCCTTTATTTTCAGTGTGAGTATAATAAAACGAACATCTAAACACTCTTATATAATATGAAAAAGACAATTCTCACGTTACTTACGTTGGTAATCGCAACTTTCACAGCCCACGCACAGTTGTTGTGGAAAGTGACTGGGAAGGAACTTACAAAGCCCTCTTATGTGCTCGGCACATTCCATCTTGCCGATGTGGCCTTTGCCGATTCCATTCCTGGTCTTAAAGAGGCTCTCAATGCTAGCGAACAGGTATATGGTGAGCTTGATATGCGTAAACTCTTGTCTGATCCTTCGCAAGTTCAGCAAATGCAGCTTGCTATGATGCTCCCGAAAGATACTACGCTCGATTCGCTGCTTACGATTGAACAGATGAAGCGCCTCAATGAGTTTTTGAAGCAGTATCTCGGCGCTGATCTGACGAATCCAATGTTCGCTCCGATGAAGCAGATGAAGCCCGCCGCTATCACCACCCAAATCCAAATGGTGCTGGCTATGCAGATAGCAAAGGGATTCAATCCTCAACAACAGTTTGATACCTATTTCCAAAACGTGGCAAACGAACAGCAGAAGCCCGTGGGGGAACTTGAAACTATGGATTACCAGCTAGGAGTGCTTTACGGAGCGTCACTGAAGCGCCAAGCAGAGTTGCTGATGTGTTTGGTCGATGACGTGGACTATCAAAAAGACGTGCTTAAACGCACCATTGATGCTTATTATAAGCAGAATCTAGAGGCGGTGCATAAGGTGATGGACGAAAAGCGCCATAATACTTGCGATAGCACTCCAGAGGAAGACAATATCCTTATCTATACTCGCAATGCCAATTGGGCAAGTGCGCTGCCTGCACTGATGAAGACACGCAGTACATTCTTGGCTGTAGGTTGTGGTCATCTGCCTGGCGAGCGTGGCTTGATTTCTCTGCTACAGAAGGCAGGCTATACTGTAACCCCCATAAAATAACCTCGAGATGATGGAAGAAATGTTTTTGGAAGTAAACAATGTGGTGAAACGCTACGCTGCCCACACAGCCCTAAATGGCGTAAGCATCCGTGTGCCCAAGGGACAGGTGTTTGGCCTGCTTGGACCCAATGGTGCTGGAAAGACCACATTGATTCGCATCATAAATCGCATTACAGCTCCTGACAGTGGTAATGTTCGCTTCGATGGGCATTCCTTTCGAGCAGAAGATGTGATGCAGATTGGCTATTTACCAGAAGAACGCGGTCTGTATAAGAAAATGAAGGTGGGCGAACAAGCCATTTATCTTGCACAGCTCAAGGGACTATCTAAAGCTGAGGCTAAAAGGCGACTTACCCAATGGTTTGAAAAGTTTGACATCATGCCATGGTGGGACAAGAAACTCGAAGAACTCTCGAAAGGCATGCAGCAGAAAGTACAATTTATCATCACTGTGCTGCATGAACCACCCTTGCTTATCTTTGACGAACCCTTCTCAGGCTTTGATCCAGTGAATGCTGAAATGCTGAAGCGCGAAATATTGGAGTTTCGTGATAAAGGCCACACGATTATTTTCTCCACCCACAATATGGCTTCCGTGGAGGAAGTGTGCGACGAGATAGCGCTGATTAACCATTCGCAAGTGGTGCTATCAGGAAATGTCGGCGAGGTGAAGGAACGTTTTCGCACGGGAAAGTTCATTGTGACTTCAGCGGATGGTAGCCTTCACTCTGTGGAAGGAAAATTTATGGTAGATAATCATCAACAGAATGGTTCACTACACACTTATTTACTTCATAAAGTGGGAGATGCCGACAATTCCACACTTTTCAGCTCCGTAGCCACACAAATCGCTCCGCTAAGCATTGCAGAACAAATGCCAACTATGCAAGAAATCTTTTTGAAAACCGTCAAATCTCCTGAAGTGCATGAATAAGTTTGGACTTATTGTGGAACGCGAGTTTTCCACACGTGTCAAGAAAAAGTCGTTCATCATCCTTACAATCTTGATGCCCTTCATCTTTGCGGCACTCATCTTTGTGCCCATTTGGCTCTCGGGTATTACGGACGATAACCAAAAGACTGTGGGGGTATGCGACAAGACACAGAAATATTTACCTTTATTGAAGAGCGATGCCACTTATCGTTTCGTGCCCGTGGCAAATGCCGATGACCTCTCGCTCTATGACGATACTACGGGGTATGAAGCCATTGTAAGTATTCAAGCCGACTTGGCCACCCATCCTAAGGCTGTCGCCATATATTCTCGTAAAGAAGTGCCTGCAGGATTGCTTTCTTACGTGACCAATGTGGTCAACGAGAAGATTCGTCACGATAAGCTTGCCGCAACGGGCATTGTTGGTCTTGACAAAATTATTGACGATGTGCAGAGCGAAATTACCATTCCCACGCTGAAGCGCAATGCAGAGGGCGATTCTATCTCGTCAGATACAAATATAGCGATTGCTGCAGGCTTCGTGTTCACGTTCCTTATTTATATGTTCGTCATGAGCTATGGAGGCATGGTGATGCAAAGCGTGATGGAGGAAAAGACCAATCGCATTGTAGAACTTATGGTGTCGAGTGTGAAGCCATTCCAACTCATGATGGGAAAAATAGTGGGAATCTCGCTCGTGGGATTTGTGCAGTTAGCCATTTGGGGAGTGATGTTGGCTGCAATTCTTATTGGTGCAGGCATGCTATTTGGTATTTCGGCCGCAGATACGCAACAGACCGCCATGGCTTCACAGATGGCAGGTATGGCGGGAACTGGTGCTATGCCAACAACGATACCTACGGAATCTCAGCAGATTGTCACTGCGCTACTCAATCTTCCTTATGCCGAGATGGGTATCTGCTTCGTGCTCTATTTCGTGGGCGGCTATTTGCTCTATGCTTCCTTCTTTGCCGCAGTAGGTGCTTCGGTCAATGCACAGGAAGATTCTTCGCAGTTTATGATGCCTGTCATCCTGATCATGGTGTTCAGTCTCTATGCGGCTATGGGATCGGCTGAAAATACAAATGGCCCCCTCGCTTTTTGGACTTCCCTGTTTCCCCTTACATCGCCTATCGTGATGATGGTGCGCATACCATTTACAGTACCTCTTTGGCAAGAGATCCTTTCCATCGCTCTGCTCTATGGCACCGCCCTTTTCTTCGTGTGGTGTAGTGCTCGCATCTACAGAGTGGGCATCCTCATGTATGGAAAGAAACCAAGTATCAAGGAGATGCTTCGTTGGATGAGGTATAGATAATACGATGGAGACTATGAGCTAGCAAAGCAACCCCCTATCGCTTGCATAAGAAAAGTAGTCCGAAGGTGTGCAAGAACGGAAGTTTTTGTGTAGCTTTGCAATATATTTCATAGCACATTAACGGAAAAATATACGTATAGAGAGGAAAGCCGCGTGCTATTCCTCTCTATGCGTTTTCAAATACAACCTAACAATGATGTCGATTCCCGAACTTTACGAGCTTTTCCTCAAGCATCCTGTAATTACTACTGATACACGCGATTGTCCTGCCGATTCCATCTTCTTTGCTCTGCGAGGTGCAAACTTTAATGGCAATGATTTTGCAGTAAAGGCGCTTGAGAGCGGTTGTGCCTATGCTGTGGTGGACGACCCTCAGTTGAAAGGCGATGAACGGTTCATCCATGTAGACAATGTCCTTGTGGCCATGCAGCAACTAGCTACCTACCATCGTCGCCAACTTGAAACACCCATCATTCAGATTACGGGCACGAATGGTAAGACTACCACCAAGGAACTTACTGCTGCTGTGCTCTCTCGAAAATACAATGTGCTCTATACACAGGGCAACTTGAACAATCATATCGGTGTGCCTAAAACGTTGCTCCGCCTTCGTTCAGAACATCAGATCGCCGTAATCGAAACGGGTGCCAGTCATCCAGGCGAGATAGCTCAACTCTCTGACATTGTCGACCCAGATTGTGGTATTATTACCAATGTGGGACGTGCCCATTTAGAAGGCTTCGGCTCGTTCGAAGGAGTGATTCATACCAAGGGCGAACTCTATGATTATCTTCGCTCCAAGGCAGGTGCGTTCATTTTCCTTGATGGTGACAACTCTTACTTAACTCCTATGACGAGTGGACTGCAAGCAGAGACTTACGGAAAGCCAGGTCATGGCTACGGCGTGGAGGGCGAGGTCATTGAGTGTACGCCTTACTTGAAATTTCGCTTTCGCATGGCTGGTGGTGAATGGAGAGAAGTACAGTCCCACTTGATAGGGGCTTACAACGTAACCAACGCGCTTGCAGCCATTGCAATAGGTCGCCATTTTGGTGTATCAGCAGAAGATGCAGCACTGGCTGTGGCCGAATATCAACCTACCAACAACCGCAGCGAACTGATGCATACGGCCGATAATGAACTTATCGTAGATGCTTATAATGCCAACCCTACGAGCATGAAAGCTGCACTCGACAATTTTGCTCTTATTCAGCATCCTCACAAAATGTTGATTCTCGGTGAGATGCGCGAATTGGGATTTGCATCTGCCGCTGAACATCAGAAGATAGCCTCACAGGCACTCAGCATGGGATGTGAAGAGGTGTGGCTCGTAGGTGAAGAGTTCCAAGTCTATGCAGAGGGGGGTCTCTGGTTTCCCGATGTAGATGCTGTAAAAACTTCCATCGAGGGGGGCAATCGCCCCACTGGCCGTCTTATCTTAATCAAAGGCTCCAATGGTACCAAGCTATTCCAACTCCCCGCTTTACTCTAACGAGGAATAGAATAAGCTCATTCACTCCCTAAGTTCCCCCTCCTATAAGTATGAATTTAATAAAGCGCATATTCTTTGCTTGGCGTGCCCTGTGGCGTTCGCGTTTGCTCATGTGGGTATTCGTACTCATGGCATTATTCTATATATGGGCAGCGATGGATCTGTTTTGGAAAGGCACAGAGGCATGGCAATCGGCAGCCATGTCGGTATTGTTCATGCTTCCAATGTTTGTCTATGTGGCAACCATCGTTCTCGTCTATGTCTACGCATTCATGAAGGCCAAGATAAGTCAGCAACAGGCAGAACTTGACAAGGCAACCATCGCAACTACTGCACCATGTAAAGATGCTGAAAGTGTTTCAGCATCCTCCGCCAATAATGCGGATGCAATCTCATCCTCTGTTCCCGCATTTACTGACGACGACGGAGATCCAGAAGCTTAACAGAAGATTCTGTTGTATATAGAAGAAGCCTACTCATAAGAGCTATATTCCCATATAGTATTTCCTATGAGTAGGCTTCTTCTGTATGTTCGAACTCCTTCGTATGGCGTTTGCCCGTCTGCGGATGAGCGATTATAGCTCTGCCGCTCTTCATCGGTAGCTCTACCGGACGGCAGTGGTAGCTTTACCGGACGGCAGTGGTAGCTTTACCGGACGGCAGTGGTAGCTCTACCGGACGGCAGCGGTAGCTCTACCGGACGGCAGCGGTAGACACTATGTTCTACATCTCCAGACGAGATGTCTATCATCTGCGGACGGAGAGACTATGATGAAAGGGGCGGCAAGTCTCATTCTCTAGACTCTCTTCCTGCCCAAATAAGTTTCAGAAAAATAAGAACAGCGTGTGCTCACCTCTTAGGAGGGAGCGCACGCTGTAATTATATATATTCAAGTATTTCTCAAAAGAAAGGATTCTTTCTTTATCTTGTGGGCATGTGGTTAGCTATGCTCAGCTTATTGTCAGCCCGCTTAGGGAATTACTACTTTCTTACCATTGATTACGTAGATGCCTTGGGGCAGACGTACGTCAACATTTCCCTGGATTGTCTGGCTGAATACCTTGCGACCAGAGAGATCGTAGATCGTGGCAAGCGTTTTCTTGGCGGCTACAAGGCGAACTTTACCAGCGCTTACGTAGAAGTCGAAGCTTGAAGTAGCGCTTGCGTTGTTTATACCTGTGAGGTCGCCGTTAGCCTTTTGGTATACGCGTACCCAGTCGAACTTGGTTTCGTAAGTAAAGTTCAAGTCAGGATTTGCAGCCCAACCACCATTACCTACACTCTGATTGAGGATGAGGTAGAAGGGTTTGTCGAACGGCCATTGCAGTTTGTCTAGATCGTCTTGGGTGGTAGACTTAGCGTAAGAGAATACTTGCTTACCATCTACGAACCATTTAAGTATGTCTTCAGTCCATTCTAAGCCATATACGTGGTATTCACCAGTGGTAGTAGCAGAAGTTCCACCCTTTTGGGGCTTGCCTGAATTACCCAAACCGCCATCAGCAGCGCCGTTTGCCCAGTGGCTGTGGATGGTGTGGTAGCTCGTATTCTCGTTGTTGATTTGTTCAAAGATGTCGATTTCACCGCTTGAAGGCCAACCTCCATAAGTTGATTCGTTAGGCATCATCCAGAAAGCGGGGAAGTTACCAGAGTGGGCAGTTGTTTTCAAACGACCTTCCACCTTACCATAAGTAAAGGTAACTTTATTGGCAGATTCAATGGCACCGCTAATCATTTCGAGCTTGTTACCATTGTCGCCTCTCTTTTCGTCGTTAAATTCATTCTTCACACAGCGAAGAACGAGCTTACCATCTTCAATCCAGCCTGTCTTTTCTTGACCAGCTTTGGTTTGAGCAGTGAAACGCTTCCAAGTGGGATGTGCCCATCCCGAACGGCTCCAATGTGTTTCATTGGGCTGAGTGAAGTCAGCAGTGTTGAACTCATCGCCAAAAGCAAGCTTGTATTCAGCACCAGCGTCTTCGAATGTTGCGCTCAAGCGTACGTCGCCGTCAACCATTTCAGCAGGAATCGTGCAAGCACCGTTGGTGAGTTCAACGCTCTCTTCCTTCCACTGCGTTTTGCCATCAACTACGGCTTCACCATCAAGGTTCTTACCATGACGAACCACGATTTCAGTTGCGTTGTAGTTATCGGCAGCGCCAAAAGCCATTACGCTAATGGGTGAACCTAACAAAGTAGTTTCGGGCATACCCGTGTTATCAGCACCCACGATAGAACCATTGGTTGTTTGAACATCAAGCTTTACAGTAGGATATTCATCAACTACGTTGAAGTTGAAGTCAACTACATAACCACCATTTTTGTGAATATCGTTTCCGCCCTTATTATAGCGTCCTGCGGGATCGGGGTCGCTCCAGTCGAGTTTGAAGCGTGCGCGATACTTACCAGTAGGCAAGCCTGCAGGAATCTTGAACTGTGGCATAGAGTTGGTCTTGTCGAAGCAACTCGAAGGATTCTCGCCTGCTGCGGCACCATTGCTATTCTTGTTGTTGTAGAAAGCGTATGAAAGCATTTCGCCATCAAATGCAGGTGTACCATCAGCTTTAACCGCAGTATTGAACACGCCATCACCATCAAGGTCTACGTAGAGGTAGGGGTGCATGTAAGCATTCTTGTTCGGTGTGTAGTCAATATTAGTGGTAATAACATCTCCTCTCTTAACGTAGATGCTGCGGTTTGTGAAGTCTTGATATACCAACTTCTTATTCGTGGGCAGAATCTTTTGTGCGTTAGGGTGAGTAGTGGTGTTGAACGAAAGGCTATTCAAAGAGCGTTCTTTTCCGGGTTCACGGTCAATGAGCAAGCTCTTGTCAAAGTTGAGTGCATACTTTTCAGTGCTTTCCCCTTTGATTGAAACGAAAGTCGGAGTAATGCGCACGTCACCATCAATGTATTCAGCAGGAATTGTGAGCGTGTTATCCTTAACCATATAGGCAGGAAGTATAACATCGGTGTACTGCGGAGTTTCGTTTACGAGAGAGTCCTTTTCAAGGTTGTAGCCGTGGCGCAAGAAAATTTTACCTACCTTAAAGCCATCACCTGGTTTGAACTTAACAGTGTAATCCTTACCGAATGCAATTTCGTGCTTTTCAAAATTCTTACCATCCGTTGTGAGCATTTCACCGTTAGTACCTTCGGTGTGTTCACCACGCCAAATGTTCACCTTTTCGCCGTGTACGTTGAGGCGAGTATCAATGATAGCACCGCTATTGTGTATAATGGTGTTGCCATTGCTTGTGTTACCAGCAGGGTCAATGCAGTCCCAGTCTACCTTGTAACGTAAACGATAGAAGCCAGGCTTCAAATCTGAAGGAACGGTGAAGTTAGGTAAATTGGTTGTATTTCCTTGTCCTGTACCTTCTCCCTTACTATTCTTTCCTTGATAGTTTGAGAAAGTCATCACGTCGCTCTTGTCAGCGGGAGTTCCTTGCTCATTGAGTGCATAGTCGAACTTACCGTTGTTGTCGCGGTCAAGGTAAACGTAAGCGTTCATCCAACCACCTTGGTAATTAACCGACGTGGTAATTTCGTCTCCAGCTTTGGCCTTCAATGAAGAAGCTAACAAGTCTTGGAACACCAACTTGTTGCTCTGTTGGTTAGTTGACAGACTTTGTTGGCCATCGCTGCTCTTGAAGTTAACACCGCTTGTGTAGCGACCGTTTTGCTCCTTTGTCGCAGTCTTGTCATAGCTGGTGGGGTAAACACCATACTGAATGCTGGGCATAGAAGTATTGTTTACTTCAATGTCGTCAACGTAAACAGCAAAGTCTTGGTCAAGATCGTGTGTTGACTGCAAATCAGGAATAATCAAGAAGCTGTGGATGTTAACGCCAGGAGCAGAGCTGATGGCAAATACAGCATCACACCATTTGTTCGCTTTTACGCTCGAAATGCAGTTGGCTTCCACCTGTACAACGTCCTTTGATTGGTCAGCGCGGTCGGCACGTTTACCTAAGGCAAAGAGCATAATGTTTCCCGTTTTGGGAGTGTAGATCTTTACATGCACATACTGTGTTTTGGGAGTAAGTGCAAGGGGTTCTGCTAATTCAACGCGAGCGCCAAAAGTGCTACTACCAAAGCGTGAACGCTGAAAGGCAAGCACCTTGTCTGATTTATTACCATTTCCAGTAATTTCGTCAACCACCTTGAAAGGGTTGTCGATTACTTTGATATTGCCATTGAGTTTGTTGGTGCGGAAAGGAGAGTTTTCCCATGTATCGAACACACTCACCGAGGCTCCTTTTGTAGCATCGGTCTCAAAGTCGATTACGCTCTGTGCGCTAGCTGTTAAAGGCATGGTGAGCGCAGCAAATGCTATATATTGTTTAAGTTTCATTGTAAATCGTCGAAGATTAAGATTAGAAGATAGAAAGGGTGTGGAGCGTAGGACAAGCACGGCTGTCAGTAATCTTAATGCGTACATACTTAGCCTTAGTGCCAGCGTCGTAGCTGTTTTCAACATCTCCATTCAGAGGAATAATACGTTTGTAACCCACTGTGGTAGTTTGAACGTTGCTTGCCTTTCTTGTCCAAGTGTTACCGTCGGTGCTGGTTTCGATAGTGAAGCCCTTAATGCGCTGACCTAACTGAATGTACTCTTGCATCATAACGTAGTGAAGCGTCTTTTCTTGAGGCAAAGTGACGGTGATTGTGATGTCCGATTTTTTGCCATCGGGAGCAGCCCAATAAGTGTCGATGTTGCCATCAATCATGTTGTCTGCCTTGTACGTCTTAGTAGCACCATCGGTACGTGTAGCAGTGGCTTCAATCTTTACACCAGCTTCGCGTGCAAAGTCATTGCCTAGACGATCCTTGAGCATTTGGCCCAATTCTTTAAGGTTCTTAACGTCAGCATCGGGCAAAACACCAGCTTTGTTCGGTGGAAAGTTCAAAATTAGTGTAGCATTACGACCTACCGTCTTAAGGTAGGTACTGAACATCTTTGCTGCCGTATTGCAAGTCTCTCCGTCATGGTAGAACCAACCTTTACTTGTTGCTTTTGCATCGCTTTCGCCAGGGAACCATTTCCAAGCATTTTCGTTACCGCTTGTGCCATCACCCATTGACCAGCAAGTTTCGCCTGCCCAGCCGGCTTCGTTACCAATCCAACGTGCTTCGCCACCTACACCCCAAAGGATGATGTTGGGACACATTTGGTGAATTTTGTCGCGAAGATTAGGAATGTCATAATAGCGGTTGGCATTGTCAATGGTACGATAGCCAGTTTTCTTAACGACATTGCCATTCTTGTCAGTTTCTTCAGGGTTGTTGTAGTCACCACCGTAGTAGCCAGCGTGGTCACCACCCGTAGCACCGTCAAACCACATTTCAAATTGGTCAGCACCATATTTTGCAATTTCTTCGCACTGGGGGAGGAACACCTTCTTTGCGTAGTCATCTGTATAGAATCCGTCTTCTTTATTTTTAAGACCCCACCACTTGCTGCTAAGGTCCCAAGGAGAGATGTAGAAACCATACTTCAAACCAAGTTCTTGGGCAGCTTTTGCAAAGTCGCGAGGAATGTTCGTGTCTTTACCAAATTGGTTACCAGCATTCTTTACGCTGTGTTCAGTTGTTGCGGTAGGCCAAAGGCAGAAACCATCGTGGTGCTTAACAACTGCAATACCGCCCTTCATGCCACCAGCTTTAATAGCTTCGAGCCATTGTTTGGGATTGGGTGCTTGTGTGGGAGCAAACTGGCTTTCAGCTTCAGCACCGCTACCCCATTCCTCGTTGGTATAAGTGTTCATACCATAGTGGAAGAAGGCATAAAATTCAGTTTGGTTCCATTTCAGTTGGCGTGCTGAAGGAACAGGGAATACAGGACGCGGTTCGTTCTCCGACATATCGGGAGTCGTAGCGTCCAACGTGAGTTCGGGCGCTTGTGCTTTAACAGTAGAGGGAAGACCCGCTGCTAAGCAAAGTGCCGAGAGCATGATGGTAATCTTTTTCATACGAAAGATAGATTAGGATTTGTAATGTCTTTTCGCTATTTTAGGGTAGAGAAGAAGACCTTAAGGTATGTAGAATGATGATTATTTGTGTCGATAAAAAAACTTACGGAATGGAAAGCTTACCAATGACTTAAATGGGATAATTCAAGTTCTCCTCGGTAGCACAATTCAGCGTTTCGTGTAGATATTTTTGGGCTTCGTATCGTGCCATGGGCAAGTCTTGTAACAAATAGTTTCCGCAGTCGCGTTCTGTTGCTCCTGGAATGTCGCCTTCATAATTGGCTATAAAGGCAAAGGTGCGTTGCATGAGAGGAAGAATGTCGCGGCTTGTTAAGTCGCCTCTTACGATGAGATAATTGCCCGTGAGGCATCCCATCGGTCCCCAGTATACGATGCGGTCTTTCCATTCTGCATCATTGCGCAGGTAAGTGGCTGCCAAGTGCTCTATCGTGTGGATTGCGCCTGGATGAAGGGCAGGCTCACGATTGGGAAGTTTCATACGTACATCAAAGGTGGTCACAACTTCGGTGCCTATCTGGTCCTTACGGCTCACGTAGATGCCGCGATGGAGGCGAGTATGGTCTATTGTAAAACTAGGTATTTTATCCATGCAAATTCAGAGTGCTAGTTGTTGGTCAATGCTTCGAGCAAGGCTTTTGTCACGCCAAAGGAACGATCGGCCATGGTTTCCCAAAAGTTCTGATATTGGTCAAAATGCTTTTCTGCTCCTGGGGTATCGCTGATGATGCGGAAGCTGAGGAATGGCACACTATAAAGGTAGCATACTTGTGAGAGGGCTCCACTTTCCATATCTACAGCTAATCCGTCGGGATAGCGCTTCTTGATTCGGTTGAGTTGTGTACGATCGGTGATGAATTGGTCGCCACTGCATATCAATCCACTGTGTAGGTGAATTTCTTCAGGCTTAATGCTTAGTGCCGCTTGGAGCAACGAGGGGGCAGCTTCGTAGTAAAGTGGCAAACCTTGCACTTGTCCGAGCTCGGATTCTGGTCCGCAGTCGACATCGTGATATGCCACGCGACTACCTGCCACTACATCCATTACGCCCAATTTGGGGTCAATACCTCCCGCTACACCCGTATTAATCAATGCATCGGGATGGTAGCGATGAATAAGCTCTACGGCGCCAACGGCTGCATTCACCTTGCCGATGCCACTTTCCATCAGCACTAGGTGCTTGCCATGGAGTTCTCCTTCTACGAAAGAGAATCTTCCATCGCTCGTATGCTTCACATCGGAAAGCAGAGCTACAATTTGCTCGTGTTCCTTGTGCATCGCATTGATGATAGCTATAGTCATTGTATTAGTTTTGTCGTTTAAACGTGCTTCGTTGGCAAAGTTAATGAATTTTTGATGTATATTAAAGTGAAATACAAAGATTTTCAACACTATTTCAATAATGGCAGACAGGCTATGTGGCAATGTTGTTTAGGGCATTGAACTCCGACCGAAGGACACACTTTATAATGTTACATCTGAGGACGGCATATAATTCACTTTTTCTATCAGCCAGCTAGAAAAAGGCGATGAACTGAAAATGCGAAGGGGTGTGTATAAACACAAAAATCCTCCTCGGCCTGGGGCTGAGGAGGATTTCTAAGTGAAATATTTGAGTACGTTGTCGAAACGCACTTAGACTTTTTGAGAATACATACGCAGCGTTACGGAGAATACACACGTGATGTATTTTATAATCGATTTGATTACAACGTCTTGAGGTGCTCGAAAGCGGCTTTTACGAAGTTGTCTTCGGGGTTGATTTCCTTAGCAATAGTAGCATACTTCGTAGCTTCTGCCTTGTTGGGGGTGGCGATGCTTACGTAGTAGAAGAAAAGGTAACGACAGGCTTCGAAACGTGCGTTCTTGGCTTGGGGTTTGTCCTTGAGAGCTTCTTCCTGACTAGCTTCGAGGGCCTTGATGTAGTAGTCGCGTACAACGTCGAGCGGCTTATTGTTGTCGGTGTTGTTGAGGCGAGCCAATTGTTGGTATGCAAGTACTTTGGGAAGGTTGTTTGTGGTCTCTGTAGAGAGCACAGTCTTGAATGCTTCGTTGGCCTTGTTGAAGTATTCTTGCTTCTTCTCGGGAGTGTTGTCCTTCTGCTGGTAAGCAGCGAGGAATTTGGTACCGAGGAGGTAACGGTCGGAGATGTCGGCCTTGTCGCCCAAGAGACCGAGGTACTTCTCAAAGGCTGCGATACCCTGCTCTGCCTGTTTGTTGCGAATGTAGAGGTTGGAGATCTCGTAGTAGTAAGAACCGCGCTTGTTCTTATTCTCTTCAATCTTCTTTTCGTCAGTGATAGAGGGAGCCTTGTCTTCGAGATCCTTTACAGCGAGTTCGTAGTACTTGATGGCTTCGGGCATGTTGCCTTGCTCCTTGCAGAGCTTGGCAGCGAAGTCGTAGTCCATGTAGAAGTATACGGAGTCGGCGAACTGCTTGTTCTTGATATATGATGAGGCTGTGTCGGCGGCAGCGAGAGCGCCTTCATAGTCCATAGAAGTCTCTACCTTATTAAACTTGGCAAAGAACTCCATACGGGGAATCAATATATCGTTGGGAGCGAGAGGCTTCAATACATCGGCAATTTCAATCATCTTGTCGAGGTTGGTCTCGTCTTTGGCTGACATTGAGAAGAGTGCCTGAAGGTAGCTTTCGCAAGAGGCAATGTCGATCTTACCAGCTTCCTTGGGAGTGGCAGCGTAGTAAGCGGCATAGCTCTTGATGGCTTCGGCATAGTTGTCGAGCTTATAGTAGATATCGCCCAATTCTTTGTCGGCATCGGTGTAAGAGGGATCGGCTGTCTTGATGCGGTTGAGATAGTCGATAGCTGCGTGAGGGTTCACGTTCTTATAAACGAAAGCATTGCGCTTGAGGGCTGCGATGTTGTTTTCGTCAATAGCAAGAACTTCATCGAAACGTCCACCAGCTTCGCCCCATTTTTGAGCCTTCATGAAGACTTCGCCAGAGAACATAAGTCCGGGGATGTAGTCGGGAGCAAGAGTGTAAACATCCTTTGCACACATGCTAGCAGCGGGGTAGTTGTCGTGCTCAAGGAAGTAAGTACCTACGGCTACGAGATCTTCTTTGTTCTTTCTGATTTTCTTTGAAAGATTCATGTAAATCTTATTGGCCTTGTCGGGATCCTCCATATTGAGTTCTACCACCTGTTCAGCCAATTGCTGATATTCGGGGTTGAGGGGAGGACAATCGTAGGAACGAGAAGTCTGAGCCTGTGCTCCGTTCATGCCCATGGCAAGCAGGGCTGACAATGCTACGGCGCGGAAAAAGTTCTTTTTCATATCTGGTTTTCTTTTATTGTTCTATTATTGTATGGTTGATTACATGGCCTCTAAGCAGAGGTTGTGCTAACGCAAAAAAGCGTTGCTTCTGTAGCTTTGTGCAATGAGGTATAGTCTCTTATGCGCAAAAACTTTGCAAATATAGCAATTATTCGAGACAGGTGTATGCTTTTGGACTTAAATTATTGCATTTGGTTGTTACAGAAGCGTGAAATGTATCAGCAAGGCATGGCTGGTGTGCTTTCTGTGTAGCGTAGTCTAGTTGATGCTCACGTCTTTCACTTGTACAGGTGAGGCGGGTAGCAGTTGTGAATTGTTGCAGATGATGGTTTGTCCCTTTTGTCCTTTTACGTAGAAATAGAAGTTCTTGAGTTGTGATTGGCTACGTGGGTCGGTGTGGATGATGTAGACGGAGCGCAGTAGCGGATAGTCGGCCGTGGCAATGTAGTATTGATATGGACGTACGTACTTGGCAAATTCATCATCGGTGCGGCTCACGCGCATCACGTTGTAGGGTAGGCTCGCAAAATTGGCCATGGCACTATCGCTCTGTTGCTTCAGCCAGTTGGCACCTACAATGCCGATAATGTTGCGATTGGTCTTCACCATATCGAGCACGGACTGATTGGTCTTACCCTCGGAGGCGAACACATTGCCTTGAAGATCGTGTCCGTTGCAGAGTGAGTCTTTCATGAAGCGCACGGTGCTTGATCCAGAGTTGTCGAACACGAGGCTGAGTTCGCCTGTCTGTGCATGGTGTTTAAGCTGTTCCCAGCGAGTAATCTTTCCCGTTACAATGCCTTTTATCTCGTCGAGCGTGATGAGGGAGTCGCGGTTGGCCTTGTTGACCACGAGTGCAATGGCATCGGAGGCAATGAGTGCTTGTGTGGCATCTAGGCGATGTGAGCGGATGATGTTGCGCTCATTGTCGGAAAGCTTACGTGTTACAATAATGCAGCGTACGCTATCGTTGACGAGCATTCGGATAGCTTGATCTTCGCTGACGTAGTGTGGCTTCATATTCGCTTCGGGGTAGGCCATTCCGTAGCTCTGTACGATGTTGTCCATAATGGGTTGGAAGGTCTCATCGATGGCTACCTTTACATCATATTCCTGCATCCAATTGGAATTTCCCTTCTTGTTGCTTTTACAAGCAGTGAGGAAGAGGGTGCAGCAGAAAGCGATGGAGAAGAAATAGAAAATGCGTTTCATTGTGTGATGTTTATTGTGCACAAATGTGTTAGCTATAAATATAAATATGAGTGCAAAGGTATGCAAGCCTTTGAAATGCGCCAAATAAAAAGTCTAAAAAAGCGAGCAACAACTCTGAAGAATTGCTGCTCGCTTAATATGTGCGAATCTGTTGCTACTTGTGTAGCAATGCAGAATGCTAGCTTACTGTATACGGAAGCGGATAGGCAGACGGAACCATACAGGAACCGGATGACCTTGCTGCTTAGCGGGAACGAAGCGGTGAAGCTTACGTACCACGGCTGCCGCGGCTTGGTCGCACTCCTTAGAGAGTGACTTCTCTACCTTCACAGCGCTTACCGAACCATCTACGTCTACCTTGAAACGGAGCACTACAGTACCCTGCAGTTCTTGTTCCTGTGCGATAGCCGGGTAAACGAGGTTTTTGCTAACGAATGAAAGCAATGCTGCCTCGCCACCAGGATAGGTAGCCGGAACTTCTACGATGGCATTATCTACAACTTCGGGTTCCTTGGGTGGAACGGTTGTACCGCCAGCCTGCTGGTTTTCCTTCAAGTCGTCGATGTTGATACCCTTGTTGGGGTCGCCACCGTTGTCATAGTCTTGAGAAGAAATAGCGAACTTGTTCTTGGTAACCTCATCCTGAGTCTTGAGCTCTTTGGAGTGGTCTACCTTGTCGTCTTCTACGATCTTAGGCACGGTGAACTGGATAGATGACTTCACGGCCACCTTTTCCAATGGCTTCTCGTATTCGAGTTCGGGTTCTTTCTTCTTCTCTTCCTTCTTGGGTTCTTCTTTCTTGAGTTCCTGAAGTTCGGTTACTTCTTCAGTAGCCATATCCTTGTTCTTTGCCAATGCTGCCTCTACTGCCGATTTGGCAATGAGTGCTGCGGCTACAGCAGCAAGGATAATTACGACGATGATAATTGCACGGAGTTGGAACTTACCTTTGTTGGCGCGGTTACGATAAGCTCCGTACTCTTTGTTACGTCCTTCGAAGACCAGATCACACCATTGTCTGGATGCTAAATCTATTTTAGACATACTATTAATACTTCACTTATTGTTATTACTGCGCAGTGCCGTTCTTCAGAGCGTCAATCTTTGCTCTGTCGCCTTCTGCAAATTTATCAATCACATAGCGTCCGACGCTGCAGATCTGCATTTCGTCAAGCACTTGGATCAGGTTGTCGTAAGTAGCCTTGTCAGAAGCCTTGATGATTACACTCGGGGTGTATTCGGCATTCTTGATCTTATTGAGGTCTTCCTTGTACTGAGCCTTTTGCTTTTGTTCTTGCTGAACGTTAGATGTCTGCATGCGGGCGTACTTAGCTTTCAGTGCCTCTACGGCCTTTACAGCTTGCGGGTTGCTTTCGAGAAGCATTTTGCGAATGCCGTTTTTGCCATAGGTGGTCTGGAAAAGCTTACCTTCATTGGGAATGTCGGTACCGCCAGTGGGTTTACCCTTGAAGTAGTAGAGCGTATTGTTCTCATCGATGAGAATGGTGATAGCCTTAGAGGCTGCTACCTGGCTCTGATTTTCTTCTTTGATGTCTTCCTTATCCGAAGGCATGGAGATTTCCATGGTCTGCGGCTTGAGAAGAGTGGTACAAAGCATGAAGAAAGTCACGAGCAACATGATCATATCCACCATCGGCGTGAAGTCCACGCGCGAGCTCATCTTCTTTTGTTTACTTCCTCCTAATTTTGCCATAATGTTCAAATTTTAGTTTTCTACGCCTTTGAGTGAGGTAATCAGATTGTAACGATTTTCCTCAACCTCGCGTAGAGAATCCATAACTCTTTTAATTACAGCGTAGGAAGTAGACTTATCAGCCTTGATTGCAATACGCATATTCTCGCCACACGCTTCACGTGCTGTGCTTACCCAGGTCTTCAGCTCATTGTTTACGCTGTCGCAAGGAATACCAGCTTGTTGGCTCTTGGTGAGGTACTCATTCTTGATATCTCCTTGTTTCAGCCACGCGCTAACGAGGTTGAGAGGAGTACCGAATGTAGGAGCCTGCGCAAATTCCTTCACTTCCTGCGGCGAAAGGCTCAACTTGCCAGCCTCGTTCATCGCATCAGCGAGTTTGGTGAGGCCTTCAGGAGAGTCCATGGTCATGAATACCTTGCCGTTCTTCTCAACGAAGATGGTGAGCAAGTTGGTAGAAGGAATCTTGATTTCAGATACCGAACCAGGTGTTACCACCTTGATGGGTTCTTCCTTAACGAAAGTTGCAGTCAACATAAAGAAGGTAAGCAGCAGGACCATGACATCGCTCATAGGCGTCATGTCTATGAACGTATCTTGTTTTTTAATTTTAAAACGTCCCATGTCTTAAATACCTTTTTATGCTATTAGTGAGTTGCAGAGAATGTTTCTACGATAGTGAAACCAACTTCGTCGAGGCTGAAAGTCAAGCGGTCGATCTTGTTAGTGTAGTAGTTGTAAGTGATAACGGCGAGTGCACCAGTTGCAATACCAGAGGCAGTATTTACAAGTGCCTCAGAGATACCTACTGAAAGTGCTGAAGAGTCAGCGCCACCTTCGCCTGCACCCATGGCAGAGAATGACTTAATCATACCGAGCACAGTACCGAACAGACCCATCAAAGTACCGAGGGTTACGATAGTACCGATGATAGGAAGATTTTCCTGCATCATAGGCATTTCGAGAGCGGTAGCTTCTTCAAGTTCCTTCTGGATTGAGAGCACCTTCTGTTCCTTAGTCAGAGTAGTGTTCTCTTCCATTTCCTTGTACTTGCGGAGAGTAGCACCTACTACGTTAGCTACAGAACCACGCTGCTTGTCGCAGAGCTGCTGAGCCTTTGCGAGGTCGTTCTGCTTGAGAGCTACCTTGATGTCGGCAACGAACTTAGTCAAGCTTGTGCGGCCGTAAGCATTGCGGATAGCGAAGAAACGCTCGATAGCGAGAGCTACTACGGTTACGAACAAAGTCCAAATGATAGGCACAACGAAACCACCTTTGTATACTGTACCGAGGATACCTGCGGGCTCGTAAGTGTTTTCTGAAAGGAATGAGAACATTGCTGTATCACCTTCAGTTCCCTTGAAGTTGCTCAGGTTACCTGCACCGAAGAGGTAGAGTGCCAAAGCGATGAAGAAACATACGATAATTACGGCGAAACCTGACTTGATGCCGGTAAAGCCCTTTGATTGTTTTTTGGGTGCACCCTTGGGTGCGCTAGCATTTGTAGTTGCCATTGCTGTTAAAATTAAATGTTTGTAGATTTTTAGTTGAATTGATTTCAGTTATTTGGTTTTTGCCATATTTGTGTTGCATACGGCACAATATTTCGTGGCAAAGATAATACTTAAAAATGCAACAATGGCTTTTTTGTTTCCTTTTTTTTAAGAAAATCGTGTGTTGAGAGTTTTTTTGGCTTTTCGTTGTATGCCAAGGGGGGACGTTTCTCTTGTGAATTACAATAACAAAGGACTGCAATGGTGTGGTTGCAGTCCTTTTGTTAAGATATGGTTAATAGGAAAGATTCGTTTAGTCTTGTGCCTATATTGGGGCGAGGCGTCCCTGCGTTAATAGTCACCATTTCATTAAATCTCTTCAGAGAAGGAACCATCCGAGTTGTACCATATCCCTTTGTAGGGATTGCCTTCCTTGAATGTGCCCTTGAAATAGGAGCCATCTTTTAGCGTATAAGTGCCTTGGTCGTAGTAGCCTTTGTTGAAAGTCCCTTTATACACATCACCATTGTCGAATTTCAGCGTGGCATTGCCCGTTTGGTCATCGCATAGACCATCTGTAAAACAACCAGAGTAGGTGGCGGCTGGAATGCTGCCATACTTCTCAAATTTTGCCGTGCCATAGCCTTGGGGTAGGGCGCCTATGGTGTCGACTATGCTGCCGGTAAAGGCATAGTTTCGCATATTTTTGGGGCCATGGTTTACTGATACCATCAAGTTTGTTACCGATTTTTCGGCATCAATCACTGTTACAGAATCACTGTTACAGAATCACTACTAACAGAATCACTATCAGAAAGAGCTGATGATGCAGTTGGGGCTTCAGTTTGTTGCATCAAAGTTCTTGGTAAACTCGAGCACCTCTTTTTTGCATGCTTTTCCGAGTTTGGCTTTAGTATAAGCTAAATACAGATTGTCAAGGCTGGCTATCTGTTCTGTCTGGTTGCCTTTGCGTTTCATCGTTTGTGCGGTCTGTACCAAATTGGCAAAAATAACTGCCGTATTTTTCGATTTTCTTTTGCCCTATGCCAGGTATGCTCTTTAGCGTGTCGGGGGTGATTGTTGCCAGTTTGGCCACCTCAGCCAATTCTGCGTCAGTAAATACAGCGTAGGCTGGCACAGTCTCTTTTTCGGCAATAGCTTTGCGTAGCTTACGTAGAGCCGCAAACCTTTCGAAAATGTCGGGTGGCAGTATTTCGCGGTAATCAATCTTTTGCCCTTTTGAGAAATTGTTAGCCTCTGTAGTCTTAGTAGCAGTTTCAAGATATACAATACAAAAAGTCCACACGCTGTTTCCTCCTAAGTTTGCCAATTCCTTTTTGATGTCTACCACTTTGTTGGCACGCAGAAAGTGGTTTAGTTCTTCGGTTTGCTCCTCATTGGGTTGCAAAGGTAGTGTAAATACTTTGATTTGCATAAGTTTCAATTTTTCTTCGACCGCCACAGGCGGTATCTATTTATCGCTTGAAGCATAAACACGATATCGTCGGCTCCTCCCATCGCCTCATTTTGTCGCGTTTTTTGCTCCAAGCTCTTTTCTTTACAAGGATATTATAACTGGGAGAGGACGATGCGGAATCCGAGATTGTCGTAGCGGAAGTCGGGCGCGATGTAGTTACGGATCGCCGAGCGGCAGTACCTATCGAAGGTTCGCCAGCTGCCACCGCGATGCACGCGGCAAGATCCACTGCTAGGTCCCGTCGGGTCGGTTTGTGAGTAAGAACTATATGAGCCATACCAGTCGCTGCACCATTCATACACGTTGCCGATCATATCGTACAGGCCGAGTTCGTTGGCTTGCTTGGTGCCGACGGGGGGGTGCGGTTGCCGCTGTTGTCGTTATACCATGCCACGTCACTAATGTAGTTGCTACCGCTGTATTTGTAGTGGCGGCTGTAGTTGCCACCGCGCGCAGCAAACTCCCATTCAGCCTCGGTGGGCAGACGGAAGTTGCGACCTGTGTAGCTGTTAAGGCGATTGATAAATGTTTGGCAGTCGTTCCAACTCACTTGTTCTACTGGCAGATTGTCACCTTTGAAATAGGATGGATTGCTGCCCATGACGGCTCGCCAGAGGGCTTGCGTCACCTCATATTTGCAAATGTAGTAGCTGCTGAGGGTGGGCTTTTCGCTGCCATAAGCTTCACTCCCTTGCTCACTTGTGCCCCCCCCCATGGTGAAGGTGCCGCCTGACACATATACCATGTTGTTGATGAGTTTGTTGATTTCAGCCGACAAACCCGTGGTGCTGCTTGAGAGGCTTGTGTTGTTGCGTCGTGGTGCGGGTTTAGCTTTTGGCTTAGCTACGGGCTTTTGGTGTGGATTTGGCTTCGGTTTGCCCACCGCTGGTTTCGGCTTGTTGCGCGTAATGGTGGTTTGCGCTGCCATGCCGATGGGGCAGAGCATGATGAGCAGAGCGAAAATAAGGTGCTTAGGGTTCATGATGTATGATGTGTGCTAGCTTGATTATTTGTCAGCAACTTCTTCCATGCGTTTGAGTTGGAAACCTTCAAATTGCATGATGATTTTATGTAGCTCAGTACCTTGGCGCAGGGCCTCAACTCTTGGTGCTGCAGCGTAGCGGTTGATTTGGCTGACGGCCTCGTCCCACTGCTTTTGAACAAGTTCCTCGCTATCTCCCTTATGCAGCATCTTTAGCTCGATGATGTAGCTATGCTGGGTGGGGTAGTGAGTGAGGTTAGGCAGCAAAAAGAAGTCGCAATAGCCATGGTTCAGTTCCAGCTCGGGAGCGGTGTAGTAATAGTCGTTTAGGCTGAGATAGGCCATGAAGAAACCTTGCAGATTGCGTTCTGCTTCAATGCCGTCGCGCACAGACGATATGTTGGCGTAAGCTTGTGCCATGCTGCTAAGAGCGGTGCGCCAATCGCCGTCGAATGCCATATTGGTAAATTTGTCGATGAGGTTGTTAAGGCTCACACGACTCATTTGTTGGTATTCCTCTAACAAATAGCCATAGTATTGTTTGCGCACATTGTTGTTGGGAATGCCCAGCACAAGTTGCATGCCATGTGTGCCCTTAATGGTCAGCATGCCATAGTAGAAGAGCAGACTGGTAAAGGTGTCGGGATTGGTCAGTGCACGGGCGGGGAAAGACTCTTCGAGCGAGGTGATTACCTGCCCCGTTTCGGCAATGCTTTTAATAACCCCCTTGCGGTTGCCGTCCAACTTGTCAAAACGTAGCAACTTGTTCATCTTGTTATAGTCCGTTTTGGTATTGGGGTCAATCATTTGTTTGGGCGCACAGCCATAGCTCATGTAGTTGCGCAAGTAATAAAGCACCATGTCGCAATTGAATACGCGGTTTTTGTTTTTTAGTGATTCTTCCGAGAAACAATATCCGTCGTACCATGGCTTCATGTCATTGATGACCTCCTCTACGTCAAAATCAGCAGGAAGTTCGCCCTGCTCTTTGTAGTAGTCGAACATGATGCGTACATCGTCGGTGGTAAAGCCGAGAATATCGTTAAACTCAGACTTCATGGTAATGTTCCAGCCAATGTTGAAGCCACTTGTCACATCGTCCAAAGTAACGGGGCTGACGCCAGTCATGAATATGCGTTCAAAGTTCCCTTTAAACCTCTTGAATGTGTCGCGGTAGAAGCCGTCAGCGTGTGTGATAGCATGGTACACCGCTTCGCCTTGCTCGTTGAGTATGGTGTTAGTGAAATTGTCATACTCATCGATGATAAGGTAGAGAGGTAGTTCGCGGCGTTTCGATTCGTTGGTTATTTCGTTGAGTTTGGCACTTGCATCGGCGAGGCTGTCAATTTTTTGAACAAAACCTTCGGGGTAAAGTCTTTCATAGTCGCGCACAAAGCCATTGAGTTGCGTGCCACAATAGGCGTTAAACTTTTCTTCTACTTGATCGATGCTGCCGCCCACTTGTGAGAAGTCTAAATATAGTACAAGGTATTTGCCCTGCAGGCTTGTGGGGTTCTTGCCAATCCATAAGTCACCGAAGAGTTGTTCAAATTTGTCCTTCTTATTGCAATCATAATAGGCATGCAGCATATTGATGAGCAGACTTTTGCCAAATCGGCGTGGACGCGTAAAGAATATGTTGCGTGCCTCAGCCTCAATCATGGGCAAGTACATGGTCTTGTCCACGTAATAGAGATTGTCTCTTCTGATCGACTCAAAGTCGGCAACTCCATAGGGTACTTGTTTGGTATTGGGATTCTTCATGCTTGTGCTATATATAATATGTGTGTTCTGTAAACTTGAGCTATTTCTTGCACCTAAATAGTCACTTGATGTGTATTTTAAATGCATAAGGGATGATTCTTATAAATCTGAAGCAGGTATTATAAGAATCACCCCTTAAGCTATTTGCAAAGCGACTTTACTTGCTCATTGATACACTGCCCGAGCCAATCATTTGACCGTCGGCGAAGATGTAGGCTGAATAGTTGCCACCGCCGAGGAACTCGTTGACTGGCACGTAGACTGTAACTCGTATTTCCTGTCCAGAATATTCCACTGTCTTCGCGGCAGAATAGCCGATGGAGCGGTTTTCGTAGTGGAAACTGCCCGATTGGCTCACCACTTGCTGTCCGGGCTTGAGCAGACGCACGTAGACGGTGCGATTGCCAGCCGAGGCGGTGACGTTGCGTGTGATGGTAAAACTGATAGCAAAGCGAGTGATGTCCTTGCTTCTCTTGGCATGTTTGCCATTCTTCTTAAGCGGACTTACGCTTACGCCTGTGGCATTAAGTTGTGCGGCAATGGCTACTTTCTCGTTGAGATGGGTATTCTCTGCCTGAATGTTGGAGTTCTCTTGACGTGTACGTTCTGCTTCGGCACGCGCCATGTCGCGTTCTCCCACAAGTGTATGGTTTATTTGTTGAAGGGAGTCGACTTGACGGATGTAGTCGCGAAGTACGGCACGCACGGTGGCAAGTTCTCGCTTGAGGCGGAGAATCTCTGCCGAACTGCTCGCTTTTGTCTTTTGGAGTTCTCGTAGCAAGGATTCGGCACGTTCTTGTTCGCGATTGAGGCGGTTGACTAGGGAATCGTCTTTGATTCCTTTCTTTAATTCGCCATATTGGCTAGCAAACTCGGCATATTGGTTTTCCATTTCTTTCTTGTCGAGTTCGGCAAGTTGGCGAAGTTCTGCCAATTCCTTTTCTTTATCTTCAAGTTTTTTCTTGTCGCCATTGCAGGCCACGAGAAGTCCGGCTGTGGCTAGCACCATGCCTGCGAGGGAAAGGTGGGTGAATTTACGCATGAAGTCGGTGGGGAGGTTTGTTTATAGAAAATGTATATATAATTGAGTAACGGGTTAACAGGGTAACGGGTAGATTCGTGCATCTTTTTAGACGTAACTTACCTGTTAGCTTGTCAACCCGTTATCTTGTTAACCGAAAAAAGGTTATTCAATCACAGTGGTCCATCCATGTACATCGGGCTCAGTACCATATTGAATAGCGCGAAGATGTGTGTAAAGTTTTTCGCTCCATGGACCGGGTTTGCCATCCTTTGAGATGACGTAGCTTTTATGGTTCTCTAAATCGTCGATTTTGCGGATAGGGCTAATCACGGCAGCTGTGCCGCAAGCACCAGCTTCTTCGAACGTAGAGAGTTCTTCTTCGGGGATGGGGCGCACTTCTACTTCCATGCCCAAGTCTTTGGCAAGCTGCTGCAGACTGCGGTTGGTGATGGAAGGAAGAATTGACGATGACTTCGGCGTGATGTATTTGCCATCCTTGATACCGAAGAAGTTGGCAGCGCCGCATTCGTCGATGTACTTTTTCTCCTTTGCATCCAAGTAGAATTCTGAAGCGTATCCTGCATCGTGAGCCATCTTGTTGGCAGCAAGGCTTGCGGCATAGTTGCCGCCCACCTTATAGCGGCCGGTGCCCAGAGGAGCTGCACGATCGTATTCGCGAATAATCACGTAATCGTTGGTGGCGAAACCTCCCTTAAAGTAGGGACCTACGGGGGATACGAAAATCATAAATAAGTATTCATCGGCAGGATGAACGCCCACCTGTGCACCCGTACCAATCAAGAGCGGACGGATATAGAGTGAAGCTCCGCTCTCGTAGGGAGGGACAAAGCGTTCGTTGAGCTTTACTACTTTTTTCACCATATCCTCAAATAGTTCGGTGGGAAGTTCGGGCATAAGAATGCCGCGGCAGGTGCTTTGGAGGCGTTCGGCATTGTCTTTAATGCGGAAAGCGCGAACTTTGCCATCAGGACAGCGGAAAGCTTTCATTCCTTCAAAGGCTTCTTGACCATAGTGAAGGGCAGTGGCGGCCATGTGTATGTTGATAATGTCGGACGAGGAAACTTCGATCTCGCCCCACTTTCCGTTGCGGTAGTAGCAGCGTACGTTGTAGTCGGTGGGCATGTAACCAAACTTGAGGTTGGCCCAGTCAATGTTCTCCATAATCGTGATGTTATGTGTTTGTTGTGTTGTGATTTTGCCCACAAATTTAAACATTATATTCATAGGGTGTATGCTTAAATGTAGGTTTTCTGCTTTTACGTCGTTTTATTTCCTTGCATATTCTCGCGCATTTCGTTTATTTTGCCTTGACTTGTTTTTACCTTGCACAATATTTTTGTATTCTGCTTATTTTCAGAGTGTTGTATTGTGTAGGTCGGTCTTCTCCTCGTTGTTAGCGTCTTATTTCCGTTTACACTATATGGTAGAATCTCTCCACCATGGCATTCCGATTTTTTATTGAATGAGGAAAGTCGTGGTAACAAAAGAGTAAGCAGTGTGTAGGCAAAATGTGTTTGCCTATACGCCCGTGATATTTTGTATCTCAACGTATTGTGAATGAAAGTGATGCTGGTGTAGGGATTTTTTGTGAAATGGTCTCATGCGCGCGTACGCGTATATATAATGTGTAATGCTATATAACGAAAATAAGAAGTGGGGACGAAGCGTCTTTCTTCGTCTCCACTCCTTATGATAGTCTTTGTTAGTAGATTTATATTTCAGAAATAAAATAGGGCTATCCTTAAATCAATGGCATTCCCCATTCACGGCATTCCTTGCGCATTTCTTCTGGCCAAATGCTTGCTTGGATTTCGCCGATGTGAGCTTTGTGAAGCAGCACCATGCACAGACGGCTCTGGCCAATGCCGCCACCGATAGAGAGGGGAAGTTCTCCACTGAGTAAGCGCTGGTGGAAATAGAGCGATTCGCGTTGCTGCTGACCTTCTATTTCAAGTTGACGGAGTAAGGCTTCGCGGTCAACGCGGATACCCATTGAAGATAGTTCGAAAGAACGGCCGAGCACGGGATACCAAATGAGAATATCTCCATTCAATCCTTCAAGACCATTTTCTGCCATGGTCGACCAATCGTCGTAGTCAGGTGCACGGCCATCGTGCTTCTTGCCATCGCCAAGTTTTCCACCAATTCCTATTACAAAAACAGCACCATATTTGCGACAAATTTCGTCTTCGCGCTCTTTCGGTGTGAGGTCGGGATACATCTGGCGAAGTTCTTCGCTATGGATGAAGTGAATCTTTTCGGGTAGGAAAGATTGGATAGAATCGTACGTTTCACATACGAGATATTCTGTGCGTCGGATGGCTGCATAGATACGTTCCACCACGTTGGTGAGGAAAGCGAGCGTACGATTTTCCTTTCTGATTACGGCTTCCCAGTCCCACTGGTCTACGTAGAGTGAGTGCAGATTGTCAAGCTCTTCATCGGCACGAATTGCATTCATGTCAGTGTAGATACCGTGGCCTTCGGGAATATGATAGTCAGCAAGGGTGAGTCTCTTCCATTTGGCCAATGAGTGTACCACCTCGGCCTTTTGATCACCAAGGTCTTTAATGGGGAACGTTACGGGGCGTTCCACTCCATTGAGGTCGTCGTTGATACCGAGACCTTGCAGCACAAAGAGCGGAGCGGTGACACGACGCAGACGAAGCTCAGTGGCTAGGTTTTGCTGGAAAAAGTCTTTTATGAGTTTGATGCCTTGCTCGGTCTTGTGCATATCGAGAAGGGCTTTATAGTTCTTAGGTCGTATGAGCTGACTCATTATTGTTGAATGGTGTGAATATGTTGTTTTTAGGGATAAGTTGTTGCTTTTCTTTGAGTGAGTGGCTGCTTAAGCAACGCAAAGGTAGTGATTATTTGCCAATCGATAAAATTTTCAGAGAATAACTTACGTTTTGTATGGTGGTTAGGTATACATAATTTCAAAATGAAAACAAAATAGGGTATGGAAATAGGCTGATGATGTATTTGTTTACACTGAGGTTCATCGTATTACTGGCTCGTTTGAGGCTAGCGCACGAAATTTCATGCTTGATACATTCTTCCTTTATATTGATTGTAGTCACAGCTTTGGATATTTCCTCTATCTCTCAGTGTACGTATGTTTTTAAACATATAAATATCCTTTTGCATATACGGCCGAAACTTCTAATTTTGTCATTTGAAAACATTCAGGATGAAGCAGAACATTACATCGGTGTGTGGTGTCAAGTCATGTAGTCTATCCTCGTATGTTTTTTCTAGTTTGAAATATCTATTCTACACTCTTTTACACTAATGAAAAAGTATCTACTTCTAATTGCTACACTGCTCACATCGGCGATAGGAACATGGGCCGACAATACCCATCCTATTGATACTTACGTAGAGCCTCGTGTTAGCGGTGAGACTGCGCCTGCCGACGAGTGGAATGCGCTGAGCGATGGGTTGCATGCCACGTGGGCTAATCGTGATGAGCATTATCAACTGCTTCGGGTGCCGCAACTTGTCGAAAAATCAGAGGCTGAACTATCGGCTTGGAAAGGTGAACGCGCCAATATTGAGGCCGTACTTTTTAGTAAAACCAATCAGGGATCGCTGAGGGTGCGTTTCGTGGATAATAGCGGAAATGCAGTGAATTGGTGTTCGGCACGCTTTATTAACTACGTGATTACCGATGATTTTAAAGCCTGTGGCTCCAACAATATGAAGTCGGTACAATGGCTCTCTCCTGATGTGATAGATCAAGATAAAGCCCACGATGTGCCTGCTATGGAGACGCGTCCAGTGTGGTGCTCTATCGAGGTTCCACGCGATGCTGCTGCGGGCAAGCAATTGGTGAAGTTACAGGTGCTGAATGATAAAGATGCAGTGGTAAAAACGCTCAATCTCACCATCAACGTGTTGAACCGCACATTGCCCACAGTAGATAAACAGAAATTCCATCTCGACCTTTGGCAACAGCCCTATTCTGTAAGCCGCTACTATGGTGTGGAGCGTTGGAGCGATGCACATGTGGAAGCACTTCGCCCTTACTTGGAAGCGCTCGGAAAGGCAGGGCAGAAGGTGGTGAGCACCATCATGTTCTACGAACCTTGGGGAAATCAATCGCATGATAAATTCTCGGCCATGGTCACGACTACCAAGAAGGCTGATGGCACATGGAGCTACGATTATAGCATTTTCGATAAGTACGTTAACCTTTGTGCAGAATGCGGCATAAAGGAGCAAATCAACTGCTACTCAATGGTTCCATGGGATAAGAAATTCCGCTATTTCGATGAAGCTACAGGCAAAGAAGTTGACCTCACGGCCGAGACATCTTCTGATGATTACAAGAATCTGTGGAAAAACTTCCTCGATGCCTTTAAAGCCCATCTTCTGGAGAAGGGGTGGTTTGAGAAAACTTGTATTGCCATGGACGAACGTGGAGAGGCCGATATGCTCAATGCTTACGCCATTGCCAAGGAAAAAGGCTTTAAAATGGCACTTGCTGGCAATTATCATCAGTCGCTCAGCCTTCGCTTAGACGACTATTGTGTAGCGCTCAACCAAGTGCAGAAGTTTGGTTCCTCACAACTCAAGTATCGTAAGGAACATGGTATGCCCACCACGCTCTACGTATCGTGTGCCGATGCCGAACCCAATATATTCACGAATTCTCTGCCCGCTGAGGCGGCATTCCTCCCGCTCCACGCAGCGGCCAATGATTTAGATGGCTTCCTCCATTGGGCTTGGATTAATTGGAACGACAATCCTCTGACAGACTCTCGTTATCGCCTTTTCGGTAGTGGAGATACTTACTTCTATTATCCGGGCAACCGCTCTTCTGTACGCTTTGAGCGCCTTGTAGAAGGAATTCATCAGTATGAGAAGGTACAGATTCTCAAAGAAGAGTATAAGAACGATGCCAACAAGTCAAAGCAACTTAAGACTTTGCTCGATGAGTGCCAAGACTACATCGTCATGGGTGAGGAGTGTGCTGCCAAGGTGAATCGACTCGAGGACTTCCTTAATGGGAAAGAAGTGACTATGCCGGAACAAATCCCCTCGGGTTACTATAAAATTCAAGTAGACGACACCCACTATGCTAAAGCTGCAGCGAACCTCACAAAGTGGAATACGGAACTGAGTTCGCAGACCACGTTTGATATCTTTGAAGTATCGGGCGCATACGATGCTTTCACCATTAAATTGAAAGGACGTACGAACAACATCGGCGTTGATCCCGCAGGTACTTCACGCCTCTTTGTCGACCAAACAGCTCTCAGCAAGTACTCCATGACCAAGACCGACGATGGCAAGGTGATTCTGAAAAATGCTGGCAAATTTGTTTACGTAAGTAATGGCACGTTTACGATGAACGACAAGCAATCTACGCCTCTCAAGTTCATCCTCGTTGAAGCAAAAGAAAATGCTGACGCTGCTGATCAGCTCGAGCGTACCACCCTCTTTAGCACCCTTGCAGGTGGTATGGATATACCCCCTTATCGTATTCCAGGTATCACTCGTGGAAAGGATGGCCGTCTCATAGCCAGTGTTGCTCGCTTAGTCTCTGGCACCGACCCAGGTTTTGGTCAGGTGGATTGTGTTGTGAAGATTAGTGACGACAATGGGAAAACTTGGAGCCCGAAGGAAATAGATGTGGCCGTGGGCAATGCTTCGCTTATCAATAATAAGAAAACCCCTATGGAGGCCGCCTATGGAGATCCCGCTGTGGTGATGGATCGCGAACACAATGAGGCATTGGTAATGGCAGTAGGTGGTTGTACTGTTTATACCAATGCAACTACGAATCGTCAAAACCCCAATATTATTGCTGCCATTCATAGCAAGGATGGTGGAGAAACTTGGGAAACTCCCGTGGAACAGACCGAGGCTATTTACGGACTTTTCGATAGCGGTAAGCCCATGGCTGCCGGGTTTATAGGTGGCGGAAAGTTGTTCCAGAGCCGCGTGGTAAAGGTGGGCGAGTACTATCGTCTCTATGCAGCTCTAGCAGCACGTCCTAATGGTAATCGTGTGATTTATTCCGATGATTTCGGTCGGACATGGAAAGCGCTCGGAGGAGCCTCTGCCACTCCCGTGGCAGAAGGTGACGAACCCAAATGCGAGGAATTGCCTGATGGCCGTGTGATTCTCACTAGTCGTACTGCAAGTGGACGATGGCTTAATATCTACACCTATTCTAATACGCGTACGGGTGAAGGTAAATGGGATAACATGGTGAAGGGTACCTTTAGTGGGCTCAGCGCTGTGCCAAGTGCCAATCCTACCAATGGCGAAATGCTCATCGTTCCAGCTAAGCGCACCGCCGATAGTAAGCCCGTCTATGTGGCTCTTCAGTCAATACCTACGGGAAGTGGTCGCAACAATGTGGGTATCTTCTATAAGGAACTTGCCAACATGAGCGATATGCGCGACCTTGCTGCCTTCTCTATAGGTTGGGATGGATTCTTCCAGGTGAGCAATACTTCCTCTGCTTATAGCAGTCTCGACCTTCAGGCCGATGGACAGATAGGTTTCTTCTATGAGGAAACTCTCTATAAGTGGGGCACTAAGGCCAATCCTGTGAGCACAAGTTTTCCCACAGGTCAGGGACAGCACAACTTCGATGGTTTTGAAAACATCTACGTGCCTATTGCCCTCGATGTCCTCACCGATGGTAAGTATACAGTGAGCATGGATCTTAATCGTGGCGATTTTCTTAAGAAGTACTTCAGTGAGGTAATTGCTGCTAGCACCGAACTTTCAGCGGCTCAGATCGCTGACGCCAAATCTGTGGTTGGTAAATTGTCTGACGAGCCTACCGTGGAACAGATTGATGCTATCTATGCGATTATCGGTGCAAAAGGCGTAACGCCTAACCCAGAGACACAGCCCGAGGGGACTCCTACGCTCAGTAATGAAAAGGTGTTTCATTGGTATAAGTTCTCTTCTGCTCGTTCGAGTAACTATTTCCCTACCTCTAAAGGGGCAGGAAATGCAGTGCAGAGCCAAACCGATGCTAGCACACATTCCTCAGAATGGAAATTCGTAGATCGCAACGATCGCACTTTCGACATTGTCAATCGTGCTGATGGTCTCTATCTTTCTCCTCTTTCCGATAACAATAAACCTCTGCTCTGTGTAGCTGCCCAACCTACTAGCGGGTGGAAATTCCTCGCCAGCAGTAGTACTGGTTACTTTATCATCGTCTGCGATGCGAATCATGCAGAGATAAATCAGACAAATCCTGGGTTGAGCCATGTGCTCTACAATTGGGGCTATAATTCTAATAATGACAACGCTTACCGTTTCAACGAAGATGGATGTCAGTTTAGTTTCATTGCCACTGATACTGAAAATGCGTCAAGTACAGGTATTTCTACATTAACCATTGCTCCTTCTTCTGAGCACTGGTACGACCTTACTGGTCGTCGCACGCCAATACGCGGTAAAGGAGTCTATGTTTCTAACAATGGATGGAAGGTAGTTCATTGAACATAGAATAGTATACAACACTTTTATACGAAAATCCCTGAAAGGTTCTTAGGTCTTTCAGGGATTTTTTTGTGGGTTGATACGCTTACGAATCGAATTATAGTTCATCATGAATTTTTGATAGTAGTTGTTATCCAGTGTGTTTCAGTGTACTCTTTAAGTATATTGTTGTTAGGCTAAAAGGTCGTTGAAGTTTTCTTAGAACGTTATCTAAGTCATTGTTCCCCGACCGAAGGACGATAACATGAACGGCCTTTTCGCGTAACTTGAATGCTTATGTAGAGATATTTATCCCTTAAGTTTTGGAATTAGTAGAACTGGCTGAATTATCGTGCAAGTCGAATGCAATCAAGCTTGCTTGAATTGCTGAGACGCAGCCGATAATGGCGAGTGAATTATCGTGCAAGTCGAATGCAATCAAGCTAGCTCGAATTGATGAGTCGCAGACGATAATGGCGAGTGAATTATCGTGCAAGTCGAATGCAATCAAGCTAGCTCGAATTGATGAGTCGCAGACGATATTTCACGGTCAGCGGATATTCCCGGTTGGTATTTTCTTTATGTCGTATGTTTACCCATTTTCCATGTTGTAGTAAAGCTGTTGAGTGAAGATACAGTCTTATTTCAGGGAACGAAAATCGTCTTTCTGCATAGATGGAAAATTTCCCTTGTAAACGGAGGATTTCATAAACTGCGAACGAAGAGTTCCTAACTTCGTCATTATCAAGCTAGAACCTAGATTATTCCGTTTCTCAATGAAGACTTTCACGTCTACCACAGGCCTGTGGTAGCTCTGCCGCACGGCAGCGGTAGCTTTACCACAGGCCTGTGGTAGCTTTACCGCTCGGCAGCGGTAGACGTAAAGATGGGCATCTGTGAAAGGGGGAATGGGCATCTGTGAAAACTAATACGTACATCTGTGGACGGGAAGACAAATCACTTTCCTTATCAAACAACCAAAAATATCCCCTAATCCAAAGTTTCCAAAGTGTTTAATGATACGAAAAAAGCGAGATAAATCAATGTTTATCTCGCTCTGTCGGAAAGAGGCGACTCGAACGCCCGACCCCTACGTCCCGAACGTAGTGCGCTACCAACTGCGCTACTTTCCGATTTTGGTGATGCAAAAGTACGGACATTTTGCCTAATAGCCAAATTTTTTGGTATTTTTGTTGACCTTTTTTCGTAATCAGAGACGATTGTGTCAAGCTGCTCAATGGATAAATGTGCTTGTAATGGAAAAGGGTCTAGCTTGGGTGATAGTAGGAAACAATGGGCAATTTTAATGGCGGATGTCATTAGAATACTAGAAAAAAGGCTTTGTCTTCTACCTATAACGCACAGGGTATTATCAAATTTGTGGGCGAAGCGTCTTGCGTAGGCTGGTCAAGTTGTTGATAGACTACTTGCTTTACCTATACAAGGAGCTTCGCCCACTATATAAATAGAGATGGACTTACCTCTTTTGCAGGATGCGTTGAGAGCCAAGGGCTTTCTTCGCTGTGATAAACAATGGTGGACTAGAGTCCCTCTAAGATGTGCTTGAGCACTACGGTAGCAGAGATTTCACGGTTGGCAGCTTCGGGGATGACGAGTGAACGCGGCGATTCAATCACGCTATCAGTCACAATCATGTTACGACGTACGGGCAGACAGTGCATGAATTGTGCATTGTTGGTTACGGCCATGTGGGCATCATCGATCGTCCACGACATGTCTTTGGAAAGAATCTTGCCATAGTCGGCGGGATGGGTTACGCCAGGGCAGCTCCAGTTTTTAGCATATACAAAGTCAGCACCTTCGAGCGCTTTCATCTGGTCGTATTCTACGAGTGCATCACCCACAAAGAGAGGATCAAGTTCGTAGCCATGCGGCTGAGTTACCACGAAGTCGACATCGGCAGCACGCATCCATTCAGCAAAACTGTTGGGTACGGCTTGCGGAAGGGCGCGAGGGTGGGGAGCCCAAGTTAGCACCACTTTGGGGCGTTTTTTCTCCTTATGTTCCTCTATGGTGATGAGGTCGGCAAAGGCTTGTAAGGGGTGAGCGGTGGCACTTTCCATAGAGAATACGGGACGACCACTATACTTGATAAACTGCGAAAGAATGTTCTCTGCATAGTCGGCATCGCGGTCGGTTAGTCCGGCGAATGTACGCACGCCGATGAGGTCGCAGTAAGAGGCCATCACGGGAATGGCTTCAAGCAGGTGTTCGCTCTTGTCGCCGTCCATCACCACACCGCGTTCTGTTTCGAGTTTCCAAGCACCCTGATTCACATCGAGCACCACAACGTCTAGACCAAGGTTGCGAGCCGCTTTTTGCGTAGAGAGGCGAGTGCGCAATGAATTGTTGAAGAAGATGAGCAAAGCCGTCTTGTGATGTCCTAGTTTCTCATGCATATAGCGGTTCTTCTTAATTTCCGCAGCTTCGGCTAAAGCCTTGTCGAGTGGACCGAGATCCTGTACGTGAAGAAATGATTTCATAAGCAGTAATGTATATTTGTGGCGGGCAAGGAAAAGATTCTTTTATAGAAATGCAATTCTTGTGTCGTAGCCTAATTTGGCGACAAAAATAGCATTTATTATTGTATACGCACTTGCATATTCACTTTTTGTTTGGTAATGGCCGTGAAAAGTTGTACTTTTGCCTTTGATATCCTATTCTATAAAGGAATATTTCTTATCGGATGGGATTTTATTTTCAGTAAACAAAACAATAACTCCATTAAAACGAGAAAACAATGAAGAAAGCACTTATACTCCTGTCGCTCGCAGTCATGCCTTTTGCATTTAGTTGCGCAAAACAATCGAATCATGGTCAAGCTGTAGCCTCTAATCAGACAGAAGCTCAGCTTGTTGACAACCAGAGCAACTTTACCATCAAGACGATTCCAACCAATGTGCACGGAGAGGCTATCATGCAAGCCATTGCCGACAAATACAAAGGCAAGGTGGTATTGTTCGACTTCTGGGCTACTTGGTGTGGTCCTTGCAGAATGGCGATGAAGCAGGTGGATGAGATAAAGTTCGAACTGATGAAGAAAGGCTGCGTGTTTGTATATGTTACTGGTGAAACTTCGCCAGAGAAGACGTGGAAGGAGATGATAACCCACATTGATGGAGATCATTATCGCCTCACTGGTCAGCAGTGGAGCGAACTTTGCCAGTCGCTCAATATTCCTGGAATCCCAGCCTATCTGTTGCTCAATAAAAAAGGCGAAAAGGTGTATGACAATCTTTCGCAAGGTGGCTATCCTGGAAGTGAAATCTTGAAGAATAACATAGAAGTGGCTCTCACTGAATAGTCTTCGTCCTTATAAAGCAAAGTCCTATGAATCGGAAGCAAAATAAGAAACGTTCTATGTCGCTCAGTGCTGGTATGCTGCTAGTAGTGGTAGCATTGGCAGGTGCTTGTTTTGCAAAGAATAAGTGTTCGACCGATGACCAAGTGTCTGCTACTGCGATTGCGGCAGAGGATCCGCTGCAAAAAGCAGAGGTTTCATCGACTGGGCAAGATACAAGTGCTGTAAAACAGGGGGAGAATGCATGTGCGGAACTCTGCATTCCTCGTTATGAATGTTCGCGTGGTGGACAAGTTGTTCAGCATGTGGGGTATACCCTCTCGTACGATTCCGATTTTAAAACCCCGCAGTGGGTGGGGTGGACGATTACGACCGAAAAAGCCCAAGGCACAGTGCCTAGATATGACAAGTTTGGGCCTGACCCCGAAGTGCGTGGAGCACAAGCTTATGATTTCGATTATAAAGGGAGTGGCTATGATCGCGGCCACATAGCGCCTGCGGGTGATATGAAATGGAGCGAGGAAGCCATGCGTGAATCGTTCTATTTGACAAATGTGTGTCCACAAAATCGGAATCTCAATCGTGGAGATTGGAAAGAACTCGAGGAACTAGAGCGTGAATGGGCCTTGCAGTATGGCTCTGTGAGTATTACGGCAGGTCCTATTTATAACTCGAAGCAGCCACAACGCATTGGGGCTAATCATGTGGCTGTGCCTGATGGGTTCTTTAAAGTATTGCTTGTGGGCTATCCTAATAATCCCAAGGCTTATGGTTTCCTATATAAGAACGAAGCTGGTAGTAGGCCCATGAAGAGCTATCAACTTAGCGTGGACGAGGTGGAGCGCATTACGGGAATGGATTTCTTTTCAGCATTACCCGACGATGTGGAAAATCGTATAGAGGCTGAAAAGCCTGCGTTGTAAAGCGTTGCCCAAGTCTTGCATAAAAAAATAACTACCTAAAAAAAGAAAAAAGTATCCAATCAGCATGGACAGAATATTCGTACTCCTCCTCGCTATCTTGGCTTATGTGCCATCGATGGCGCAGGATGATGGTGATCCTATGTTTGCGACCGCTTATCGTCACGTGCCAAAGACGTTCCGTTATCGCGTCAGCTTGAACGATAAGGCAGGAACTTCCTACAGTCTGAAACATCCAGAGAAGTTTCTATCAGAAAAAGCATTGGAGCGCCGCAAACGTTACAGGTTGAAGGTCGATGAATACGACCTTCCCGTGTCGTCTGCTTATACTCAGAAACTTCAAAAAATGGGGCTTCACATCTGCAACATGAGCAAGTGGAACAATACGGTAGTGGTAGAAACTGCCGATACAATGCAAATGCAAGTTGTGCGTCGACAGCCATTTGTTCGAAGTGTTCGTCGGGTGTGGGAAAGTCCAGATAGTCTGCCCATAATTCCCGAACGTGGTCCGCGTCAAGCGCAAGTGACAAATAAGCGAGATACCACCCTTACTAGCTATTACGGCTATGGACAGCAGCAAGTGACAATGCTTGGCGTAGATAAACTCCACGAAATGGGCTATCGTGGCCAAGGCATTGTGATTGGTGTGATAGATGGAGGATTCTATAATGCCGATCTTATGAAAGGCTTTTCTCAGCAGCATCTACTCGGTACGCGCAACTTTGTGCGTCCCCAGAAATGCGTATTTGAAGAGTTGGAACATGGCATGATGGTGCTCTCGTGTATTGCCGCAAATGAGCCTCATTATTTAGTGGGAACGGCTCCCGAAGTGTCTTACTATTTATTGCAGAGCGAGGATGGTGAGAGTGAACAACTTGTGGAAGAAGATAATTGGTGTGCAGCTTTAGAATATGCCGATAGCGTTGGGTGCGATATTGTGACAAGTTCGTTAGGCTACTATCAGTTCGACCACAAAGATCAAGACCATTTTTATCGCGAGCTAGATGGTTATACAGCCTTAAATAGTCGGAGTGCCTCGTTGGCTGCTTCGAGAGGCATAATCTTGCTTAATAGCGCGGGTAATAGTGGTATGTCGGCTTGGAAGAAGATAGGTTTTCCAGCAGATGGTCGTGACATGTTGGCCGTAGGTGCAGTACAGAGCGACAGCTTAAATACCCGATTCTCATCTATAGGCAATAGTGCGGATGGAAGAATCAAACCCGATGTGATGGCTATGGGGCAGGCTTCTGCTGTATACGAAACCGATGGTACGGTGACCAACGCTAATGGAACCTCCTTCTCTTGTCCCACCATGGCAGGAGCAGTAGCTTGTCTGGTACAAGCCTATCCCAATCGTCGTCCTACCGATATTATCAAAGCTTTGCAACAAAGCGCCAACAATGCCGCTCATCCCGATAATATTTTCGGCTATGGCATTCCCAATGTGATGAAGGCTTTCAACCTTTTAAAGTAAGCGAGAAAATATGAACGCTGAAGAAGTTGTAGAATATCTGCATGGCAAAGGCATTAAGCCCACCACCAATCGCATCCTGGTGGTGAAGGCCATGCATCAAGAGGCGCGTCCGCTCACATTGTCTGATTTGGAGAATATCATGCCCTTGATGGACAAGTCTAGCATATTCCGTGTGCTTACGCTCTTTCAGCAGAATGATGTGGTGCATACTTTCGAGGATGGTCGAGGTATGCTTAACTATGAGTTATGTCATCATGAGGGTGTGTGTAATCATTCCGATGGTCATTCCCATTTCTATTGCGAACAATGTCAGCGTTCTTTTTGTCTCGACCATACGCGTCTGCCAGAATTTCATCTGCCCGAGGGATTTTCCGTACATTCTGTGTCGTTGGTGATTAAAGGCACGTGTGCCGAATGTGCCAAGAGGGGTAGCAAGGCAGAGTAGAGACCTCTTCTTGCCTCAATGGGTATATTCTCCCCTTATCTAGTAGGGTATATTCTTCTATATAGTTAGAAAATGTATTTACCTATTTAATAGTTGGCCCCATTTGGGGGAAAGGGGCTTTTTAAAGTTCCCTTACGTTTCCATACTTTTATCTAGCGTTTTTCAGAATAGCTATCCACCATCTATGTACAACGATCCATTTATCTCTTCCCCCTCTCAGCATCCAGATGAAGTGGCACGTCCAGCAGCCGTGTCTCTTTTTGAACTCAATAGTATGGTGCGTGCAGCTTTGACTCACACGCTAAGGGATTGCTATTGGATTGTAGCGGAAATTAGCGAACTCCGTGTGGCAAGCAATGGGCATTGCTATATGGAGCTCGTGCAGAAGGACGAATATAGTGGCGGACTTGTGGCCAAGGCGCGAGCAAACATTTGGCGTCAAAACTATCCGATGCTTAGTAGTCTCTTCCTTCGTGTAACAGGGCAGCGACTTGATGCAGGAATGAAAGTGATGCTCGGGGTGACCATTACTTTTCATGAACTTTACGGCTATTCGCTCAATGTGATAGACATTGAACCTTCCTATACACTTGGTGATTTGGCTCGTCAGAGGCAGGAAATTCTTCGTCAGCTAGAGGAAGATGGTGTGCTAGAACTCAATAAAGAACTTCCTTTGCCGCGAGTGATACGTAATGTGGCTATTGTGTCGAGCGCTTCGGCTGCAGGCTATGGCGACTTTTGCAATCAACTTCAGCAGAGTGGTTTCTTTTTTAACGTGAAGTTATTCGCTGCCGTTATGCAAGGCGATAAAGTGGAACAAAGCATTCTCTCTGCGCTCGACAAAGTGCTGGCAGATGATGAAGATTGGGACGTGGTGGTGATTATCCGCGGAGGAGGTGCAAGTACTGATTTACATGGATTTGACACTTATCTCCTAGCAGCTACTGTAGCGCAGTTTCCGATTCCTGTGCTGACAGGGATAGGCCATGAGCGCGACGATACAGTGATTGACCTCGTGGCCAACACTCGACTCAAAACGCCTACCGCTGTGGCGGCCTTTCTCATTGATAGCCGACAGAATGAAGTAGGTCAGCTTCAATTCTTGATACAGCGGCTTCAGCAAGCAGTGGAACAACGTTTATTGCAAGAGCGTAACAGAGTGGATGCGTTGAATCGAGACATACGTTATGGCGCTTCAGTGGTAACAGAGCAAGAGAAAGGGCAATTTCAGCAACTTGTACATCGCTTTGAGCTATCCTCCTCACGCTATGCGAGCAGTCAGCGCGAAAAACTTCTTCGTCTCCGTTCGCGCCTAGAAATATTGACCGACAGAAACTTGCAAATGGCACACCATGAATTGCTGCCCTACGAAGCACGCATTCATACGGCCGTGCGTAATCTGTTTCTCGCTTATCATCATAAACATGATATATTAGAACGTAGTATTCAGTTGGCTTCGCCTGAGCGTATTTATGCCATGGGCTTCAGCATTGCTTCATGTCAGGGGCGTGTAGTGAAGTCGGCCAGGCAGTTGAAGCCAGGCGATGTGTTGCTCACAACCTTCCAAAATGGTTGTGTGACGAGTATCGTCGATGGCGATTCCCAAAATACTTAGCATCCACAGTGTGCGTGGTTGCCATAATCCCCCAAAATAGCTCCTATATATAAATAGGAAAGTCTGCATAACCAATAGAATTTCTTACCTTATCTTATCGTGGCAAAGAAGACAATGAAATACGAGGAAGCCATGACGCGCCTCGAAACTATCGTTCAGGGTTTTGAACAGAATACCCTAGAACTCGATCAGCTCACTGCTCAGCTTGCTGAAGCGCAGGAGCTTATAAAGTTTTGCAACGCAAAGTTGCAACAAGTAGAAACAGATGTAAAGAAACTACTCGAAGATGAGCAAAAATAAACTGGCAAAGTTTGCCGACATGGAGAGTTATCCTCACGTGTTTCAAGTCCCCAATGTGGCTACCGACACCACGCCTTTCCCACTGAAAGGTCGATGGAACGAAGACTTTTTCCACAATTCTCACCCCATCGTATTGGAGTTAGGTTGTGGACGCGGTGAATATACTGTGGGCCTTGGACGCCTTTTCCCCGACAAAAACTTTATCGGGGTGGACATTAAGGGAGCACGTATGTGGACGGGAGCCACAGAGTCGCTTCAAGAAGGCATGAGCAATGTGGCATTCCTTCGTACACACATCGAGTTTATTGATCGCTTCTTCGCTCCTGGCGAAGTGGCTGAGATTTGGCTTACTTTCTCCGATCCACAGATGAAGAAGGTTACAAAGCGACTTTCCTCTACCTATTTCATGGAGCGTTATCGTCGCTTCCTCACCGATGGTGGCCTAATACATCTCAAGACGGATAGCAATTTCCTCTCTACCTATACGGGCTATATGGTGGAAAAGAATCATTTGCCTGTAGATTTTCGCACAGATGATCTTTATCATACACTCGCTGCAGAAGAGGACGAGGAAGTGAAGCAAATCCTCGGTATTCAAACCTATTACGAACAGCAGTGGATTGCTCGTGGACTTACTATCAAGTATCTCAAATTTCATCTTCCGCAGGAGGGTGAACTCGTAGAGCCAGAAATGGAGATAGAGCTTGACGATTACCGCAGCTACAATCGTTCAAAGCGAAGCGGACTCGCCACTAGTAAATAAATTATTCAATGGATTACAAATTTATTTGCGGAATTGGTTAACATGTGAGAGGAGTGACTTATAATAGGATAGGTGTTACATAATGTCGGGCTATAAACTAGCTGCTTGAAAATAAGTTAACATCTAATCTCTCCAAATGATATCCTCTTCCGATAAAGCATAATATTAATCAGCAATGGCAACACAAAAAGAAAATATAGAAGGTGGAGAATTGATTCACCTTTATCCGAAACTCATCCTAGATGCGCTTGCTCAAGTGCGTTACCCTGGTAATGGAAAGAATTTGGTGGAAAATGAAATGATAGAGGACGATCTTCGCATCGACGGCATGCATGTGTCCTTTTCCATCATATTTGAGAAGAATACCGACCCATTCCTTAAGTCGGTGGTGAAATCAGCCGAAGCCGCTATTCATACCTATGTGGGTAAATGTGTAGAAGTGGAGATAAAGACAAAGAGTCGTCAAGCAGCACGTCCCGAACCAGGAAAGATGCTCCCGCAGGTAAAGAATGTTATCGCCGTGAGCTCGGGCAAAGGAGGTGTTGGAAAAAGTACGGTAGCAGCCAATCTAGCAGTGGCACTCGCTAAATTGGGATATAAGGTTGGATTGCTCGATGCGGATATATTTGGCCCTTCCGTGCCGAAGATGTTCCACATGGAGGCCGAGAATATCTTTGCCGAGATGAAAGATGGTCGTCAAGTGCTCATTCCCGCAATGAAGTACGGGGTGAAGATCTTAAGTATAGGCTTCTTTGTTAACCCCGACACGGCCACACTTTGGCGTGGTGGTATGGCTTCAAATGCGTTGAAGCAGCTCATAGCAGATACCGATTGGGGAGAACTCGACTATTTTGTTCTTGATACTCCTCCTGGAACGAGCGATATTCATCTTACTCTGCTTCAAAACCTCGCCATTACGGGTGCTGTCATCGTTAGCACGCCGCAAGCTGTTGCTTTGGCTGATGCTCGTAAGGGCATTGATATGTATCGCAATGAGAAGGTGAATGTACCCATTCTTGGTATGGTAGAAAATATGGCATGGTTTACGCCCGCCGAACTTCCTGAGAATAAATACTATATCTTCGGGCGTGAGGGTGTAAAGCGCTTGGCCGACGAAATGGGGGTACCTCTGTTAGGACAAATTCCCATTGTGCAGAGTATATGTGAGAGTGGTGATGAGGGAGAACCCGCTGCTGTAAAGGATAACACCATGACTTCGCTTGCTTTTAGCTCATTAGCGGAAGCTGTGGTGAAAGCCACGGAGAAGAGAAATGCCACTTTGCCAGAAACGGAAATTGTTGCGATGAATAAGAAATAATAAGGATGCAGGGGGTGATGACTAACAGGTAAGTATGTCGAGAGAATTTATAGAATTTGATGTAGAACGTTGTTTCCTCCATCATCCTAGCTTATCCCTGCCTCGTTATCTCATCGATACCCATTAAACAGAAAAAAGTATGCTAAAAATAGGAGATAAAGTACGTTTCCTGAATGATGTAGGAGGCGGAACAATTAGTGGTTTCCAGGGAAAGGATATCGTGCTAGTAGCCGATGAAGATGGTTTTGAAATTCCCACATTGGCCTCGGAGGTCGTGGCAGTGGAAACCGATGACTATAACATAGCCAAAGTCATTGCAGGAAAGAAGAAAAAGAAAGAAATCGACCAACAACAGCCTACCTCAGTAAAGAATGCGCTCGCCGTGAGTGATGACGATGAAGAAGAGGAAGAAACGGATCTAGCCGATAAGGAATTGACTTATCGGCCAATGGCTCAAGAGCGTCGCGGGGCTAATGAACTCAATCTTTTCCTTGCTTTTGTCCCACGCAATGCAAAAGCTCTGTCTGACTCTTCCTTCGATGTATATCTAGTCAACGATTGTAACTATTATTTCCACTATAGTATCTTTACTTACGACGGCCGTGCTTGTAATCTTCGTCATGAAGGAGAGGTGGCGCCTAATACAAAGGTGCAACTAGAAGAACTTCAGCGCAATCGCATTGAAGAATGGCAGCGAATAACCATACAGACGCTAGCTTTCAAACGCGATAAAGTATTCCTTCCGAAGCCTGCTTTCAGTGTCAATGTGCGTGTGGATGGTACGAAATTCTTCAAACTTCACTGCTTCCATTCTTCCGATTTCTTCCATGAGCCGACGCTAATCTACGACATTGTGAAGAATGATCATGCTGCTCGCTCCATGTTTGTTGATGCAGACGAATTACAAGAAGCTATGCAGACGCCCGAGGAACAGATGCATCCGCAGGTAATGCGTGTATCAGCTGCCGAGAGACGTGCTGCACAGAAACAAGATCGTAATGCAATCTTAGAAATAGATCTTCATGCTGATGAATTGCTCGACACGTTGGCAGGTCTGGAACCTAGAGATATCTTAGAGTATCAGCTCAAAGTGTTCCACGAAACGATGCTTGAGCATATCAAAGAGCGTGGTCGACGCATCGTTTTTATCCATGGTAAGGGCGAGGGTGTGCTTCGCAATTCCATTATCAAGGATCTTCGCACCAATTTTAAGCAGTGTCAATACCAAGATGCTTCTTTCCGTGAATATGGTTATGGCGCAACGATGGTGACGATCTAAAGCCCATACTCTTGCTAACCAGATGGAGGATAAAAGCATGTTCGGCAACCATCGAAACGCTTTTGAATAAAAGAGTTCTCGCATTGGCTGCAAGGCGGTAAAAAATCTTTTATAAATAGTATAATAGGCGATGCTATTAAGCGTCGCCTATTGTAGTTAAACCCCCAATTCCTCACTCAAGAGTCAGAGAGATTAGCCATTCTTAGCATCCCTCAAATACTTCTGCGTTTTCATTTATTGTGGGGAATGCTGGATAGTTTGAGGGGGTAGAGCTATCATCGTCAGAGGAGGGAGGAGTAGGTACATCTTCTAGTATCTTAAAGGCTTTGGCAGGTTTAAGCCCAGGATGTCGGAAATAGGTCATTTTAATGCCCGTAAGAAGCACGCATTTGTGCAATAGTTCGGGATGATCTTGTAAGTTGAGGCCTTGACGCACTGCCGAATTATTGGGAAGTTGTACAGCGGCAAAAAGCGCATCTTTACTTGCAGAGGATACGTTACCGCTAGATCTAGAAAGTTCATTCTCTAGCGAAGACGCATTTTGATTGGGATAAGGCTCATCAGCTACCACAATATTAGAGGCTACAGCATCCTCGGCCGAGAAAGTAGGAGATGAAGCGTTCATGGCCGACATGTATCCCACAATGTAACATCGTAAAACCACTTTGGTGCTGTCTTTCGCTTCATTGAGCGTGGCCACGGTTAACGTATCTGTAGGATTCTCCGATGTATTCGTATCATTGGGCAAGGTAGAAGTATCTTCTGTCTCTTCTAGAACGATATCGCCGCATGAGAAGAACAGAAAGGGAAGAATGACAAAGAGATATAATGCGTGTCTCATAGAGAAGGAATTTATATATGGTGTGTTTTAATTGAGGCTAATATCTTGTTTTGTGGTATAAATTTGCTTTTTCCTATCTATATCTGTTTAGTGCTCCATTTTCCCCAGCGCATGTAGCTCCATGAGAGGATGAAAGAGAAAAAGTTGTACACAAATTCGCTAGCCCAGCAGAGAGACAATGAAACTCGCAACATAAAAATGGCCACGACAACATAGATGGTGTAGAAGAAGAGCGAAACAAACTCGAAGCGAAGAGCCATGTGTGTGTTTCCTGTTCCACTCACGGCTGCGAGGAATATTTGTGCTGGAACGGTAAAAACGTAGGATGCAAGAAGCACGTAGAGTGCATCGTGTCCTGTGTGAAGCAGAACGGGGTCGGCCGAAAATATGCTCATAAACTGCATGGGGAATAGGGCAATGATGAGCAGAATAGGAATGAGAATCAAAAAACAGAGCAAGTTGGTGCGTATGAGCATATTTCCTACGGAATCAGCATCGCGACTTCCCATAAGGTTGCCCACTAAGGTACAGGCTGTAGAGGCGAAAGCCATTACTGTCATGAATGTGAAAGCGGAAATACTGCGTAGTATGTTGGTGGCGGCTAGATAGTGTTCGCCTAAGTGTTCCACACTGACGAAGAAGATAAACCACGTAGAGAGGGAAAGGAAGTTTTGCACCATGGTCCAAACGCTGATACCTAAGATGCGCCATAGAAGATGGAAGTGTAAGCGTGGCAGTATGTGCAGTCCATAGCGTTGGTAAGGAATGTGTCGGCGCGTGTGTAAAATGTAGAAAAGTGTAGATACACCCTCGGCCAAACTACTGCCTATAGCTGCACCCGCAATGCCCAGTGCGGGCAATCCGCAATGGCCAAAGATGAGTAGATAGTTGAACAGAACGTTGCTCGCCACCATTACCGCAGAGTTGAGCGTAAGAGTGCGCGTGTGCGTGGTTGCTACGTAGAAGGCGCGAAACATTAGGTTGACAAAGGCAAAGAAGAATCCTATCACGCGCCAATGTAAATAAGCATTGGCAGCATGAAACACTTCCTCCGAACGGATGATGTGCCCTAAAATCCATGGTGAGCAAATTCTTGTTATGCCGAAGAGGAGTAAGGCGAGCAGTAAGAGAAAAACTAGACTATGGTAGAAAATACTTCCTATCTGTTGCACCTTTCCTTCGCCATTGCGGCGCGCCATGAGAATCTGAGCTCCCATGCTGAAGCCTAGTCCTATCATAAACACCGTAGCGTAGAAAACACCTCCGAGCGCAGAAGCTCCCAATTCTATCTCGCCTACTCGGCCGAGAAAGGCCGTGTCGGTCATGCCAATGAGCTGCTCCATAAGGCTGCTTATCAGAATGGGGTAGGCAATGTGACCTATTTGAGAATAAGAGATGGTGCGCATGGGAGGGAAAAGTGTTTGAAGAGAGGAAAAGTGTACAATTCAAAAAGACTGGTGACCAAGCCCTATGGGTGGTAGTAGAATATAAGGAATAAAAGGGAAAGTTCCAAAAAAGGCTGTGTTGACGATTGATAACCGGCAACACAGCCTTGTAAAAATCACTTGGGAATGAGAGATGTTCCTTTTGTTGAGAATATGCTCATCTCCCAGCCATTGTAGTAGTCATTACTTAATCTTCTTTTCAGCCTTAGCAATCTGGGCCTTAGCCTTAGCAGCGGCCTTGTCGTAAGCAGCCTGAGCCTTAGTGGTGGCAGTAGCGTTGCCGCTCTTCTTGGCAGCCTTCACGTCGTCGTAGAGCTTCCAGAGGTTGAATTTGCTTGTAGCTTCCTTCTGGATGGCAGTCACCTTGTTGGCATAAGCTTCAGAGGCAGCCTCGTCAGCAGCCGAAGCGTAAGCGTGGCGGTAGCCCTTCTCCTTGTTCCAGAGTCCACGAGTAAAGTCGGGGAAAGAAACGCTAGCGAAGTTGTTGTCCATAGAGATAGCACCAAGTTCGGCGATAGAGCACCATTCAGCGAGGTCGTATACGTCCATGTCTAGAGGCAGACCATTCTGGAGACAGTAAATTAAGCGGGCGCACATGATAAAGTCCATACCGCCGTGACCACCTACCTTCTTAGCCAATTCACCGAACTTAGCCAAGATGGGGCTTTCGTATTGCTTCTCGAGGGCAGCCTTTTCGCTTTCGGGCATGAAGCTATGTGAGGAGAGGTTGTCTACCTTGGGCTTGTGGCCAGAAGCTGAGAGTTGCTTGCTGTCTACGGCATATCCTTCCACGGGATATTTGTTAGCAAAGCCTTTTGTACCAGTGAGCTGATAGAGACGGTTGTAGGGCTGAGGATTCATCACGTCGTGCTGCAATTCAATCACTTTGGCATTCTCTGTGCGAATCAGTGTGGTAGTGTGGTCGCCATTGCGGAAGTCGTTACAAGGCTTGCCTGTCTTCTTCTCTACCAATTCCTTGCCGTGAACGCTCTTGGTGTCCATTGCTACGAGGGTTTTCATACGGTCGCCACGGTGAATGTCGAGTGCTTGTGCCACAGGGCCAAGGCCGTGAGTAGCGTATACGTCGCCGCGGTTTTCGCGGTTGTACTTCAAGCGCCAGCCGAGTTGTTCGGGGTCTGATCCATCGGGGTTCTTCCAATAGTAATCCCAAAAGTCGTCAAGATTATGAATGTAGGCACCTTGTGCGCGGATGATTTCGCCGAACACACCATGTTGAGCCATGTTGAGGGTACGCATTTCAAACCAGTCGTAGCAGCAGTTCTCAAGAATCATGCAGTTCTTTTGCATTTTCTCTGAAAGGTTGACAAGTTTCCAGCATTCTTCCAAGTTCATGGCCGAGGGTACTTCGTCGGCTACATTCTTGCCATGCTGCAGAGCGCATTCTGCTACGGGGAAGTGGTGAGCCCAGTCAGTAGCTACGTATACAAGGTCAATGTCGGGACGAGCGCAGAGTTCTTTATAGCCTTCAGCTCCTGAATAAATGGCTGCAGGGGGCAGACCTGCCTTCTTTAGATATCCTTGGCATGCTTCTGCACGTTCGGGCACGTAGTCGCAAAGAGCTACTACCTCAACGCCAGGAATTACGCAGAAATTTTCTACAGCACCAGGACCACGCATACCTAGGCCTACGAGGCCAATACGTACCTTCTTAATCTTAGGGAGTTTCAGACCGAGTACATCCTTCTGTCCTGCAGGACGAGCGGGAGTTTCGATTTCGATGCTACCTTTGTTCCAATGCCACTTCGTAGATGGAGAAAGTGACTGTGCCTGTGCCATGTTGGTGCCCAATGATAGCAGGGCAGCAAAGGCAAAGGCCATACATTTTACCATTTTCATAGAATAATGTAGATAGGTTTATAGAGTTATAAATATTTTGTCGTTTGGGCTGAGCGCCTTATAAGGAAGGCTTTAATGCAATGGCACTAGCCTTGATGAAATGTGCAGTGTGTAAACGACTTATAATGCAAGGCAAAATTAGTATAAACTTTAAAAGCAGGCAAATATTTTCTCAACTTTGTTGTGCTTATGCAGTATATTCATTCGTTTTTATCATAGACGGGTGTACACCAGTGCGTTCATCATGAGTGATGATGCTGATTTGTAATAGGCATTGTATTAAGTAGGGAACGAATTGCTTGAGTTTTTTTCATAAACTCGTATGCTATATGTGGATGAATACGTAAGGCAATGCTATCTCTCTTAATCTCCCATTCCTCTATTACAAGAAAAGCCATAGGTACAGATCTTCTCGGTCTGTGCCTATGGCTTAAAAGGGCTAAGTGCGCTAAGTGATGCGCGCTAATTGCGTGAGAATTTTGATTACATACGCTCGTGGAACGAACGAGAGATTACCTCAAGCTGATGTTCTCGTGAGAGCTTTACGAAGTTTACGGCATAACCGCTCACGCGGATGGTGAGTTGAGGGTACTTCTCGGGATGTTCCATAGCATCTTCAAGCATTTCGCGATTGAGCACGTTTACGTTGAGGTGGTGGGCACCCTTAGTAAAGTAGCCGTCCATCATTGTAACGAGATTCTCCACACGCTCTTCGGGAGTGCGACCGAGGCTTTGGGGCACAATGCTGAATGTGTTGGAAATACCATCCTGTGAGTCGCGATAGCGGAGTTTTGCAACTGAGGCAAGTGAAGCCACTGCACCGCTCTTATCGCGTCCGTGCATGGGGTTTGCACCTGGTGCGAAAGCTACACCAGCAGCACGGCCGTCGGGGGTAGCACCTGTCTTCTTACCATACATCACGTTGGAGGTGATGGTCAGGAGCGAGAGCGTAGGCTGAGCGTTCTTGTAGACGGGGAGCTTCTTGAGTTCTTCGTCGAAGTAGTATACGAGGTCCACGCCGAGGTGGTCTACACGATCGTCGTTGTTGCCGAAGCAGGGGAATTCTCCATCGATGTCGAAGCCTTCTGTCAGTCCGATATCGTTGCGCTTAGCTGTCACCTTGGCATACTTGATAGCCGAAAGTGAGTCAATGGCAATAGAAAGACCTGCTGCACCATAGGCAATGTTGATGGCGGGGTTGGTGTCGATGAGTGCCATTTGTGCTTTCTCGTAGTAGTACTTGTCGTGCATGTAGTGGATGATGTTCATTGCATCGTTGTAGATACGAGCAATCTGTTTGAGCACGAGCTTGTAGTTCTTGAGTACTTCGTCGTAGTTAAGTACATCCGAAGTCAGCGTGGGAATGCCTTCTAGCATCACGGTACCCGTCTTTTCGCAGCGTCCGCCGTTAATGGCGAGGAGCAAAGCTTTAGCCAAGTTGCAACGAGCTCCGAAAAATTGAATTTGCTTACCAATAGCCTGATAGCTCACGCAGCAAGCAATTCCGTAGTCGTCGTTGCCGCGTACTTCGCGCATCAGTGTGTCGTTTTCGTATTGGATAGACGAGGTGTCTACGCTCACCTTGGCGCAGAAATCTTTCCATCCCTCGGGAAGTTCAGGGCTCCACAGCACAGTGAGGTTGGGCTCTGGTGAAGGACCGAGGTTGTAAAGCGTCTGGAGGAAACGGAAGGAAGTCTTCGTAACTTTCAGTGTGCCGTCGTTGAAGCGTCCGCCTAGCGATTCTGTTACCCATGTGGGGTCGCCAGCAAAGATCTCGTTGTAAGCATCCATGCGAAGGTGGCGCACCATGCGGAGTTTCATTACAAATTGATCAATGAGTTCCTGTGCAAAAGTTTCATCGATGAGGTCGTGCTTGAGGTCGTGCTCGATGTAGATGTCGAGGAAAGAAGATACATTGCCCAACGACATGGCAGCACCATCTTGCTCCTTCACGGCTGCAAGGTAAGCCATGTACACCCACTGTACGGCTTCTTGAGCATTTTGTGCGGGGCGTCCGAGTTCTAAGCCATAGTATTCGCCCATAACCTTCATTTCCTTGAGTGCCTTAATCTGTTCGGCCACTTCCTCGCGCAAACGGATGCGCGCATCGGTCATGGGGCTACCGATAGCACGTTTGTCGGCTTCTTTTGCTTCGATGAGGCGGTCAATGCCATATACGGCCAAACGGCGATAGTCGCCAATCACGCGTCCACGTGCGTAGTTGTCGGGAAGCCCGGTGAGGAAGCCCAGTGAACGGAAGCGACGGATTTCTTCGGTGTAAACGTCGAACACTCCGTCGTTGTGGGTCTTGCGGTAGTGAGTGAAGATATCTTTCACGTGCTCATTGACAGGGTGGCCCTGCTGTGCGCAAGCTTTTTCCACTACCTTAATGCCGCCGAAGGGCTTGATAGCACGTTTCAGAAGTTCGTCGGTCTGCAAGCCAACAATGAGTTCGTTGTCTTTATCAATGTAACCAGCTTTGTGCGAAGAGATGGTCGAAACAGTGTCGGGGTCGAGCGAGCGTACACCGCCGTTGGCACGTTCCTCTTCGAGTGCCTGCAAACAGATGTTCCACAGTTTGTGTGTGCGTTCGGTAGGTCCAACGAGGAAAGACGCGTCTCCTTCATAAGGAGTAATGTTGCGCTTTACGAAGTCGGTCACGTTGATTTGCTCTGTCCAAGGTCCTTCGATGAAGTTCATTGTAAAAATGGGGTTTAGAGTTATAAAAGCATATTGTCTTCGTGCTCTTACACTAGGCTTTGTGGCTCGTGTAGTGGGCAGAAGAACAATAATGTGAATTCAAATGTGTGAGTAGTTGTAGAATAAAAGCTTGCTAATGTTCGTGTAAGCTTGTCTGAGTGTCTGTGTTTCTACGTGCAAAGGTACGATTTATGCGTCATACTTGCAAAAAATCAAGCAGATATTATTAACTATTTTGTAATAAATACAATGTTTGCGTAGCCGACTTTGCAGTTCGTGGAAATGCTCACGATGAGTATTATTGTGCGCGCACGATATGAATTTATGTTCCCATTTAATGCCCCAATTCTCGAGGCATCTCTACATGTTCCGAGAATGTCAATCTTCGAAGAATATTCTGTTGGTACAGGAATGGTTCTCTGTGCTTACAAGAGTTGTCGTGTGAGAACACTTAGCCTCCCATATATAGGCGGTAAGCCTAACTATAATACCTTCTATCTTGATTACTAATTGCTAAGGACAATCACCTTGATATAGTCTTTTAGACGGAATGGACCTTTGCGATACCCACCTTGCGAATCGTTGACGAGCAACAATGTTCGTCGGCCATCGTTTAGTGTTCGACCAAGACACATACCCTCGTAGTTGGCAAAGTTGAGATGGAATGGTTGCACCTGTGTGGTCCAGTCGGCTAGGAGGTGTTTGTCAAGGAAAATGTTGGGATCCAGTGTCTTTAAGTCAGTGTTGCTATCAATCTGTTCGCTCTCTTGTGGATTCACCCAAAAGAGTTTACAGCGTGCAGTGCTGCTTAGGCCCCCATGTGTCACGTTGGCTTCACGTTCCAAGATGAGTAGACGTCCATCGGGTAGGGGTGTCATTTCTGACACACCATAGACGTAAATCTTACCAAAGTCGGAAGATTGCCCTCGGTCCATCCGGTAGGCATACTGCGCCACAGGTTGCAAATTATCATCGAAAGCTTGCAGTCGGAGTAGATTTTGTGCTTCAGGATGTGCTTCGCTAGCTGCAGGCCCGTCGGAAAGTAGAGTGCTTTCCGTAGTGGTCCAAAAGCGATGGGCATGGGCGTCATAGCATAGCGACTCAAAGCCATAGTTGTTTATGATGTTCTGGCGCGAGAAAATCTGTGGTACATTGAGTTCGCGTCCCGTGGGCTGACCATTCATGTTATATTCGAGGATACGCTGGTCGCCTTCACCGCTAATGAAGAGGGTGCCCTTTGGGGAAAAGAAGGCAATTCCTTCGCAGTCGCGCATGGAACGCCCGTCGGCATTGACTTTGGGATGGCTATTTCCTTGGAAACTTTCCATATACACCTGGGTAACTTCTCCTGTCGTAGCATTCTGATCGATGCGGAAGATGAAGAAACCATCAGCGGGTGTATCGTCGCTCACCAAGGCATATCGATTGCCGCCTAGCGAAGTGATGCCACTATAGCTAGAGGTACCAATCCCCCATTTAGAGAGTGACACCTGTTTGAGTTCACGAGCCGTTTGTGCTGCCGCATTGAGTGAAGCGCTAATGGTGAGTAGGGCGAGAAAGGTTCGAATGTTCATAGGCGTGGTAGTTTTATATTTTATGGGATGTTGCTCCCTGATATGCTACTCGTCGAGCAAAAGGTCCATAACCATAGGCTGAGCTGCCATAAACATTGCAGCAAGTCCGCCAGGCGTGACAATACTTTCGGGCTTTTCATTCGTGAGATGTACTCGGCCATTCTCTACGATGTACCAACCATTATTCTCGGGGATGTCGAGGTCGCCTTCCACACCGATATGGAGTTGGAATCCAGGATTGGGAGTGGCAATGGCTGAAAGGAAGCGCGGCACGTTGATGACGCGTGCCATGGCATAGGGTATAGAGCCTTTGAGCGAACCGGGCAAGCAGAATCGTCGATACACTTTATCCACTTCACAATGGCGACATAGATAATCTACGAAAGCAGCGCGCGTGGCCGTCTCCGTGATTGCCAACGTGCGGATGTATACACGGCCGTTGGGCTCTTTTACTGCCAGGCAGAATCCCACCAAGCGGCGCTTACGATGAGCTACGAGCACGTATCCATTCTCAATGTCGGCATCCTCAAGGGCTGCAAAGAAGTCATTTTCCGATGGGTGTACCATGAAAGGCAAATCGCTGGTAAGTCGGCGGTAGAACACGTAGAGTTCGTTCGCCCATTCATCGGGTTCAGACACCTCTATCTTGCTAAAGTCGCCATCGTTGGTGACGTCGAGAGGAAGTTCTTGGCGATAGACGGAAGTCCAAAAGGATCCATGTTGCGGTTTTTCGTAGAAGTGGCGATTGTCTTCGCCATCGGGCACGAGAAAACTCAGTGTGGCGCCTTGATTGAATAATCGGCGGTGGGCTTCGTGTATAAGGTTGGAGGCATAGCCCTTGCCCCGATACTGAGGCAACGTGGCAAGTCCTGAGATGTAGCCGGCGCGATGTACGGAGCCATAGAACGTCATACGGTAGGGGATGAGCTGCATAGCAGCCACTACGTGGCCATCGTGACGGATGGTGAGGTTGTCCTCATCGGTATATTTCTCTTCAAAGTATACGTCCATGAAGTCTTCAGAATCATGGAAACACGTGCGCCAAAGGTCGCGCGTTTGTTGCTTGATTTCTTCGGGTGAAAGGAGCATGGTGTGTTCGCGGTTATTATAGAGTCGTGTTGGTGAGAGTGGTTAGCGAGTAGTGTGAGATTGTTGACGTATTACTCTGTTGACCTCTCTGTATGTCACCAAAGGGTTTTATCTATGGGGTATGAGGACGTCTTCCTCACTAAAAAAACTGTATACCATCTCAGTGAAGGGTCGGCAGATGTTTGGTGGTGACAGTATATTTGTGGAGTAGCAATTCGGGATGGTAGGATAGTTTAGAATGACGTAGGCCTTCTATGCCGAGATCTTCTTCACGATTGAGGTAGATAAATTGTTCGGGCAGGGAACGAGCGAAGTCACGATTGATTGTGGCGAATGCCCCCTCAAAACTAGTATCGGCTTTCTCTGCGCAAACGTCGAAGGTGTCGGAATTGATGGGAGCACCATAGGTGAAAGCAATAATCTTTCCGTCTACGCGAATCACACCGCCGCGGCCTTCGAGTTCTGCCCAATGGTCGAACACAGTCTGCATGGCGCAGCGTTCAGATTCATAGGTGAAGTCGCCTGCATCTGTCTCCTTAGTCTTCTCTTGTGCCCAGAGGGTGTCGAGGCGTAGACATTCATCGAAATGACTAGGATTGAGAGATTCGAATGTGTAGTCGGGATGAGCGGCAGTGAAGCGATTGACGAAGTTGCGCTTTGCTTGTAGTTTCTTGCCTGATAGCGTGGCCAATTTAGTGCGGAGGTAGAGATAGTCTGTAAAGTTGCGGTCGGCCGAGGCGTAAAAGCATCCTGGCATGGCAGCATCAAGCATGGCAAACGATCGTTCGCAAACATCAAACATGAGAAAAGGATGTCCCTGTTGTTCGGAGTCAGCAATGAGTTCTTGCATAATGGCTTTCCAATCACCTTGGCCAATGGGTGACATGTAGGCATTGTGTCCGTCGGCCTTGAATCGAAACAGAAGCCATCCCTTGTGGAGTGCTACCTCTGTGTGGTAGAGAAAACTCCAACTGATGAGGTTGATGAAACTTAGGTTGCAGTCGCGGTTATCGGTCGGGTACACGCTCTGTACGATGATGTCTTTGTCGGCAAGCGTGAGCGGATGGAAAGGAATCATAGCTAGTGAGGTGTGTTGGAGAGGAGAGAAAAAGGACTGGTTAGGGAGTGAAAGGAAAAGTCATTGTCTGCGGTCCACTGAACGTGTTTATCGTGAGGCGAAGGGAGTCGGTGTCTACGCGGAGCAACGATTGCAAAGGACGTAGAGGAAGCGACAGAAATGTGTCACGGGTGTAGTAGAGCGGGTCGCGATTCTGGTCGTGAATAAGTTCTACGCAGAGCGTACGTGTACCATTGGTATGGCGTACGAAGTCTGTTTGGTTAAATCCTAGATAGTGTACAGCTTGCGCTGTGCCTTGTATTGCAAGTCGCAGGTTGATGTAGTGAGCACCTTGCCAACAGGCGGTGAGTCCAACGGGGTCGGTCTTCGTATGTTCGGAAGCAATATGAGCCACTTTCGGGGTGAGCACATTGGCTCGTTGATGAAGCGTTACTTTTTCTCCTTCAAGGGTGAAAAGCGCTTGTATGCGATAAGTAGAGTCGGCCTTTAGCCCACCGATGGTCTGAGTTAGCGGAAGTTCCCTCCCATCGTCGAGTCCTATGCGCGAGGCACATCCCGAGCCATCGGCCGTGAGTTCGGCCAATGAAATTTGATAAGCGGGCTGTGGTGCTTCATCTTTGCTACAACTCGCAAGAGTGAGTAAAATGACGATAGGAAGGACAAAATACTTCATTGCTTTTCTTCTTTGTATGAAGATTAAGTTTCGGGGGAAGTCGTTTGTAAAGCCCCCTCTCTGCCTTAGAGATTGAGTGAAGAGGGGGGTAGCTCCTTATATGTACTCTTCTCATTAACTTACTTTCCGAGTGTTCATCCTTTTCTTCAACAGGTGAAACTACGATTTGTCAAGGCTTTTCAGATGATTGATGAGCGGATTGGCATACATCGTAAGAATGCGCTCTCGCAGGAATATTTCATCTTTATTGGGCAAATCTATAAGGGCAATACGTTGCTCAAGATAGGTTTCGAAGGAGGCCTTCTCGGTTTCGGTGTAATGTGTCGTGTAGTCCGTTGATTTATGGAGCAAATCAAGTGCAATGTAATTGTTGGCAAATAGCTCATAGCCCTGATGGATAGCTTTGTCTATGCGTTCGGCCACGGCTTTGAAAAATTCTCCTTTCGGTAAAGAGGCATATTTGTCAATCCATGTGTTAATGGGAGGGGCGATGCGGTAGACTACATGGCCTTTCTTACCAAAAATGCCCGTTTGCATATTGTCGAGATCTGCTTGTTGCGACTTCTTATAGGAGGCGTCGTCGCGCTTCTGCTGAAATTCCTTCGCCTTGAGAAAATCGCAAGGGTCGTACTCATACGATATCGTGAGTGGCGTGATGTTTAGCGATTTAAGTCTTTCTATCGGAGTGCCTTCGCCTCCCATGGCCATCATCTTGAGGATAGATTCTTGCGTACGATCGTTGGAATCCTTAGCACGTCCCTCCCGCTGCGCTATCCAAATGCCTTCGTGCTTCTCGTTTATGGCAAAGTGCATATATTCACTCATGCGCTTGCTAGACATTAGCATCTCACGCATGCTTACCGAGCGTTGTACGATGAAGGATTTGTTGAGGCGCACGAGCGTACGAATCCAAGGAAAAATGAGTAGGTTGTCGCCAATGGCTATCTCAATAGTGTTGTCAAATCCATTGTCGATGAGCAAGATGTCAAGCAGTGCGGAGTCGAGTACTATGTCGCGGTGGTTGGACACGAAAGTGTAGGCTGCCGTACGTTCCTGCGCAGGAATAGATGTAGCATCGAGCGTGAGGCTTGTGGCACATTGGGCTACGAGTTGCTTGATTAGAGGGTAAAAAAATGCTTTCTGTATCTCTAGGCTATTCTTGCATGATTTTGCCTTGGCTTTCAGTGCTTCCAATGGAATGCCTTTGAAAAACGACTGGATGATGGAGCAGAAGCTAGAGTCATCAAAGAGTTCGTCGATGGCACCAGGAATCTCCTCGGGAAGAAGCGGGCGGATTGCGTCGAAATCGTGTATATTCATGGTGGAGAAGGTAGAATGGTTTGTGTGAGTATAAGGGGATAGATAGGAGATTACTCCTTAGCTAAGTTTGCCTTCGATAATATCGCTCAATACATCTTTGATGTCGATACCAGCAGCGCGTACTTGCTGTGGAATGAAGCTAGTGGCGGTCATGCCTGGAGTTGTGTTGATTTCGAGCATATTGATTTGTTCCTTGCCTTTTTCGCCAGAGAGGATGTAGTCTATTCGAATGATGCCGTAGCAATTTAGTATCTTGTAAATGTGCTTGGTCATCTCGCTTACGCGTTGTGCTGTTTCAGGGGCAATACGAGCGGGTGTGATTTCATCCGACTTATTGTTGTACTTTGCATCATAGTCGAAGAACTCGTCATGCGTCACTACTTCGGTGATGGGGAAGGTGTATATTTCACCATTCTGCTTCTTGTAGCAACCACAGGTGATTTCCGTGCCACTCATCATCTTCTCTACCATCACTTCGTCGCTCTCTACCATTGCCTTCTCTATGGCGGCGCGCAGTGCATCTGCAAATTTTACCTTGGTTACGCCGAAACTAGAACCTCCAGCGTTGGGCTTAACAAAGCAAGGTATTCCTAGGCGCTCAGCAAGTTGCTTCTCTGTGTCGGTAGTCACAACATCACCCTTGCGGATAAGCATTGAGTCTGAAACGTGTATTTCGGGGAAGGAACGCAAAAAACTATTGAGCGCAAACTTATTGAATGTCATAGCTTCTACTAGCACTCCGCTAGTGGAATAGGGCATGCCAATCATGTCGAAGTAGCCTTGTAAGAGACCATTCTCACCAGGTGTGCCGTGGATGGTGATATAAGCGAAGTCGAACTCGTGGCGGCCATCGGCTGCGGTAAACGAAAAGTCTTCGCGGTTGACATGGCAAGTTTCTTGGTCGTAAAGTACAGTCCAATTACCTGCTTTGATTTCTACAATGTAGCAGTTATACTTGTCTTTGTCCATGAAGGACAGAATACCTTCGGCTGAGCGGAGGGATACATCATGCTCAGAGGAGTCTCCTCCGGCTACAATGGCGATTGTACGTTTCATAACGGATATGTTAATCTTTTTTCGTAGATTCTTATTTTAGGGTGTTGCTATACATCGGTGGAATATAAAAACCAATTTTGTGTAGCCACCCTTTAAATGTGATTATTGTCCCTTGACCTGTGCACTTTCTAGTAAAGTGTCCCACTTTTGTAGTAGAGCTGTCATATCGGTGGGCAGTTCGGTGGTGAAGTCCATTTCTTTGCCTGTCTTGGGATGTTTGAAGCCAAGGGTGCGAGCATGCAAGGCCTGACGCGGACAAGTGGCGAAACAATTACGGATAAAGCTGTTGTAGCTTCCCGAGGAATTTCCACGCAACACTTTGTCGCCTCCATAGCGCTCATCGTTGAAGAGAGGATGACCGATATGTTTCATGTGTACGCGAATTTGGTGAGTGCGTCCTGTCTCAAGAATGCATTCCACCAAGGTGACGTAGCCATAGCGCTTCAGCACTCGGTAATGAGTCACTGCATGTTTGCCAATCCCAGACTCGGGGGCAAATACGGTCATTTGCATGCGGTCGCGTGGATTGCGGGCAATGTTTCCTTCGATGCGTCCTTCGTCGTCAGTGAGGTTGCCCCATACGAGGGCATTGTAGCGGCGGCGTGTGGTCTTATTGAAAAACTGTACACCAAGCTTCGTCTTTGCATCGGCTGTCTTTGCTACTACGAGTAACCCTGAGGTGTCTTTATCTATGCGATGCACAAGCCCCACAGCGGGATCATTAGGGTCGTATTTGGGATCGTCTTTTAGATGCCACGCAATAGCGTTGACAAGTGTACCTGTATAATTCCCGCATCCAGGGTGTACCACCAAGCCTGCAGGCTTATTGATAACGAGCAATTCGCTATCTTCGTATATGATGTCGAGGGGAATATCTTCTGCCTCTATCTTGTTTTCATATCTTGGCCGGTCGAGTAGGAGCGTCACAACATCGAAAGGCTTTACTCGGTAGTTGCTCTTGACGGGCCTGTCGTTTACGTGGATAAAACCTGCCTTAGCTGCTGCTTGTATGCGGTTACGCGATGTGTCGCGTAGGTGATCCATTAGAAATTTGTCTACGCGCAGTAATTGCTGTCCTTTGTCTGCCACTACGCGGTAGTGCTCATATAGCTCAGCTGATTCTTCACCTTCTTCATCGTCGTCGAGTTCGATGGCTTCAGCACAGCTGCTTAGTGTATCTTGGTAATCGTTGGGGTCGATAATTTCTTCCAAAGTAGTGTTGTTAATAAGTGTGGGGCACAGAGTGCAAAGAAGTGTCGTAGATATAGGAATGGCGATGAAATATACAGCCTTGAAAGGTGTATTATTTCAGTTCTTTTTCGGAAGTGAAGTCTTCCTTGTACGATGAAGTGTTAGAACCCTCGTCGCTTCCGCCTCCGCTTTCATCGATGTAATCTTCATCTTTTTCGGGAGGGGGAGCGTTGAGAATGTAGTCTAGACTATCATTGCCATTATAGGTGTCGCTCACTCCGCCTTGACCTACCACAAGCGTGATAGGAGAAGTCACAGAAACTTTCGTTCCTGCCACGACATTCTTCCCATTCACCTTAATACCATATACCCAATCGGGATCACCAACGACATATTCCGTGGCGGCAAGTTTAAAGCCAAGTACACGTAGCTTGTCCTCTGCCTCGCGACGCGAACAATTATCAGCTACGTCGGGGATAGCTATCTGGCGTGGCCCATTTGCATTGATAGTGAGATAAATAATGCGCCCGGGCTTCACTTTTTCGCCTGACTTTATGCTCTGTTCCAACACAGAGAATGGAGCTGCATTGTATACATAGCCTGTGTCTGTCACTTCCATTTTGAGCCCCATTGCTTTAAGTTTCTTCTCAGCAACGCTTTGATCCATGCCACATACATTGGGTACTACCACTTCTTCTCCGTGGTGGGTATAGATATGGATAAAGATGAGTGAGGCAATGCCTAGTATGATAGTGGTGACTACAATGCCCAAACAGTTGCCGAACAAAACTCGGCTGAATATCTTCTTGAAAAAATCGGAGATAGTCATACTCTCTTGCTTCATTTAGGTTAGGGAGAAGGCTGCTTCCGCTTTTTTCTTAAAGCTGCTGCCGTTCGTTCCTTTAAGTGGCAAAGGTAGTATAAAAATGGCTACGCTGCCCTATTTTAGCCTTGTTTTTTTAATGCTTCTTGCGAAATGTCTATCTAACGCTTGTTGTGTAAGTAAAAACGAATAATTGCATGGGCGCTTGTCAAACACATGACGATAGTCAACGCTTCAACGTACGATGTAAAATCAATCGAAAATGGTGAACAATATAACGTGCGTACAAAATACAATAAATACATGAGAAACGAGTGACCCATCTATCCACAGAATCGAAACCATAAGAGAAGTCTTATTTTATCCATTTTATTGGGGACAGGAATATTTCCTGTTGTATGATGAGAAGAGTGACTTATATGTTGTCCGTAGATGTACGTCTTTCCGTTCACAGATGGGCATCTTCCCGTCGTTCAACGCCCAGTGACTGCTTTACCGCTGCCGAGCGGTAGCGCTACCACAGGCCTGTGGTAAAGCTACCACTGCCGTGCGGTAAAGCTACCACAGGCCTGTGGTAAAGCGCTCAATGCTCAGCGAACGATGGGTAAGTCTTCAAAGAGAAACGAAATAACCTAGGTTTTAGCGTAGTAATGACGAAGTTCGGAACACTCCGTTCGCAGTTTACGAAATGCGCCGTTCATAAGGGGGAGATTTCATCCATGCAGAGAGAAAACTTTTATGCCCTAAAGGAAGACTTTATCTTCGCGCAGAGAAAGCTAAAATAAAGGGGGCTTCTCACCTAGTAACAGAGGGAAAAAGAATTTAAGAGGAAGTATATCTGCTTTACTTTTTATCCGATATCTTTGGGCATTGTTTATTTTAGAATCTGTTCATATAAAAAAACTGATACCACGTTGCGATTTGCAACGTGGTATCAGTCTCAGTTTACTTTTCGAGCAGTGGATGTTCGCTCGTCTTGCGAATAAGGAATACTTATAGGCAAGTGTGAATGAAAAGTGGTGCTGATTTATTAGTTCTTGCCATGAACTTCGTCAGATACGGTCAGCTTCTTGCGACCTTTGGCGCGACGAGCAGCCAATACGCGACGACCATTAGCAGTCTGCATGCGCTGACGGAAACCATGCTTGTTGTTTCTTTTTCTGTTGTGGGGTTGGAATGTTCTTTTCATTTTTGTTATGCTGTTTTTTTGTTTTGATATACATATCAGTTGAGCGGGAAAGGTCAGCACTTCACCATTGATACAGACCTCACGGCCTCGTTGTCTATGAGGCACCTTCTCACTTCGGGTTGCAAAGGTAGGAAAACTTTTGTGAATGAGCAAACTATCATACTAGTTTTTTGCTATTTGCGCATGAAGTGGTGTATGTAAGGGGTGTGAATCTTATTTTTGGAAGCGTTTGGCTTGTTCAGCGATGAGTTCTTTGTCGTCGAAGTAGTTGATCTTCATGGCGCGTCGTACGTCGCTCAAGGTGTCGGCTGCTACGGCACGAGCTTCTTCGCATCCTTTGCGGAGCATTTCGTATACGGCGGGGATGTCTTTTTCGAATTCTGCACGGCGTTGGCGAATAGGTTCGAGTTCTTCTTGCAGTATTTTGTTGAGAAACTTCTTTACCTTCATATCGCCCAGACCGCCACGCTGATAGTGTTCTTTCACTTCATCGAGGTTCTGATATTCTGGCCAATAGAGACCGAAATGTTTTGGTTTGCAGAAAGCGTCGAGATAGGTGAACACGGTATTCCCCTCGATGTGGCCAGGGTCTTCTACGCGCAAGTGGGTAGGGTCAGTATACATAGACTTGACCTTCTTTTCCACTTCTTTAGCGCTTTCTGATAGATAGATGCAGTTGCCGAGGCTCTTTGACATTTTGGCTTTCCCGTCAGTACCAGGCAAGCGAAGACATGCAGCGTTGTTGGGAAGGAGGATGTTGGGCTCTACAAGTGTATCTCCGTAGATATGGTTGAAGCGGCGCACAATTTCGGTGGCCTGCTCAAGCATGGGCTTTTGGTCTTCACCAGCGGGAACAGTGGTGGCACGAAATGCTGTGATGTCGGCTGCTTGGCTGATGGGGTAGGTGAAGAATCCTACGGGGATGCTCGATTCGAATCCGCGCATTCCGATTTCTGTCTTTACTGTGGGGTTGCGTTGTAGGCGGCTCACAGTGACGAGATCCATAAAGTAGAAACTCAATTCGCAGAGTTCAGGTATCTGGCTTTGGATGAAGATTGTGATTTTGCTCGGATCAAGTCCTACGGAGAGATAGTCGAGTGCTACTTCGATGACGTTTTGACGCACTTTCTCGGGATTGTCAATATTGTCTGTCAAGGCTTGTGCGTCAGCGATGAATACAAACATCTTCTTGAAGTCGCCTTCATTCTGCAGTTCTACTCTGCGGCGGAGCGAACCTACATAGTGGCCTATGTGAAGGCGGCCAGTGGGGCGGTCGCCAGTAAGGATTACCGTATCTTTTGCCATGGTTCTGGTTTGTTTTTGCTTGGGAGGGCAATGCTTTGTTGCGTTGCGTGTTATGAAATTTGTGGGCAAAGATACGTTTTTTTTATAAGTCTTGCGTAACTTTGCAAGTACAAAAGCGTATTTCGCTTCATGCCGAAAGTGTATTTTGTTTTGTTCTACCCTTTAACACACCTCGCAAATTATGCAGATTCGCGTTCATAGTTATGAGTCGATGGGAACCTTTGATGGTCCTGGTCTTCGCTATGTAGTATTCCTTCAGGGATGCCCATTCCGCTGTCTTTATTGTGCCAATCCCGATACGATAGACGCTGTTGGCGAGAGCCAACTGACTGATCCCGATTATATTGTGAAACAAGCCGTTTCTTTTAAGCCTTTCTTTGGTAAGCGCGGGGGAATTACTTTCTCGGGTGGAGAACCCACCGTACAGGCGGAAGCCTTGCTTCCGTTATTTAAAAAGTTGCATGCTGAGGGAATACATATATGTGTGGACTCTAATGGTGCAATATGGAACAAGCACGTTGAGGCGCTGTGGCGGGAAACAGATCTTGTGATGCTCGACGTGAAAGAAATTAATGAGGAGCGTCATAAGTATATCACGGGAAGAAGCAATGCACAAACGCTCCGTACGGCTCAGTGGTTTGAAGAAAATGAGCGTCCTTTTTGGCTTCGCTATGTGCTTGTGCCGGGTGTGAGCAATTTCGATGAAGACCTTTGCTCACTTGGTGAACATTTCAAAGATTACAAAATGTTGCAGCGTGTGGAACTCCTTCCTTATCATACTCTTGGTGTACATAAGTATGAGGCCCTTGGGTGGGAATATAAGTTGAAGGATGTGCCTGTCAATACGGACGAACAGAAGAAACAGGCAGAGACGTTGCTCCGCAAGTATTTCGGTGAGAAATTGATCGTAAATTAAAATAGGAAGAAATAATATATAATATGCGTCCATCCATTGCCATTATAGCTCCCAACACATTGGCTTGTATAGGCTTGTCAGATATTATTCGTCGCATGATGCCTGGAGCTGATGTGTGCATTTTCTCGCATTATGCGGAGCTAGTGAATGATGCCGCAGCAGATGCTTTCTTTCATTATTTCGCTTCTTCGGCAGAGGTTTTGGCAGGAGCTACATTTTTCTTGCAGCGACAACACAAGACGATTGTGCTCATTCATGGCGATGAAGCGAGCCATCTTCCGCAAGGTTTCCATACGCTCAACGTGTTTCTTCCGGAGAAGGAGCTTATTCGTAGTATTATCTCCTTGGCAAACCGAAGTCATGGACAGTCTGCTCATCGGTCTGAAGCTTTACAGCAAGCGCAGCGGCCAGCAGAGGAAGATATTCTAAAAGATAAACGCCCACGCCTTACGCCTCGTGAACGTGAAGTGCTGAGGGGAATTGTAGAAGGGAAAATAAATAAAGAAATTGCTGCAGAGATGGGTGTGACACTTGCCACGGTAATCACCCATCGCAATAATCTGACAGATAAACTAGGAACCCGTAGTGTTTCCGCGCTCACCATCTTTGCTGTGATGCATGGCATCGTGAGGAGTGAGGATCTTATTTAGATGAAAAAAGACGAGGCATGAGCCAGCGTTGCAAGGGTTGATAGATAAAGTCAACAATGTAGGACGAAAGAAGAAATGCGGCTACAAGCGTGATGTACATGACAGGAGCTTTTTTAGTCTGTAGATATAGTCGTGAAATAGATAATAGGCAAAAAAAGTATGAGTGAACCACATATTGGTGGAGTTTTTTGCCGAAATATCTAAGCATCTTTTGCCATAGGCCGCCTCGTGGTAGAGATAGGTATAGGGGAATCACAAATAAGTAAGTGATCTAAATTATTTATATATATCAGTACTAATATGGTTCATTTTCCGTTTTATAGAAAAAATAGAATTATGAAACCAATAAAAATACTTGAATTATCAGAGGTTGATCGCCTCAAATTAGAGAAAGGCTATCATAATGGCCCTACTCATAGTTTTCGTATCAGATGCAAATCCATATTGCTGAAGTCAGAAGGTAAATCAGCTCCCAAAATAGCAGAAATGCTTGAGGTAACAGTACCTACTGTCTACACATGGGTAAAACGTTATGAAGAAAATGGCATCAAAGGCTTGGAGACACGTCCTGGTTAGGGGCGAAAGCCTATTATGGATTGTTCTGATGAAGAAGCAGTCCGCAAGGCAATTGAGGAAGACCGTCAGAGTGTGTCCAAAGCACGTGAAGCATGGCAGAATGCGACTGGTAAAGAAGCCAGTGACATTACCTTCAAACGTTTTTTAGAAACATTGGTGCAAGATATAAGCGTATAAGAAAACGCCCAAGGGGCAAACCCTCACCGCAGCTCTACGCATACAAGAAAGAGAAGTTGCAAGAACTTGAAGAACTTGATTCCAAAGGAGAACTTATGCTATATTATGCCGACGAAAGCCATGTTTGTACAAATGGTTATGTTCCATATGGCTGGCAATTCAAGAATGAGGATATTTACATCCCATCCGAGAAGGCAGCCCGGCTTAATATCTTTGGCATGATTACCAAAAGGAACCAATATAAAGGTTTTACCACACAAGAGTCCATTAACGCAGACAAGATTGTGGACTATCTTGACAGATTCTCTTTCAATGTTACGAAGAAGATTGTAATTGTCTTGGACAATGCTTCTGTTCATAGAAATCGGAAAGTTAAAGAACTGAGGAAAATTTGGGAGAAAAGAGGATTGTTCCTCTTCTATCTTCCACCTTATTCTCCAGAACTTAATCCTGCCGAGATTCTTTGGCGTATACTTAAGGGCAAATGGATAAGACCGATAGATTACGAGACTACGGACTCGCTTTTCTATTGTACGAACATGGCCTTGGCGTCTGTGGGTACGAACTTATTCGTGAATTATTCATATTTATAAAATTAATTTTGAACAGTTACTTATCTTTCTTATTAAAGAAGGGTGGAGTTTTGTATTTACAAATATCGATTATGAAGACTCTAATTCGATGTCAAGAATTGAAGTATTATTTTACTGCTTTCTGTTTATTGTTAGGCAGTATTATGCCCATTGATGCACAAACAATTAGACAAATTGAAGTATCTTTCCCTATACTCAAAGGGAAGATGAAACTTCAGGGAGTTGTTTCACAAGTAGCAGAAGCACCACAGCAATCACCTATATTGGTCTTAGTAACGCCACCACAAGCTTTCAATCGGGACTATGTTGGCTTCTTTAAAGCGTTGTCTGATTCTTTAAACCGTAAGGGATACACAACGTTCAGATATGACAACCGCAGTTACTCCGACACCCTTCAAGGAAATCAGCCTCACGAAGGTTGTTATACCATGTATGATGCAGCTGACGACCTTCATGATGCTTTAGCCTTCCTGAAGTCCGACGAACGTTTCGCTTCACACCCCGTGGGCGTTATCGGGCATAGTGAAGGAGGTTCAGTTGCTATTATCGAGGCATCAAGAAACACGGAGGTAAAACAACTTCTACTCCTGGCTACTATGGGGGTGAAAGGAGAGCAAGTATATTACGAACAAATTATGTCGCGTCTCACTCCTTTTTTTAAGTGGCACTCATATTCAGAAAGTAATATCCTTAGGTACATGATTTACCGAATAGCTCGCATATTAGCTTCTGAACCAAGAGATAAGCAGGCAATAAAAGAATTGCAAAAGGAAATGGCTAAGATTTATCAGCAGCATGCGAGTTTGATTAATTCATCCTTTGGTGTACAAACACAGCAAGAATTTGTAAAAAGTCAAACAGAACCATTCAAAAACGACGCACGCCTACTTGCAGCCATTCGCTATAACCCGGAAAAATATCTGCAGAGTATTCGCTGTCCAATCTTTATTGCTTATGCAAAAAACGACAACTTGCTTAATTATATCGAACACCAAAAAGGAATAGAGTGTACACTTTTAAAATACCAGCATTTTAATTTCTTCTCTATTGCGATTGACGACGCAAATCACTCATTTGAAGATCAAGAAGGCTACTTACCACTCTATGTAAGCGTCCATAGAAAAGAATCGAAGCTCTATTTAGGACAAGCATTTACCACCTTATTAGATAATATAACAAAATGGCTTCAGATATCAACAAATTAGATGTAGTAATGTTTTCTATATTATCTAATACTCGAACAGGAGTAGACACTTTTATAGAAACTTCAAGACAATGGATAGAGAAAGAAGGCTGTAAAGTTCACCTTATTTATATTGTTGACGTGAAGTACGGTCTCCCCAAAGTCAAAAAACGCAATGGAAATATTAGAGCAGAGCTACCAATGCCTGAAAATATGCCTGCATTACTCTCAGATAGCGATAAACAAACGGCATACTTTTTACATTGTTATAGGATTTTGTCGACCTATTTCTCAACTATGCAAAACATTATCTGGCATGTACAGGTGCCTTTCCTTGCGAGGCTTGCATCAATATTTAGGAAGAATTTAGGAGGAGCGATTATTACCCATGTTCATATTATACCATGGAAAGGGTATTACGACTCCGACGAAATTAAATTCAATAAAATATATGCTTCGTATGTCGATGGATATATCCACAATTTAGGAAATGACCGCTTCGAGGAGTATGCATACAGTGTCTCAGACTTGGTAATATGCGTTACGGAATCAGGTAAGAAGCATATTATGGACACTTACATACAAGACCTATTCAAAGATGGTACAACTTTGGATATGGTTTATGACTTGTATAAATTTGATAGAAAACTTAGTATTATAAACGAAGATAGGATGCTCGCTCCAAGTGTCATTCTTAAGAGTAGAATGATAATAAGCGATAATGAAACCTCTATTGTGGCATAGCTCTTTGACATGATTTGTTTTGAGAAAATGCGGATACATTGATATTGGCAAAACCGCACCACAAAGAAATGGAAATAGCAACGTAAAATATTGCTCAATGCGCATCATGCATAGCCCCAATTGATTGAAATGTAAAAGTATACTAGAAAATAGCCAATTGCAGTAACACTTATTAATGTCCAAGCGTGTTTTTGCAATGATTGGGCTATGATTCTGAAAAAAAGGCTTACATGTAAAGACTAGTAAAAGGTAAGGAAATAGAAACCACCACTCGTTGTTGTAACTATTAATTAATGTGGTGAAATTGAGAATGCATTCAGTGGAGAGGGAGTAATCCTCGGGGGCGATGATGCATCCCATAGAGATGAAGATTGCAAATACTACCCAATAATTGAGTAAAAGTTTAAGGCTCCTGCGTATTGGGCTCATCGTGTGTTCTTGTGTCTTTTCATAAAGGGTGAAGAGCCCATATCCACTCAAAAAAATGTAAAGGGGTACACAGAATGAACCCACTCGCGAAAGTGCAAATACGAGGGGTTTATGATTCCAAAAGTTGATGAACGTGGTGCATCAGCTACCCTCTCCTGTGTGTTGAACAAGTGGAGGAATAACATCAAAAGAATGGCAATTCCTTTGAATTCCAAACTTTCTTGTTTTGTCATTTATCTATAAGTTCTGGGGCTTCGTAAGGATGGCGGAAAAATTACACTTCTTCAAAATCTATATACTCGCCTTCATTCTTTTCAAAAATTTTGCCACTACGCCGTTGTCGTGAGTTAGGACGAGTTCCCTCGTGGTGAGCATCTCCAGCAGAGTAAGATGTGTGGGGGCGTTGTGAATGGTTGGCACTATTATAATGTTGCTTGTTTTGTTGTTGCCCAAAAGACTTGTTGCCGAAAAATATCTTGAATCCTGTGCGCAGAAAGCCCCATGCTGCTATGAAAAGGCCGAATATGAGGCTGAATATAAGGATAAACAAGCATCCGAGGAAATTTGCCATGTTTGTAGTAGTCAGTTTTTAGTGGGGTTAGAGATTTATTCGCCATGTAGTGCTCGCTGAGCCCCAAGGCTCATGCTGCAGATGGCAAAATAGACACTAGGGTGAGCGTCTACTCCTTACTTTGCAACTTTTGTGCCAAGCGCATTGTCGGCGATGGACGTTAAGATGTAAAGAATAATAATGGCGGAGAAACCAGCCCAACCGAGGAGCAGCAGAAGTACGAGGCTAAACAGAATGAATACATAGCGAATCTCATTGCCGCGAATGCCGAAGTGCTTGAACTTGAGTGCAAACATCGGAATCTCTGCCACGAGTAGCCAACACGAGATAATCACGCCTACCAATAAACCAATGGAGAGGAGCTCTCTTTGCAAATCTGAGAATGCTTCGCCTGAAAACGATACGCTCAAAGCTGCCCAGAAGAGAGCGTTGGCAGGGGTTGGAAGACCTATAAAAGATGTAGTCTGTCGTTCGTCAAGATTAAACTTGGCCAATCGGAGGGCAGAAAAAGCTGCCATAAGGAAAGCTAGATAGGGAAGATAGTTCACCACGAAGGGGTGGCTCAATAATCCAGTACCCGTATCATCCGTTCCAATTTGTGCTTGTTGTAGCAGACTGCCTATTAAGCTAAATACAATGGCCGAGGGGGCGAATCCAAACGTAATGTCATCGGCCAAAGAGTCTAGTTCCTTGCCTACAGGTGAAGATACGTGGAGTAGGCGAGCGGCGAAGCCATCGAAGAAATCGAATATGGCGCCTAAGATAATGAAAGCAAATGCCGTAGAGTAGTTGGACTGAAAGGCAAAATAGGTGGCAATGCAGCCTGAGATGAGGTTGCAGCATGTCAGTGTGTTGGGTATATGCTTCTTCATGATAGTGCTATTTTATGCAGCTACGAGTTGGCAAGCATGCAAGGAGTCATAATCTGAATTCTTCCTTGCCAGGCACGGAAAGCCTAGGGTACTTGTCAACTCGTAGCTGAAGTTTTATAGTTATTGGAAAAATGTATCTGAAGGGAGGGACTAGCCTATATTGGGGGCTCTCTCCTTAAATGTTTTTTAGCTTTGCTATTACGGTTTGGTTGCCCACGGTGGCTTGTCCCATACGCACTTTTACCTCAGAATTGAGGGGAAGGTATACGTCTACGCGTGAGCCAAACTTGATGAAGCCCATGTGTTCATCAAAGTAGCAATCTTCACCTTCTCGGGCATAGGTTACGATGCGACGTGCTACGGCTCCTGCTATTTGTCGTACTAGCACCTCGCGTCCATCGGGTGTTTCGATAACTACCGTTGAACGCTCATTCTCTGTGCTCGCTTTGGGTAGCCATGCTTTGTGGAAATTGCCGTTGTGGTGGACTACTTTCTTGACTACGCCCTCCACGGGAAACCAGTTGGCATGAACATTGGTAATCGACATGAAAATGGATATCATGAGTCGGCGGTCGTGAAAATATTCGTTTTCATCGACCTCTTCGATTACTACCACGCGTCCGTCAGCAGCAGCCAAAACAGTATGATCTTTTTCGCCGTTAAAAATGCGGATAGGGCAGCGGAAGAAGTTGACTGCAATGACATATAATATTGCGCAGATGACCACGTATACATAGAATGGCCAAAGCGTAATGCCTTTGAGTAGATAGTAGAGCAAGAGTCCTACTACAACGATGGCTATCAAGCTATTGCGCAAAATGTCGTTGCCTTCGCTGTGTAGTCGTACTTTTTTTATTTTGTGGTTTGCCATTAGAATCGGTTTGTAGTAGAGTGCAGATAAGGATAGATATTGTGAAGGCAAAGCATATTGAGAGCTTGTGCCTAGAAAGCGCAAAATGCAATTTTTGCACACTTCAGCGGGGCAAAGATAGTAATAAAATCTTAAAATCCCTCTTTTTTACTCCTTAATCCATTCTTTTGAGAGTGCACTTTCCAATTCTTCGCCCGAGAGGCGGAGACGAAAGGAGCCTTTTTCGGCTATGGAGATGCTACCTGTCTCTTCCGATACCACCACGGCAAGGCAGTCGCTCTTCTGCGAGATACCCAGTGCAGCACGATGGCGAAGTCCCAAGGATTTGGGAATATCTGTATCGTGAGAGATGGGTAGAATGCAACCTGCAGCACGAAGGCGTTGGTGTGAGATTATCATGGCTCCATCGTGAAGGGGACTGTTCTTGAAGAAAATGTTTTCGATGAGTCGCTGCGTGATATTTGCATTGATTATGTCGCCAGTATCAATATATTCGCTTAGACCTACGTAGCGCTCTATGATGATGAGTGCTCCCACTTTTTGCTTGCTCATGTTGATACACGCCATTACAATGGGCATGATATCCTCGCGGTGAACGTTCGTTTCCTTCTGCTTTAAACTCTTAAAAAAACGTTTGAGGAAGAGTGTGCCTGGGCGTGTGCCAATGGAAGAAAAGAATTGGCGAATTTCTTCTTGAAATAGAACAATCAAGGCGAGTGAGCCCACATTGACCAACTTGTCGAGAATTGAACCAAGCAAGCGCATCTCAAAAATCTGAGAAACAAATATCCATACCACAATAAAGATGATGATGCCGATGAAGATTTTGGCAGAGCTTGATTCCTTCATTAGTCGGTAGATGTAGTAGAGCAAAATGGCTACCGAGAAAATATCGATGATATCTTTGATTCCAAATGTGAGCATAGGCGAGGATGAAAAAGTGGTGTAGCACACGATGTAGTGTGCTATGGGAGGTGGCTATTGAGAGAAAAACTTAGTAGGCTTTTAAGCCTTGCACATTCCAACGATGCGCTTAGCCTCTACAGCTTCCTTAACGTCGTGCACACGCAGAATATGCGCCCCCTTTGTGAGGGCTATGGTGTTGAGCACGGTGGTGCCATTGAGCGAAGTCTGCGGTGTGCCGCCTAGAAGTTTATAAATCATTGATTTGCGTGAAATGCCTACTAGTAGTGGCAGTCCGAATACGTGGAAATCTTCTAAATGAGCCATCAGCTCGTAATTGTGTTCCATCGTTTTTCCGAATCCAAAGCCTGGATCTACAATGATATCCTTCACTCCCATCTGACAAAGGCGGTCGATACGTTCGGCAAAATAGAGCATCACTTCTTGGCGCAGATTATCATAATGGGGGGCAAGTTGCATGCTATCGGGTGTGCCCTGCATATGCATCATGATGTAGGGCACGTGGAGTTGTGCCACTGTGCGAAACATCTGTCGGTCCATCATGCCGCCTGATATATCATTGATAATATCTGCTCCCTCTTCTTCTATGCACATACGAGCCACGTCGGCACGGAAGGTATCTACTGAAACGAGTACATCAGGGTAGAGCTTTCGGATAATGCGTAGTCCGCGTCGCAGTCGATTCATCTCCTCTTCGGTACTCACATCGTTGGCTCCAGCACGTGAAGAGTATCCTCCGATATCTATCATGTCGGCGCCATCATTCATCATTTGTTTTACGCGTTGGGCGATATGTTCCTCGTCGGGAGTACGGCTCTCGGAAAAGAAAGAGTCGGGCGTCACGTTGAGAATGCCCATTATCTGAGGTTCGCGAAGTTCGAGGAGACGACCTCGCAGGTTGAGTGTGATCATGTTGTTGTTGGTTTGGGTGACAAAGTTAGTGCAAGGCGAGAGAAGGGCAAAGGAAAAAACTTGTTTTCTCGTTTAACTTGATTAAAACATTTTGTCGTATAGTCGCAGTTATGAGATTGTGTGTAAGTTGAACACCCATCCTTAAAGGAACAAAACGTGATGATAGAGAATAAAAGCCTTATAATGTAAAATATTATTGTAGCGCGTGCGTATACGTTTGTGTGGAGAAGGTGAATGAATATGAGAAGTCTTTATTAAGTGTAGATGATGTTTCTTGTATCGGCGTTATAAGTGAAATGCGGCAATGTGAGTTTTGTCTTAATCGATTCGCCAACGAATGTGGTCGTAGTCTGCCGTGTCCTCTATGATTCGTTTCGAGGAACGATAGGCAGGTGAGCTTATATCGCGCTCGGGGTGATAGTAAGATGAACGTACGCCAGCTAGGCGGAAGATGAGTTGGTAAGCGTTGTCCGTCATCAGCGGTCTATCTTTGGCATGCTCAAGATCGCTTATTAAGGTAGAATGAGAGTTACGGTAGCGGTCGGATGTCCATACGATGAATGGCACATCATACTGATATTTCACGCGTTGGGGCGTGAGTTCTCCCTTGACGCGTCCCATTTGGTCTTGGTAGTCGTAGATTTCTTCACCATGGTCTGAAAGATAGATGATGACAGCATTCTTCTGACGGAAATAGTCGAAAAGTCGCCCCATTAGGTAGTCGTTGTAGCGAGTGGCATTGTCGTAATCGGCAATAAACTGACGCTTCTCTTGGTTGAGATAAGAAGCCTGGTTGGGTACGTCTTTTGTATGAAATGTCTCAAACTCGCGCGTATGTGGAAATCGTTCACCCGCTAACACGTGTTGTCCCACAAGGTGAAGTATGACGAAAGAGTGCTTACTTGCTAGGTTCGCGTTAGAAAAGAAATCGTCGATAAGGGGACCGTCGTAATCGTAGCAGTCTTTGTTAGTTTGTGAATAGTATTTTCGAATTTCAGGATGATAAAGGTAAGCATTGAGTGCAAAGGCAAATGCTGCATTCGTGCACATGTCTCGCTGATTGTCCCAAAAGAGAACGTTGTAGCCTGCTTGGCGCATTACGGCCGGGAAATAAGGTTTTTCGTTCCAACTCTCGCCATGGCTGAGACTGTTACAACTCAGGAGGTTGCGAATTACGGAAGTCGTGTTGTTGTAGGGTGCACAGACGTTGGTGAATGCTACGAGATTGCCTCGCTGCTGCTCTTCCTTCATGCGTGGAGCGGTGGGGAGTGGGTATCCATAGAGACTACTGTGGTATTTTATATACGATTCACCGATAACGAAGACCACGCAAAGACTGTCGGCAGGCATCTCAAGTTGGGCATCACACTTTATCTGCAGCGTGTGGTTCACGGCTTCACGCATCTCCTCTCCTTTTAAATAAATGCCCCTTGCCGACATGATGATACGCGAAAGACTATCGCTCGTGAGGTCGGCATAATCAAGATCCCACAGAGAAAGTTCCTTGGTAGATTGCGTGCGAAACAGGGAAACGTAGACTTTGCTATCGGTGCATCCACAAGCAATAATAAGGAGTGCAACTCCTCCAATGACCATCTGCACGCGTCGTCCGATATTCTTCCGTAGGTTAGGATAGAGCCATTCGGCTCCCATGGCTACTGCCACAATACATGCCCATTCAGCCATGACGCGCAGCGTGGTGGTGGATAGTAAGAATGTACTTACAAATTCGGCACTCTCGCGTGCATTTGTCTCGGCTAGAAGCGTAAGGAGCATGGGAGAAAAGTCCATGCGGAAAGTACTGCCCAAAAACATGTAGATAAGAGCAAGCGCAAAGAACACAACATAGCCCACCACCTTTATCCACCTGTGCTTCACTAGGCAGAAAAGGGTACATATAAGATAAGCTTTAAAACTATTGAAGACGATGCCCTCGGAAACTTCAAGAACAGAGAAATCAAGTGCGTGGGTGGCAGCGTATAAAAAACTGAATAAGGGAGCTTTACTCGTCCATACCACGTAAAGAAGGAAAAAAGGCAACTGTTGTATTATGGGCGCAGCAAGGTTGCGTAGGTAGGAAGCAACGTGGCGAAATAATAAGATGATGGGCATGGGATGGGGAAATTGTGAAACTGCAAATGTACAAACTTTTTTGTGCAAACATAGGTGTATATTCGGAGGAAATGATACTTTCGCACGTAAGATTATGCCATTTTGTCTCGAATGTAGACTCGTTCTATTTAATAAATATTAAAAAAGTGGCAGAACATAGCATTTCTTCGTAACTTTGCACTGAAAATTCGAAGAGTCTGGATATATGAACGTTCGGGGATAACAAAAACATGGCTGAAGCCTGCATCGGCACATCCTTTGCAGGCATTTGTTGTGTCATGTTGCGAACGCTCCGCGTGAGCATTTCCCAACGTGAAGAAGAAGAACTATGCGACAACTAAAAATTAATAAGAGTATTACCAATCGCCAAAGTGCGGCGTTGGACAAGTATTTAGTGGAAATTGGCCGTGAAGAACTCATCTCAACCGATGAAGAGGTGGAACTCGCACAGCGTATTCATCGCGGAGGTCCCGATGGACAAGAAGCTCTCGATCGCCTAACACGTGCCAACTTGCGCTTTGTTGTCAGTGTGGCCAAACAGTACCAGAATCAAGGACTCGCGTTGAACGACCTAATCGACGAAGGCAACTTGGGCTTGATCAAAGCTGCTCAGAAGTTTGATGAAACTCGTGGTTTTAAGTTTATCTCTTATGCCGTGTGGTGGATTCGTCAGAGCATCTTGCAGGCCATCTCAGAACAAAGCCGTATCGTACGTATGCCGCTCAACCAAGTGGGATTCCAAAGCAAATTGACCAAAGCAATCGTCAATTTTGAGCAGGAATTTGAGCGTCGTCCCTCTGTGGCAGAACTAGCCGATTTGCTCGAGACAGACATTAGCAAGGTACAGGAAGCCCTCGGTACAAATGGTAAGAAGGTGAGCGTAGACGCTCCCTTTGCCGATGACGATTCCAATTGTCTTATCGACATTATGACCGATGACTCCGCTCCTGGTACTGATAATCAGATGGAGAAAGAATCACTCTCGGCTGACCTCGATGCTGCACTTAAAACGCTCTCGGATCGTGAACGTCAAGTACTGAAAATGCTTTTCGGCATTGGCCGCAACGAGATGACTGCTGAGGAAGTGGCAAATACACTCAATCTTACGCGTGAACGTGTGCGTCAGATTAAGGAACGTGCTTTGCGCCGCTTGCGTGAGGCTGACAACATTAACATTCTGACAAAGTATTTGGGATAATATCCCATCTTGCTGCGGGGCATTCTCGATATAGAGAATGCCCCGCTTTCTATGTGAAAGTGAGCACAAAGCTTGACTAAGAACGTGTATTCTTAAAAGTATTAACCATCTTGTCACACCTTATATAGGGAAAAACTTCGTACTTTCACTTATTTTGTGTAAGTTTGCATGCGAAATAGTTGAAAGCTTGTGCAAGTGTTATCTTTCGCATTGTAGCACAAATATAGCTTCCCTAACTGTGGCCAAGCTTGCGGTGTTGAACCGTGAATATGCAAGGCCTGTCCGAGGACTCATGGCTCATAAGGCTGTAAGTCCGTAGTTTGCGTAATGAATTTTACAAACGGAGCGGACGGGGTTTATGTATAACTAAATCATTCTTCCATGGGGCTATTACTCCTATATCTTATTGGTGCGCTAAGCATCTCGTTTTTATGTTCCATCCTTGAAGCCGTGCTTCTTTCGGTGCCCATGTCGTTCGTGTCAATGCTTGAAAAAGAGAATCGTCCTGGTGCCGCACTGCTGAAAAAATACAAGCAAGACATTGATAAGCCTATCGCTGCTATACTCTCGCTCAACACCATCTCGCACACTGTGGGTGCTGCAGGCGTAGGAGCTCAGAGCGCAGAAGTGTTTGGCTCGGATTTCTTTGCTCTGACATCGGCCATCTTAACATTGCTAATCCTTGTTCTCTCAGAAATTATTCCGAAAACCATCGGTGCTGCCCATTGGCGATCAATGGCCATTCCTTGTGCGCGAGTTATCCACGCATTGGTTATTATTACATATCCGCTCGTACTCATGGCGGAGCTGATTACCCACGTGTTTTCAGGTAAGAAACAGCAGGCTACTGTAAGCCGTGAAGAAGTCTCGGCTATGGTTACAGTGGGAGCAGAGGAAGGCGTGTTCGAGAAGAAAGAAAATAGAATGATTCAAAACCTCCTCAAACTAGACGATGTGAAGGCTCGCGACATTATGACGCCGAGTTCCGTCGTAGAAATGGCTGAGGAAAGCATGACGTTGCGCGAATTTTATCAAAACGAAGCCTATCGGCAATTCTCTCGTATTCCTGTATACAACGATGAGAACGACGACTACATTAAAGGCTACGTATTGCGCCAGAGCATACTTGAGAAACTTGCCGAAGATAAGTTCGACTTACGACTTTCTGATATTATGCGTCCAGTGCTCTCTTTCCAGGAAACAGAAAATGTGTCGAAAATATGGGAGCAACTTTTGGCTAAAAAGGAACATATCTCCGTGATTATCGATGAGTATGGATGTTTCCGTGGTCTTGTCACAATGGAGGATGTGATCGAAACAATGCTTGGCATGGAAATCGTCGACGAGAAGGATACCGTTACCGATATGCAGGAGTTCGCCCGTGAAAAGTGGCAAGAACAACAAAGCAAAAAGTAAGGCAAAATGTTTCGTTTCTTCGTACTTTTATTGTTACTACTCATACTGCCCGACTTGTTCATTTGGTGGAATTTCACCAAAGTTCAGTCGGGCTTTTGGCGTACATTCCTCGTGATGCTGCCTACCGCCTTGACGCTGTTTTGTATGCTCGGTCTCATACTACAAGTTCGCTCGATGCCGCTCATGCAATGGGCCTTTATATTGATCATTTGTGTGGCGGTGCCCAAACTCGTGTTTGTCGTAGCCGATCTTTTGGGACGGGGCCTCGTGTGGCATCATCCATCATCACTTCTTGTGGTGCATCGTGTAGCCATTGCATTCTCTGTACTTATGGCAGCCGTACAAGTGTATGGTACAGGATGGGGATGGCGCATGTTACGGACGAATCATGTGACAGTGCATCTCAAGCATCTTCCATCAGCCTTTGATGGCTATCGTGTGGTGCAAATCTCAGATCTTCATCTTGGCACTTATGCCGATAATGGCCAGGTAGTGCGTGCTCTTGTAGATAGTGTCAATCAGCAAAAGCCCGATTTGATAGTGTTCACCGGAGATATTGTCAACACAGCATCGGCCGAAATGCTTCCTTATCTCGATATACTAAATCATCTTCAAGCAAGTGATGGCGTGATTTCCGTATTGGGAAATCACGATTATTGCCAATATCAGCCCGGTTTCACTCCCAAACAGCAAGCTGATGAAGTGGAGCATATCGCCCGTATGCAGGCTCAAATGGGTTGGCTGCTTTTGCGTAATGCTCATCATGATATTGTAAGAGGCGACGACACACTTCATGTGGCAGGTGTAGAGAATGTTGGAAAACCGCCATTCCCAGAGAGAGGAAACCTTTCTCGCGCCTTACAAGGAGTGCCATCGCATAGCTGCGTCGTGCTTCTTAGTCACGATCCTTGGCATTGGCGCCATGGAGTCGTAGGACGCACGGATATCGACCTTACACTTTCTGGTCATACTCATGCTCTTCAGATGCAGGTGGGAAGTTTCTCTCCCGCTGCATGGTTTATGCCTGAGTGGGGAGGCCTTTATCGTGAAGGTTCTCAAAAGCTCTTTGTTTCTACAGGAATTGGTGGAAATGTGCCATATCGTCTAGGAGCTTGGCCTAAAATAGAGGTAATTACGCTGCGAAGATAAATAATGTAGTCTTACCCAACCTGTAATTAGTAATTCAATTCTCGGTTTAAACTTGAGCGTGCAGAATCTGAAACTTCGATAGTAGTTGTTAACCAGTGCGTTGCTGTGTTCTCTTTAAGTATATGGTTGTTAGGCTAAAAGGCCGTAGCAGTTTTCTTAGAACGTTATCTAAGTCATCGTCCTTCGACCGAAGGACGATAACATGAACGGCCTTTTTGCGTAACTTGAATGCCTATATAGAGATAATTAATTCAAGTTTAGCGGGCTTTTATCGCCATTATCGGCAGCGTCTCAGCAATTCAAGCAAGCTTGATTGGCATTCATCCATAATAACGAGCATATCCCCCTTTGAAAATAACTAAGATTTTCAAAGGGGGATATTGATAAAATATTTGTACTTATTACGCCCTAACGGATATTTTCTTTATAGTATCACTTTGGCAATAATTTTGCGTAGAGAACCGCTGCCAATGATGGGAGCGTGTGCATCTTCAGGGAACATTATGTAGAAGTCGCCAGGGGTAGCAGTGAAGTACGTTTTGGCTTGCTGGGGAAAAAGAGCAAAGTCGCGTTCGGTGTCGAATGGTGCTTGGCTCTCAACGTGTAGTTCGTTTAGGGGAGTCCAACCCACACGTTCATTTCCGCTTAGTGGAAAATGAATATCAATATAGCGGCGGTGAATTTCTAGAGATTGTTCTTCTTGTTTACGAAGTAGTGCATCGTCAACATTGATAAAGACCTTTTCGCCGTCTAGCGTGATACGTTCGGCGGGAGCGTGAAGCAAATCGTGTGTTGCCACGTAATCAAATACCATTTGGAAAGCTGGGTGGAGCGGTGCGATGCGTGCAGCATCTTTTATGGAAGCTAGTATCATTGTATAGCGTATTTGAGTAGAAGAATAAATTTATGCACGCAAATATAATGCGTTTACGCTAAAGAAAAAAGGATGTCAGTCCTTTTATGTATAAAGCCTGTCTTTTTAAAAAGAAATTTTGCTAGAGATGTGCAAGTTCTCTGTAACTTTGCATCGCATAAAACTTTATACTAAACTATTCCCGAGTCTGATAAGAGCCATTATTGTGTTCTGTCGGATTGATATTCTTTATTACAATTATTTTATATTCATGTAATTATGTCCGAAAAAATGTCCTTGTCGCATTGGTTGTCACTTATTTCGCTCACTTTTTCCACGTTTATATTCAATACTTCTGAGTTTGTACCTATAGGGTTGCTCACAGATATACAAACAGAATTCCACCTAACAAAGGCGAGTGTTGGCATGCTCATCTCCGTTTATGCTTGGGTGGTGATGTTGCTTTCGCTTCCTTTGATGATAATGGTGTCGAAGATGGAAATGCGTCGCCTCATGTTGTGGTTGTTAGGACTATTTACCGCATTTCAGGTAATGTCTTTCTTGTCGGATAGTTTTGGCATGTTGATGCTGTCGCGAATAGGTGTGGCATGTACTCATTCCATCTTTTGGTCGATTATTTCGCCTATTGCAGTGCGCATCGTGCCTGAAAAGCACAGATCTTTGGCCCTCAGCATGGTGGTGACGGGGTCTTCGGTAGCGATGATACTCGGCATGCCCCTAGGCCGTATCATAGGATTGCATGTAGGATGGCGTATGACATTCTTAAGCATTGGCATCTTTTCAGCCTTTACCTTTTGTTATACCGCGCTAAAACTCCCCATAGTACCGAGTAGAGGAGGTTTCTCTGTAAGGAAACTCCCAGCGTTGCTTAATCAAAAAGGTATCATAGGAACATATATTTTTACTCTTCTCGTGTCAACGGCCTATTATATAGGCTATAGTTATATTGAGCCATTCCTAAAACAAGTGGCACATATGTCCGATTCGTTAGTGACTGCAGCGCTGATGATTTTTGGTGGTGCGGGCTTTTTGGGAAGTCTAGCTTTCTCTCGTTATTATAGTCGCAATCGGAAGGCTTTTATCACTTGGGTAATTGCTCTTATGGTTGTGTGTCTGTTGTTACTTACTCCCACATCGTTCAGCACCTCATTGCTCATTGTGGTATGTGCAGTGTGGGGAATGGCTGCTACAGCATATAATGTGGCAATGCAATCCAACATAATACTTATTACTACTCCTGAGAGTACTTCAGTGGCCATGTCAATCTTTTCAGGCATCTTCAATCTTGGTATTGGAAGCGGAGCCTTCTTTGGCGGACAAATATGCGATCATGCAGACATTTCCTACATTGGCTATGCGGGGGCAATCCTAGGCTTTATTGCACTCATTTATTGGATCAAAAGATTGGGAACTCGTGTATAGGAAAATATTGGGGAGTGTGGAACATTAGCCCAACTTTCACACCCCTAATATTGCATCTCTTGCTGTCATGGGCAAATCCAATCATTAGAGGTTAACTTTGTGTCCTACAAATTTGTATT
>UQKO01000007.1 GCA_900541575.1 uncultured Prevotella sp.
ACCCAGGGTGTCGCTTCGCTTGCCCTGGGCTATGTGCACCATTGGGCTTTCAGCCCGTTCTTGCTAAATCCGAAAGTTGAATAAATGTATTTTCGTAATACTGATTCCCAAACGCATCCGTCCACAATATTCCCCCATATTCTCTTCACCTTAATAACTCCATCACAAACACGCTGCATTACAAAACGGAAAAGTCTTCTTTATCACACAAAAATAGTTTCTTTATACTTTGTTTGCAACGAGAACCTAGCAAATTCAAAAGAAAACATATGAAAATATAAAAAAAATGATACTGACTTATTGTTCTATAAGAAATAATCGATACATTTGCAGCCAACTATTGTAACAAAAAGTTCACATATAAGCTACTTTGCTTACAAAATGAACCACTAATAAGGCTCCAGAATGAGATTTTAGGTAGAGAAGATGAGCCTTTTAAAAGAAAAGCAGTAAAATTAACTTCTGCTTAGCCTCTATATCAACCATAACGCTCCGCAGCGACACAACGATTTCACGCAAAGAGCAGACAAGACTTAACACTATTGTTCTACTATTATAAGGACAACAACTCAGGAACTAGACAACATTCGACCCACCGAAAACGTCCTTTTTTCCTCCCCACACAATTTATTCAGGCTAAGCTTGCAAGCGAAATAACGAACATTAAATAAAACGGTTAGATTATGAACAAAAAGTTAGTGCTTATGGGAGCTGCGCTGCTGATGACAGCAGCTACTGCTTCAGCACAGAAGCGCGTCACGGGTAGGGTGCTCGACACCGACGGTCAGCCCGTTGCTGGTGCTTCTGTACGTGTAGAAGGGCATAAGGGTGTGACCGTTACCGATGCAAATGGTAACTTCACGCTGCAAAATGTGCCGTCTTCAGCCACTAAATTGAGAATCAACTACATCGGTAAGAAAGCCCAGACCATCAGCATCGCTGGAAATGTCAAAGTGGTGCTCGCCGACAATGACAATGAGCTAGAAGAAGCAGTTGTCGTAGGCTATGGTAAGGTAAAGAAAGGCGATTTTACTGGTTCGGTATCGGCCATCAAGGGTAAATCGCTTGAAAAGCTCCAAGTGTCGAACGTAACGAAGGCACTCGAAGGTGTGATGCCGGGTATTCAGTTGACTTCTGCTACAGGTCAGCCGGGTTCTGCTGCCAATATCTACCTGCGCGGTATCGGTTCTATCAACGCCGATACTCAACCTCTCATCATCGTAGATGGTGCTCCTTATGAAGGTTCGCTCAATAGCATCAACCCCAACGATATTGAGAGCATCAACGTACAGAAGGATGCTTCGGCTACTTCTATCTATGGTGCTCGTGGTTCAAATGGTATCATCTATATCACCACTAAGAAAGGTTCTACTGATGGTAAGACTCGCGTGACAGTGGATGCCAAGTGGGGTTGGAATGCACGTGGTGTGTCGAAGTATAAGACCATCGACAATCCTGCCCAGTACTACGAAATGATTTGGGAAAGCTTCTACAATCGTAATCTTGGCCAAATGAGCGACTTGGCAGCGCGTCTCAATGCTTCGCAGACATTGGTGAGCGGACTGGGTGGCTACAACGTGTTCAATGTGTCGGACTACGCCCTCGTAGATCCTATCACGGGCCGTTTCAACGCAAACGCACAACAGATTATCCCCACCAATTGGGATGACGAGGCTTTCCACAACGGATTGCGTCAGGAATACAACGTAGGCATCAATGGTGGTAACGAGCGTACACAATACTACATGTCGTTCAACTATCTCTCGGACGACTCGTACATGAAGAATTCAGACTTCAGCCGTATGACTGGCCGTCTGCGCTTGGACCACAAAGCTTTCGATTGGTTGACCGTAGGCGCTAACTTGGGCTATACCCATAGCAAGTCAAATGGTATTAGTGCTTCAGCTGGTACGGCTTCCAACATTTTCTCTTGGACACAATTCATTGCTCCTATCTACCCTGTATATCTTTACAACAAACAGGGACAGATGGTATACGACGAAAATGGGCAACCTATCCTTGATACAGGTGATCATAGCGAATTAGGTTACCACCGCTTGTTCCAAGGCGACCGCAACCCCTTGACTGATGTATATAACAATACGAACGAGAGCATCAGCGACGTATTTAATGCTCGCGGTTATGCCGACTTCAAGATTTACAAGGGATTGACTTTCCACGCTGACATCGCGATAGACAACTTCCAGAGCTGGGCTGACAAATTCACCGCTCCCGTCACTGCCGATGCCAAGAATATGAATGGTTATGGTACGAAGACTTCAAGCCGCACTAGCGTAGTGAACGCTACTCAGCGCTTCAACTACAGCGATACGTTCGGCAAACACTCTATCAGCCTCATGGCAGGTCACGAGACAAAAGCTCAATACTCACGTGGCCTTGCTGCTTATCGTACGCAGTTCTTCTTGTCAGAAAACAATTTCTCTTACTCTCTGACGAATCAGGCAGATCCTAGATCAAGCAACGATGCTTACCACTTGGAGAGCTTCTTGGGTCGTGCGGAGTATAGCTACAACCACACCTATAGCCTTTCAGGTACATATCGTCGCGATGGTTCGAGCATGTTCGCTCCTGAAAGCCGTTGGGGTAACTTCTGGTCAGTAGGTGCTGCATGGAACATCGCCGAGGAGAATTGGTTTAAAGATAAAGCTGGTGGTTTCGTAAATCGCTTGAAGCTCCGCACTAGCTATGGTACGCAGGGTAACGATGGTCTGCTCGATGCAGATGGCTATCGTATCTATGGTGGCTACCTCGACCACTATGAAGTGGTCAACGCTGGTACGGCAGAGAAGCCCCAATTCTCTGTAATTCAAGTTTATCGTGGCAACCGCGACTTAACTTGGGAAAAGAGTAAGACTTTCGACGTAGGTCTTGAAGGAGCTTTGTTCAACAACCGCTTGACATTCGACTTCGACTTCTTCGTGAAGAATACCTCCGACATGATTGGTTGGCACACACTGCCTGTCAGCCAGGGTGAGCCCAACACGATTCTGACCAACGAGCAGTCCATGCGCAACACTGGTGTGGAATTGACCCTCGGTGGTGTGATGATTCAGACTCGCGACATCAACTGGTCGGCTCAAATCAACTTGACGCACTATAAGAATGAGCTCACCAAACTTCAAGAAGGACGTCCTGAAGAGGGCTACTACACAGGAAGCTATTGGCGCAAGAAGGGCGGCTCGCTCTACGACTTCTATATGTATAAGTATGCGGGCGTAGACTCTCAGACGGGTGAAGCTCTTTACTATGTTGATGTAAAAAAGCCCGTGCTCGATGCCGATGGGAACCCCAAACTCGATGCAGAGGGAAATCCCGTAACAGAGACCGTACAGGAAACTACCAACGATGCTCAGAAAGCCACTCGATATCAGATTGGTAAGTCGTCACTGCCTAAAGTCTTTGGTGGTCTCACCACGACACTTCAGGCTTATGGCTTCGACCTCAGCATCCAGACAGCTTTCTCATTTGGCGGTTACACCTATGATGGTGCCTACCAAACGTTGATGGATGGAGCACTGGGCAACGCTATCTCCGTAGATATGTTTAAGCGCTGGCAGAAGCCGGGCGACGTGACCGATGTGCCTATCTTCAAGGATGGCTACCGCATGACAGGCGGTGTGAACAGCGACCGCTTCCTCATCCGCTCAGATTACTTCTCGCTCCGCAACATCACTTTGGGCTACACTCTTCCTCAACGCATCACTTCGCGTGTTCCAGGATTGAGCTCCGTACGTGTATATGCCGTAGGAGACAACCTCTTCCTCGGATCGAAGCGTAAGGGTCTTGACCCACGTCAGAGCCTCAGTGGTGCCGTGTCATCATCATCCTACTCTGCATTGCGTACCATTTCGTTTGGTGTGAATGTAAACTTCTAATTTCTTTCTTAACTACGCATACATTATGAAATTTGCAAAATACTTGACAGCTGTTTTGGCTGGTGGCATGCTTTTGACTTCGTGTGGCGAAGATTTCTTCAATGACATGGATTCAACAACAGCTACTAACGAACAGATAGAAAACGAGGGCAAGAAGGATCCACAGAAAGTCTTGGCTTCGCAGCTCAATGGTTGCTACTCTAATTGGAACTTGTTCTCCCCTAGTGGACTTGGTAACGATATCAATGCACATATTGAGTGTGGCTTCGGTGGTATCATGACCGTTGCCGACGTGATGAGCAACAACCAGTCGCACATTCTCGGTACGGGAGATCCCTTCCAGTTCGACCACGTGCTTGACTATAATGCACAGATGTATATCCGAGCAAAATGGTACTGGAGTTTCTTTTACACCATCATCAAGTCGGCCAATGACGTGATTAGCGTTATCGACGAAGCTAGTGCCTCCTCCGTGCAGAAGCAGTATCTCGGCCAAGCTCTCGCCTTCCGCGGCATTTCCTATGCTTACTTGGCACAGTACTACCAGATGACCTACAAGGGCAACGAAGACAAACTCTGCGTGCCTATCCTCCTCACCTCTAAAGAGAGCGAAAAGGAAGTAAAAGGTCGTGCCACAGTGGCACAGGTATACGCTCAAGCCACTTCTGACCTTGAAAAGGCTGTGCAGTGTCTCCAAGGCTACAAGCATGGCAACGACAAGACTACCATCGATGAGAACGTAGCTGAAGGTTTCTTGGCACGCGTCTACTTGGTAATGAACGAATGGGACAAGGCGGCTGCCATGGCTCATGCGGCTCGTCAAGGCTATGAGCTCAACGATATCAACTTGGCTCAAACTTGGAACTATCAGGATGCTTCCAATCAAGAAGTGATGTGGGCTTTCATCCCCACCGATGCCACCAAGCTCTACTATGCTTCATGGGCCTCATTCAATAGCTACGATGGTCCAGGATATGCCCGCCAAGCTCCCCACGTGATGGATCAAGCGCTTTACAACTCTATCCCCGACGCTGATGTGCGCAAGAAGCTCTTCGTCACTCCCGAAGAAGCTACAGAGACTTACCCTGCATTGATGTGTAAGAAGTTCCCCTACGTGGATCAATGGTTGGGCAACGTGGTCTACATGCGCGTATCGGAAATGTATCTCATCGAGGCGGAAGCTCAACTCATGGCAGGCCACGCTCAAGCATGTGCCGACATCATGGCAGAGTTTATGCCCAATCGTGTAGAAGGATGGACAGCTCCCTCTTCATACACACAGATGTCTATCTACAAGCAGCGCCGTATTGAACTCTACGGCGAAGGCTTCGGCTATACAGACTGCCTCCGCTTGAAGCAAGACCTCGTACGCGACTATGAAGGAAGCAATGAGGCTCCTGCCTTGAAGAAGAACATTCCTCATACTAGCTACAAGTGGATATTCCAGATTCCACAAAACGAAATCCGCGATAACGACGCTATCTCAGAAGAAGACCAAAATCCTGCTGAGTAAGCACGCTTTTCTGCAACTATCGTCTACTACTCTCCCTCCGCTCCTTTATTCTAGCCTCTTCCTCTAGCGAGGTAGGTAGGCAGAAGAGAGGAACGAGGCAGAGACGATGCAGAGCATGCCCACACTAAAGCGTTATTCCCACATTCCCCAAACATTGGCTTATGCCATAAATAGAAATCACACAATGAAAACATCATACATCATCAAATCGCTCTTCCTCGGCCTTACCCTCACGGGCATGGCTGCATGTAGCGGCGATGTGGATAAGGCCGACTACGACAAGGCTATCGTTACGCCCGCGGTTCTTCCCACTGTGACCACTGGCGATGTGGTAGTGTCGGGTGTAGCTGCCAAAGCTACCATCGACCTCCAAATTCCCGAAGGCGTGGAAGTGTCTCGCGAAGGTTTTATCCTTAGCACCGACCCCGCTGCACCATTGGCCGATGCGAGCAACAAGTTCTACGACTTCAACAAAGTAAAGAGTGGCGAACAAACCGCTGCCATCACAGGGCTAACAGCTGGCACCACTTACTACATTAAGGCTTATGCCTACGTAGAAGGAGCCATGACTTATGGAGAGACAAAAACAATCGTTGCCACCGACGACTACGAACGCACTACTGCCATCGATATCGACTTCACCGATGCCAACGCTCTCGTAGCTGCGCCTTTCAGTGCTGTAAAACTTGGCGAAAGCCGTCAGGACTTCGAGATTGAACCACTCGATGTGATTGGATTTAGAGGCTATTATGGTTTCGTCAACACTGTACTCCACCACACGGGGCTATTCCAACAGGGACAAGCAGCATTTGGCTCTAACATGGACGAAGGCTTGCTCACCTACGAGCTTAACCTCACGAACGTCAACTTCCCCGAAATTACCATCCAAGGCTTCAACATGGCTGCCATCTTCGGTAACAACTATCCCACCAACGCAGGTAACTTCGACGTATATGCTTCTGCAGCTCCCATCACCACGGCTGGAGAACTCGCCGAGGCTGAGAAGATAGGTTCGTGCAAGTTCTCTACCGATCCCACCGACCAGACTTTCGAACTTAACCAGGTGACTTGCACCGTTCCTGCTTCATACACAGGCAAGGTGTACATCACCATCTACAACAAGTCAGTACGCACCGCTACGCTTGAAAATGGCAACCTCGGTGTTGCTATCGTAGGTTTCACAGTAACTTCTCTTCAGAAGAAGGCTGCTGAAACTCCTGCAAACTAATCACGTTTTTCCAATCTCTGTGCAACTCCTTTCCCATAAGGATTTGCATGAGATAATAATACTTTTGAAGGCAGATGCTCCTCACAGGACATCTGCCTTCTTTGTTGTATACGAAAGTTTCGGAACTAGCCAAAGCGTTGGGCTAAAAGCGGAGCAGCGGATATTCTGGGTGGTATGATGAGGAAAGTGATTTGTCTTCCCGTCCACAGATGTACGTTTTACCTTTCACAGATGTACGTTTCCTCTTTCACAGATGCCCATCATTATGTCTACCGCTGCCGAGCGGTAAAGCTACCACAGGCCTGTGGTAAAGCTACCGCTGCCGTGCGGCAGAGCTACCACAGGCCTGTGGTAGACGTGAAAGTCTTCATTGAGAAACGGAATGGTCTAGGTTCTAGATTGATAATGACGAAGTTAGGAACACTTCGTTCGCAGTTTATGAAAACCTCCGTTTACAAGGGGGAATTTCCCATCTATGCAGAGAGACGATTCTCATTCCCTGAGATAGGACTGTATCTTCACTCAACGGCCTTACTACAACATGGAAAATGGGTAAACATACACGACATAAGGAAAATACCAACTGGGAATATCCGCTGTCCCCCCTTTCGTATCGCACCATAATGAAAAAGCCCGCTTTGCTAAATCCGAAACTTAAACCCATGTTTAAAAAAATAAAATTTGATGCGTTTCCCCTGCAAAAAGAATGGCAAGCGTCTAAGCCTTTTAGCCTAAACGCTTGCCTTACTCTGTTCTCCGAATGGGAAGTAATTTGCATGGTAAGAGATCCATCCCATTGTCAGTTAGCAACGAACCTTAGAGTGGATCTATTCAAATTTCGCTACAATCGTTGTATCACCTCATCGACCGTGCTCTCGCCTTTATAGCGATTGCGCATGGAATTGAACTTATAATTGAGTTTGATATAAAACACGCGGGTGTCGCCGCTACCAGTCTGTACAATATTGCCATTCTGCAGATTCATACGAACGCTACTAATGTTTTGTTTCAGCAAATCACTACCACCAATGTTGATGCTGAGTGCATCGTGCAGTAACGACTTCGTGAGGTAAGTCTCAAGGTAATGATTCATGCGAAGCAATTGCACATTCTGATAACTGCCGCGCGTCGTCATACTATAGGTTGCGGTAAAGCCAAATCCCTTGGGTAACGTAAACGAGTGCGAGGTGTGAAGCGATAGAATGGGATTCATGTGCAGACGAGTGCCATCTTCAAGGCGCAAGTTGCAGAAATTCTTCGAGACATAAGCCGTCAGCATGGGACGCCAAAACTTGATTTGGTGCGAGAAGGTGAGCGTAGCTTGTAGTTGTGAACAATTGCGGTTGATATACGTAATCTTCGTCACCTCAGGCTGCTCGGGCAGAGATTCCCCCCAATAAAGTATGCCATCACGACTACGATCAAAGTTCATTGTGGCTTGTAACCATTTCCATACGGCGGTGAAGTTGATCGAATGAAGGATGGTGGGCTTCAGATTGGGATTTCCGCTTAGCAGCAAATAGCGATTGCCATAAGAGACATTGGACGAGAGTTGATTGTAACCGGGACGGGTGGTCTTACTTGTATAGGAGAGCATTAACTGCGCCTTGCCTATCATACCGGCCAATGAGAAAGAAGGGAAAAGGTTGTTGTAGACGGGCGATTGCTCATCGATGTGCTGACGGGAAAGATAATAGTCGAGCTGCAAGTGTTCGTAGCGAAGGCCTGCCGTCAACTGATAGCGACGCGCTATCGTGGTAGAATAGGTAATAAAACCTGCGGCAGTACGTTCCATAAGTTGCGATGCCGAGGGCGATATGCCAGGCAATGTAGCTGCTATATAATAATTGTCGTGACGATTGGTCTGCACATATTGTGAGCCTATGGAAAAAATGCCTTTGAGCCACGGATAATCGTACTGTACCTTGGCAGAGAAGAGGCGATTGCGCGTGTCGCTCACCGTGGGAAACTGCCGACTGGTCTGTGTCTGGCTCATTTCGTCGTAAATGCTTTCTTCATGACTTCCACTTGCATAGAAGTCGGCATCGATACGAAACTCGCTCTTTCCCCAATGACCATTGTAATAAGCATTGACGGAGTGGGTAAGGTCATTGTCGCTATCTTCACGAAGGCGGTTGGTCAGTTGGTCGAAGTCTTCCCCATTCTTGCGTATATAGCTCTCTACAAGGCCATTACTTTGGTTAGGGAAAGCCTTATGCAGTGAATAGCGCACTCCTGCAGAGTGTTTGTCGGAGGGTGTTACGTTAAACTCCACCACTCCATCGGCCTTGTGCATCTTCCAAAAGTTTTCATTGTTAAAGGGCATCGACCAAAGGCCTTCAGGCGTCTGAACCGTTTGGTCACTTCCAGATTTCCAATAGCCGCGATTATAATTGTAGCCCCCTTGAAGATTAAGGTCGAAAGCATTCTTGCGCATAGAAAGATTGAGGCGGGAGCGTTCGCTTGCATACTTGCCCTGAAAGTAATCATTGCTAAAGTTCACCCCAATGCCTTCGCCCTTACGACGCTTTGTGCGGATACGCACCACGGCATTGACTGAAGCATCATACTGTGCTCCAGGATTGTTGACAACTTCCACGCTTTTTATGTCTTCGCTACGAAGCTGCTTGAGTTCACTATCGTCGCGCATCTGTCGGCCGTTGATATAGACCAATGGTTTGCCTCTGCCTACTACTTCGATGCTGCCATCCTTGTCGGCCGACTTCATCAAGCCTGGCACTTGCTGCAACAAATCCTCGGCCGTGCCTGCCTTGGAAAGTACGGTGTTGTCGACTGAAGTGACAAGAGCACCATTCTCAAGCTTCGACACGGGACGTTTATACACCACACTGGCCTCGCCTAACTGATGAGCATCTAGCGATCGAAGCGTGAGCGTAAGCTGCTCCATAGGCACGCTACTTTTATAATAGAGCGATTCGTAACCTACGGCACTTACGCGAAGCAAAGATAGCGTCTTTACGCTATCGGCAAACTGCCATTGACCATCATCGCGAGTTAGTGTGGCAGCCACCACAGCTGAATCAGCGGGATTGAGAGCCACCACATTGGCGAAAGCCACTGGCTGACCTTGCGCGTCGACCACTTTGCCACGTTTTTGTGCGCTTACTGGCAAAGCGAGCATAGATAGCGCTATAAGGGTTATTGTCTGTTTCATTGAATGTACTTTGACGAGAGTTAAGATTTTTGTTGTTCTTTGTAAAGTTTCACCACCTCATCTATGGAGATGCCGAGCAGACACATTTGTCGGAATAGCTCGGGCAAAGCGTGCTGGCGGAAGTAGGCACGACGCTCTTCTTGAATATAAGTGGGAGCATCGGCTGCTACAAAATAACCCATTCCTCGGCGGGAATAAATAATGCCTCGCTGAGCTAAGAGTTCATACGCCTTTACCGTAGTGTTGACGTTTACCTCGAGCAAAGCGGAATATTCTCGAACGCCAGGAATGCGACTATCGGGCTGATACGTTCCTGCTAGCACTTCGTCGCATATTCGTTCGGCTATCTGCGCATAGATAGGTTGACCTTCTTTAAAATTCATTTTTAAGGGAATTAGAGAGAATGGTTCGTTTTTTATTGTTCGCAAGATTCATCATCTTGTAGTTCACGGTATGAGCCTTTTATGGGCAACACATTCCTACATTATAGGAGTGTACAGAATGGGGGCTATTTCAGAAGAAACTTCTTCTAATCACTGTGATATGCTTAAAGAGCCAATAACTCAGAACTACCCAAGCTACGCAGCATAGCACATGGAAACAGGTAAGAAGCGGAGCTTCTACCGACACATCCACATCACCTCCCGTGATACAAATGTGCATCGCCCAAGAGGCAACAACCATTGATAAAAAGATGCCACCTCCAACGATGATGCCTGCCGTCTTAAAGAAGGCAAACTTGCGAAACAATGCACTTCCTAGCAAGAACAAAAGGTAGATGTTGAGAGTTGAAGCAAGCGTACAGAACATCGTCCATATACCATATACAGAAAATCTTTCAAAGCCTATTGTCCACACGTCCTCAAGAAACCTCTTTGCTATCTCACCAAACATTACGCCTATGTGAGCGGGCATGGCCAATAGCGCAACCATGCGTGCCACATCAGCGACGAAGAACGTCACAACGTTGAGTGCAACCATCCCCACCGTGAAGATTAGCACACGCGAAAGGTATTTTTCTAGATTTGAAGCTGGCAACATGAGATATGCTATGCGCTTGGACTTCGATTTCAAATTAGCGAACGAAAAGGATAGTCCTAGCACCATCGACATGAGCGTCACCACCCAAGCACAAGCATAGGCATCGCTCAACACGCTATCGACTTTTCCCTCAGAAAGCTGCGTCCACCCTTTAAGCGAAAAATAGTATACACTCAGCTGGGCGAAGAAGTGCGCCAAAAAAAGGCCGAGCATCATAAAGACATAAGAGCGCAGATTCTGCACAATATCATAACGGAGCAACACTCCGAAACGTTGTATGCTGAAATTTTTCATTATATATAGGAATATTTTTAGGAGAAGTTTGGAAAAACTAGGTTATTCTGTGAGCGACTTGGGAAGTTTTCCCGCCTCAGCACAATTAAAGAGCATCTCAAGATTTATAGGTGTCTCATTGTCTGCTTCGTGGTTTTCCACAATGACGGAGTTGCCATAGATAGAGGGCTGTGTATAGAGTGCATCTTCCGTACTCACTCCCATGGGGCGTTCCTCAAAGCGCAAGGCTGCACATATATCTGCCGTAGAACAATTGAGCAAGAGGTGAGAGCCTTCGAGCAGGATTACGTGGTCGAGCAACATATCGACATCACGCACTTGATGAGTAGAAATCACGAGCGTTCGATTGTCGGACATGTGGCGCGAAACTACTTTGCGGAAGAGGCTCTTCGAGGGAATATCTAGTCCATTCGTAGGTTCATCCATGAGCAATAGACGCGTGCCCGTAGCTAGGGCGAAACTCATAAAGGCCTTCTTCTTCTGTCCCATAGAAAGACCGCGTAGGTCGAGATGAGTGGGCAGTTCGAAATCTTTCAAGCACTCATCAAGCACCTCGTAACTAAACTTGGGATAAAACGGTGCATTGACTCTTACATACTGTTCCATACTGAGCGAAGGAAGTTCTATTTCCTCGGGCACGATGAATATATCGCTCAATACTTCTGGTAAGCGCTTGGTCACATCCTGTCCGTCGAAGGTGATTATTCCCTTCTGTACACGGAGCAATCCGCTCATGAGGTAGAGGAGCGTACTCTTACCCGTACCGTTCTTACCTAATAGTCCGCAGATTTTCCCCACAGGCAGTTCTAAGGAAAAATCACTGAATACGAGCGGCTTTCTCCGCCCATAACTAAAGTCTATATGGTTTACGTTAATCATACTTTTATATACTGTTTTAGTGTTATACAATAGTAGTACACCGCAAAAGTATGATTTATTATAGAAACTCGCAAGAGTTGGGACTATTTTTTGGGGGAATGTACGGATATTTTTGAGCAATTCATAAAAGAACACACGTGACAGGTCCAAGGGGTGAGCAGCGATAGTCCCTGGGGCATACGCACTTGCAGCTATGAAAAAGAGGGCTCCACAATGGGAGTCCTCTTCAAAGGTGTTCTAATAAATAAAAATGGTATTCTCAGATGAGAATGTTCCGCGTTAACGGATATCGAGTTCGTCGAGCACGTAGGTGCTACCGCCGAATTTGTCAATAATAAACATCACATAGCGAATGTCAACGTTGATACAACGCTGAAGCTGCGGGTTGAACTTGAGGTCGCTCGAAAGGCTCTCAATGTTTCCGTCGAAGGCCAAACCAATGAGTTCGCCTTTGGCATTGAGCACACCTGAACCAGAGTTGCCACCCGTAATATCATTGTCAGAAAGGAAGCAAGTGGGCAGTTTGCCATCTTCGCGAGCGTAGCGTCCAAAGTCTTTTGCTTCGTAAAGCTTACGCAAACGTTCATTGATGAAATAGTCGCTTTCAGTCTTGCTTTCTTTCTCAAACATGCCATCGAGCACCGTGCGCCAATCATAACTTACAGCATCGCGAGGATGGAGGTCCTTTACATGACCATAGGTCATACGCAGGGTGAAGTTAGCATCGGGTGACTTTGTCCAGTCGTACATTTCGCAAAGACCACGCACATAAATTTTATCGAGTTCCTTACGTAGCTCGTTATACTTCTTCATACCTGCAAAGGTAGTCTCCGAGTAGTCGTTGATATCCTTGCACTCCACATAAAGAGGATCTGATTTCAGCACTTCTGCATCGTTCTTTTCCAGAGCGCTGGCCAACTTGGCGCTATCAGCAAATACGGTGTTAGCATACAAGCGATCTATATTTTGCTCCAAGTTCTGCTTGCCGCTGAGAAAACGCGGTAATTCCTTGAGCTTACGTTCCTTCATAAAATAAGGAATAAGTAGACGTACTTTACCGCAATCAATTGCCTTATCAACCGAGAAGTTCACGCGCTTGCAGTAGTCTACGATAGCCTGCTTAGCAGCCGCGATATTCTTATCCTTACCTCCCTTGAGAGCCTTTTCGTAAGCATCGATCAATGAAGGGCGAATCCATAAGCTCTGATCCTGCAGCGCAATACGCATCAAGCTTGCATCGTGTATCGTATCACTGTAAGCTTGGCAAAGCTTCTCAATGCGCTCAATCACATCTTTATACTCAGCCTTACCACTCTTAGCAGCAAATTCACGGAAACGTGCTTCTTCGGCTTGTTTATCAGCGATAAGATGGTTTTTCTCCACCGCTTCGTTCATTCCGCCAAAATTCTTGATTGTGTTACCCCATGAGGCATACTCATCTTCAAGCTTCAAACGATTTTCATCGCTCTGATCCATCAAAGTCTTGTAATACTGCAATAAGGGGTTACCCGCTACTACGAGAGGTTGATTGATTCCTTCACAACGAAGTTTCACCTCGGCTGCGGTAAGATAACGGGTGGTAGTGCCCGGGAAACCCATAATCATGGTGTAGTCGCCCTGATTCATTCCTTTGAGCGAGATGGGCAGGAACTTCTTCACCTTCAGAGGCACATTTTCCTTGCTATAAGGAGCAGGTTCGCCATTCTTGTCGGCGTAGATACGAAACATGCAGAAGTCTGCATTATGGCGTGGCCACATCCAGTTGTCCGTGTTGCCACCAAACTGCCCCACGTTGTAGGGAGGGTTAGCTACAAGGCGAATGTCCTGGTATTCCTGTTCGTAGAAGATATAGAATTGGTTACCACCGAAATAGGGTACGATGCGAGCGCTCATACCTTTCTTTTTGGCCAAGTCGCTCTTCTTCAGCATCTTTTGAGCCATAGGCTCTAGGAAACCGATGCTTTGCTTCGTATATTCATCTACCTTCTTCTTGGCAGCCTCAGCATTCACTTCCTTCGTCACATCCACGATGCGAACCACGAAGGTGAATGTCAAGTCGGCAGGAGTACGCAATTCTTCGCTGCGGTTATGAGCAAAGTAGCCATCCTTCATATAGTCGTGACCAATGGCGCTCATTTCATGTACATAGCTAAATCCACAGTGATGATTAGTCAGTACCAAACCTTCAGGACTTACCACTTCACCGGTACATCCGCCACCAAAGATACCGATGCATTCACGCAGCGAGGGAGCTGTTTCACTGTAAAGAGCTTCGGGAGGAAGCTGTAAGCCAGCCTTGCGGAGCGAATCCTCTAAGTGTTGCTGTTTCATCAGCTTCAAGAGCCACATACCTTCATCGGCATGTGCCGTTGCGAGGCTCATCATGAGAGCCACACAAAGCAGAAATAATTTCTTCATAATATAGGGATTGTGTTTAATTTTCTTATGTAAAGATAATGCAAGTGCGAGCGCAATGAAGCTTGCTTCAATTGCCAAGCCAAAGCATCTCTTATGCAAAGATACAACATTCCACTCGAAGCCACACTATTTTCTCCCTTTTATTGCCTTTGCAACTCAGTTGCACAAAGTTTTTTTTACCTTTGCAATGTGAAAGTTTCGCGCCCCACATATTTTGCGTTGATGGCCATTCTACTGATGCTCATCCTCTCGCTCATCCCCCACCATCACCACGAAGGCGGGGCGGCTTGTTGGGTCACGGAGATTTGTCATCGAGATGGGCAAACCAACGACTGCCATACATCACACCACGACAACCGGCACACAGATGCACATCAGTGTTTCTACCAACCGACTGCTACACACCTTTCTACGCTACGAAAATCCGCTAGCGATATGGGTGGTGGCTTTCTTCCTCCCATTTTTTGGAACGAAGCCCATACACCTATTATATATATAGGAGTGCAGGCCTACACCGCCTTGCCCTCCCCCACTCTGCTTGCCTCTCCATTTTGCAGGCAAATTAGCCGTCGCGGCCCGCCCTTGCTTGGATAAGTTTTTCTTACAACACTTTTTTTTTACTTATCCACGCAAATTATTTCATGCATATACCTTATACATTACTTAGCATAGCTGCGAGTGCTGCTATGCTCTTTAGTGCATGCCATAGTGCCCACGAAGGGCACGACCACGACCATGAAGGCGACGAACACACCGAGGCCTCCGACCACAAGCATGCTCCCGATGAAATAGAGTTCACAACCGAACAAGCGCGCGCTGCGGGCGTGCAAGTCACAACGATACAACCTTCCGATTTTTCCGAAGTCATTGAAGTAAGTGGTCAAGTACTTCCTGCTTCGGGTACAGAAACCACGGTGAGTGCCACCATGGCAGGTATTGTCCGCTTCGCTAGCGATGCACTCACCGAGGGAGTATCTGTGAACGCGGGTCAATCCTTATTCGTAGTAAATGGCAAACCTATGGCCGATGGCAATCCAGCCGCAGTAGCTCAGAGCGAGGCAAAAACAGCCAAGCTAGCTCTTGAACGTGCTGAAAAACTTGCTTCCGAAAGAATCATTTCTCAGCGCGAGCTAGAAGATGCGCGCCAACGCTACGAAGCAGCAAGCGCCACGGCAAAGAGTTTAGGAAGTGCATCGCAAATTCGCGGCATCTCTGCCCCCATAAGCGGATATATCAAGACTCTTTTGGTTCGTCCCGGCGACTATGTTTCTGCAGGACAGGCACTTGCCATCGTAACACAGAGCAAACGTGTGCAGCTACGTGCCGATGTGCCCGAGCGCTACTTCGGCATGCTACCACGCATCTCAAGTGCCAACTTCCGTATGGCCTACGATGATGTATCGCAAGTATACAGTCTTTCTCAACTTGGCGGTCGTCTTATCTCAAAAGGGAAAGCTTCGGGAAATGGAGATGCTTTCGTGCCCGTAATCTTTGAGTTCAACAATCAGGGAAGCATCGTATCAGGTAGTTTTGCACAAGTCTACCTTCAAGGCAACGTGCGCCACGGCGTATTAGCCGTTTCCTCTGAAGCCATCACAGAGTCACAAGGCATCTATTTCGTCTATGTACAACATAGTGCCGATACCTATCGCAAGGTAGAAGTCACATTAGGCGCCTCCGACGGGATGCGCACAGAGATTCTATCAGGGCTTCATCCTGGCGACAAAGTGGTGACACGTGGTGCCACACTTGTACGCCTTGCTGCCAACGCTACGGCTGTGCCCGAGGGACATTCGCACTAAACAATGAGTTTGGAGTTTTAAGATTTTAGGTTATAAAGTTACCTTTTAGGGTGGTTCTATAAATTCAGAAATTTAGGATACCCACCTTTTACTTTGCTCAAACAAGCTATTTTAATACTTCCTTTCCTACCTAAACACGAACTAATGCTCAACAAAATCATATCCTTTTCACTTCGCAACCGCCCTCTCATTCTGTTTTTCAGCCTACTACTGATTATTATCGGATGCTGGACAGCCAAGAAGATGGAAGTAGACGTTTTCCCCGACCTCAATGCGCCCACTGTTGTCGTAATGACAGAGGCCAAAGGAATGGCCTCAGAAGAAGTAGAACGCCTCGTTACCTTCCCCATAGAAACAGCAGTCAATGGCGCCACCGACGTGCGCCGCGTACGCTCCTCATCCACGACAGGTTTCTCCGTAGTGTGGGTAGAGTTCAACTGGGGCACAGACATCTATCGCGACCGACAGATTGTCTCTGAGAAACTCGCCACCATAGGCGATGCTATGCCCGAGGGAGTGGGTCAGCCCACGCTCGGCCCACAGTCGAGCATCATGGGCGAAGTAATGTTTATAGGTCTCACGTCCGACACCACTTCGCTCGGTTCACTGCGTACACTAGCCGATTGGACCATTCGCCCACGCCTGCTCTCCACAGGTGGTGTAGCCCAAGTCACCGTGATGGGGGGCGACCTTATGGAATATCAAATACGTCTTCATCCCGAACGTATGCGCCACTATGGTGTGAGTCTCTCCGAAGTGATGAATGTTACTCGACAGATGACACGCAACGCTTCGGGCGGTGTGCATTATGAACATGGCAACGAGTACATCGTGCGCGGTGTACTGGCCACTACCAGCACCGAGCAGATAGGCGAGGCTGTCATCAAGACATCGGACTCAGGTCAGCCCATTGTGCTAGCCGACGTGGCCGATGTAAAGATGGGGGTCAAGAGTCCGAAGATGGGTCTTGCCTCTGTCTCTGGCCAGCAAGGTGTGCTGCTCACCGTGACGAAACAGCCATCGACAAGCACACTAGAACTAACCGAACAACTCGACACGGCCATCGCTTCACTCAAAGCCTCGCTTCCGCCCGATGTGAAGGTCAACACTCACCTATATCGTCAGCAGGACTTCATCGATGCCTCCATTTCCAACATTCAGAAGTCGCTCGTCGAGGGCGGCATCTTCGTGGTGCTCATTCTCTTCATCTTCTTGATGAACGCTCGCACCACGCTCATCTCGCTCGTCACCATTCCCCTTTCGCTGCTCATTACGATGCTTGTACTAAAGGCGATGGGACTCACCATCAACACGATGAGCATCGGCGGTATGGCCATTGCCATTGGATCGTTAGTCGACGATGCCATTGTCGACGTGGAAAATGTCTTTAAGCGTTTGCGTCTCAATGCCCGTCTGCCCAAAGAAGCGCGGAAAAAGAAAATGGACATCATATTCCATGCTTCAGGCGAAGTGCGTATGCCCATACTCAATTCCACACTTATCATCGTGGTGAGTTTCATTCCTTTATTCTTCCTTTCCGGACTGGAAGGCCGCATGCTCGCACCGCTTGGCATCAGCTTTATTATCTCGCTCTTTGCATCCACGCTCGTGGCGCTCACGCTTACCCCCGTGCTCTGCTCTTATCTGCTCAAAGATCCACAAGATGCAATGGATGATGCTACGGCAGGAAATACATCTTACAAGCGTCACGACGAGCCACGTTGGGTACGTTGGCTCAAGCAGAAGTACGAACAAGCCTTAGCCTATGCACTCGGGCGGTCGTCACGCTGGATTCTGGGAATCACGGGCGCATTGGTCGTCGTCACGCTCATACTCTTCTTTAGCTTAGGACGCTCATTCCTTCCTCCCTTCAACGAGGGTTCGTTCACCATCAATGTGAGCACACTGCCTGGTGTATCACTCACTGAGAGCGACCTCATCGGCCAGCAAGCAGAGAAGCTACTCATGCAGGTTCCCGAGGTGCAAGCCGTGGCTCGCAAAACAGGTCGTGCCGAACTTGATGAGCATGCACTCGGTGTGAACACTAGCGAGATGGAGGTACCCTTTGTGCTGAAAGAGCGTAAGAAATCAGAGGTCCTAGCCGACATTCGCCGTCGTCTATCCACGCTTCCTGGCGTCAACGTAGAAATTGGTCAACCCATCAGCCACCGCATCGATGCTATGCTTTCGGGCACGAAGGCGGGCATTGCCGTCAAGGTGTTTGGCCCCGACTTGAGTACCCTTCATAGTCTCGGTCTGCAGATTAAGCAAGCCACGCAAGGTATCGACGGGGTGAAGGATCTCAACGTAGAGCAGCAAGTGGAGCGCCCGCAACTAGTTATCCGTCCGCGTCGCACGCTGCTAGCTCGCCATGGTATCACGTTGCCCGAATTTGCGGAATATGTAAATGCAGCTATCGGTGGCGAGGTGGTGAGCCAAGTACAGGATGGTAGCAAAACATTCGATCTCACCGTGCGTGTGGCCGATGACGATCTACGCACTTTAGAGCGCTTGCGCGGCCTACTCATCACCACAGCCTCGGGTGCACAAATTCCCCTCTCCGACGTGGCCGACATTCTCTCTACGGCAGGCCCGAATACCATCAGTCGCGAGAATGCCCAGCGCAAACTCGTGGTTTCGGCCAATGCCGAGGGGCGCGACATGCGTTCTGTTGTGAACGATATGCGCCGTGCCATCGAAGAGCGCATCGACCTGCCCGAAGGCTACCACGTGGAGTATGGTGGACAGTTTGAGAGCGAAGCTGCTGCATCACGTATGTTGCTTGGATTGAGCGTGGTGAGCATTGTGGTGATTCTGCTTTTGCTCTATCTGCAATTCCATTCCTGGAAGCAATCGGTCGTGGTATTGCTCAACCTTCCGCTGGCGCTCATCGGCGGTGTGCTCTCGCTCGTACTGACAAGTGGTGTCGTGAGCATTCCTGCAATCATCGGCTTTATTTCGCTGTTTGGCATGGCTACACGCGGTGGTATGCTCCTCGTCGATCGTTACAATGAGTTGGCACGTCGCGGACTTTCACGCCACGAAGTGATTATGCGAGGCTCAATGGATCGCCTATTGCCCATTCTTATGACGACGCTCTGCTCTGCTTTGGCGCTCATTCCGCTTGCCTTAGGCAGTGAACTACCTGGCAATGAGATACAGAGCCCTATGGCACAAGTCATGCTCGGCGGATTGCTCACAAGCACCCTGCTCAACCTCTTCATCGTGCCTATTATGGCACCGCTCAAGAAATCAAAAGAATCTACCACTCAATCTCTTTCCAATCCATGAAAGTTCTCTGGACTATCCTCACCATAGCACTTACCCTTGTGCCGTTATCTGCCAAAGCACAGGACCACAAGGTATCAGCTCGTCACTTCTCAGCATGGCAAGAGCCTATGCAAGAAATTGTGCGCAACAACAAACAGATTGCGGTTCTCCGTTCGCAACTTCAGGCGCAACAAGCAGCCAATGGCTCTGCTCTCAGACTGCCCGACCCTGAGGCAGAAGTGGCTTATCTCTTTGGCTCGCCAAAAGGAGTACCTGGACGCACTAACGTTTCGCTCACACAAGAACTTTCTTGGAGTGTCATCTTAGGGCATCGACGCGCTCTGGCCGAGGCCGAAAACAACATTGCGCAACACACCTATCGTGCTTCGCTGCAGCGCATACTCGCCGAGGCCGATCGCATGCTCACCTCGTTGGTCTACAGCAATCAACTTTGCGCCGAGCTCGCCCTGCGCGACAGCATTGCACGCGACATTAAAAGACTTTATTCGGAAAAATTCCAACGCGGAGACATCAACCAAATGGAGTATAATAAAGTCTGTATCAATGCTTCGATGAGCCAAGCAGAACTTGCGCGCGCTGAAAACGAACGTACACAAGTGCAATTGGCTCTCCAGGCGCTCAATGGTGGAAAAACGCTTCATTTCACAGGACGCCATTATCCAGCATCGATTCATGCGCTTCCTTCACTAGATAGTCTAGAGCAAGCAGCACAAGCCTCATCGCCCACACTAGCTGCCGCACAAGCAGCCATCTTGCAAAGTCGAGCCCAAGAACGCTTGGCGCGTGCCGAAGCCTTGCCACAACTCACGGTGGGCTTTCAGGGGGAATATATCCGTCAGAACAATTATAGCGGTGTTTCCCTCGGATTTACCCTACCGCTTTGGGGCAATACTCGCCAACGCGTGCGACAAGCCCAACTGCAAACAGAGGTCCAAGAACTTTCGCTCTCTGATGCTCAGCAACAACTCTCGCTAGCCATACGGCAGAAGTATGCAGGAGCGCAAGCTTTGCAGCGTACAGCAGATGAACTACAAGTGCGACTTGCCGATTCGAGCAATGACCAGTTGCTGCGCCGCAGTCTAGAGCTTGGCCAGATTTCCCTGCTCGACTATCTGTTAGAAGTATCTTTCTATTATTCGGCTCGCACAGCTCAGCTCGAGGCTGAACGCGATGCACAACTTGCCGTGGCAGAATTGCGGGGCATAATGTACTAGTTCACGAATGAAAGTGGGGGGAACTGGATACGTGATATGTACCTTATCTACAGCCCACTTACTAAGCATACGAACGAAAAACGCGTCGCCGATGAGGGCGACGCGTTTTTCGTTAACTTAAAAGTGGTTCTATAAATTCTGAGGATGGGATGCCATAAATTTCAGAATTTATAGAACCACCATTTAATCAATCTTGCGCTTCACTATGGCAGCGGCACGATCAAGAGCCACATTGATGTTAGGACAGATATGGTCCTTGCCCAAGAGTTGGCAAAAACCATTGTGTTCAAGCACATTATATACGTTGGGCGTTACGCCCGACAGCACGATATGCGTACCCTCACGATGGCTCATCTCGCAGAGGTTTTGCAAGTTATGAATACCCGTAGAATCAATAAATGGCACGCGGCGCATACGAATGACGCGCACTTTAGGATGGTCGTCCATATTCGCCATTAGTTCTTCAAACTTGTTGGCAATACCGAAGAAGTAAGGGCCATTTATCTCATAGACCTCCACGCCCTTTGGAATGATAAGATGTTCTTCGTGCACCTCGGCATCTGTTTCTTCATTTGGGTCGATTTCATCGGCTATCACCTTGATTTGGGTAGTCTCAGCCATACGCTTCATAAAGAGCAAGCAAGCAATGAGCAAGCCCACTTCTATGGCCACGGTGAGGTCGAAGATGACGGTGAGGAAGAACGTAATGAGCAACACGATGACATCGCTCTTGGGATTTTTCATCAACTGTGCGAAAGTGCGCCAACCGCTCATGTTGTAAGAAACGATGATAAGCACACCTGCAAGACACGACATGGGAATGTAGGCAGCCAAGGGCATAAGCACGAGGAAGATAACGAGCAACACCAAGGCATGCACAATGCCAGCCACAGGAGTGCGTCCGCCATTGTTGATATTCGTCATGGTGCGAGCAATGGCTCCCGTACAGGGAATACCACCGAAGAGCGGTGTGCAGAGATTGGCCACACCCTGACCGATGAGTTCTTGGTTGGAATTGTGATGGTCACCACATACACCATCGGCCACGGTGGCAGAGAGCAACGACTCTATGGCTCCGAGTACGGCAATAACCATGGCCGTGGGGAAAAGTCCCTTCACGTTCTCCCAACTAAGGTTGGGCACCTGCAAGTCGGGAATGGCAGCCTTGATTTCGCCAAATTGGTCGCCAATGGTAGTGACGTGATAAGCTGTATAAGCATTGAGAAAATAGACGCCAATGGTCATCAAGACGATGGCCACGAGCGAGCCTGGGATTTTCTTACTCACCTTCGGCGTGAGGGCAATGACCACAATGCTTAGCAAGCCGATGAGTGTGGTCATCCAATCAATGGTGTCGAAGTGCTGGAAATAAATGGCCCACTTGGAAAGGAAATCGCCGGGAAGTTTCCCCGTTTGAAGCCCGAAGAGGTCTTTAATTTGCGTAGTGAATATTGTCACAGCAATACCACTTGTGAAACCCACCACGATGGGGTATGGAATAAACTTGATGATGGTGCCCAATCGACAAACGCCGAGCACGATGAGGAAAATACCAGCCAGCATGGTAGCAATCATTAGCCCCGAAAGACCAAGTTGTGGATTGCTCACGATGCCATAGATAATCACGATAAAAGCTCCCGTAGGACCACCGATCTGTACGCGGCTACCGCCCAACGCACTTACTATGAAACCACCGATGATGGCCGTGAGGATACCCTGCGAGGGCGAAACGCCCGACGCAATACCAAATGCAATGGCTAGCGGAAGAGCTACAATGCCGACAATAAGCCCTGCCATGAGGTCGGCTGCTAGCTTTTCCTTGTTGTAGTGTCGCAACTCACTGAACAAACGAGGTGCGAATGCAGAATGATTCATTAACGTTTTAAGGATTGATTTTAAATTTTGAGTGCAAAGATACGCATTAATATTGAATAATACTTAATACAAAGGTCTACTTGGCACTAAGTTTGAGCCTATAAGTCTATTATGTCGCTTCGTATAAGTTGGAAGTTTAGGGTTCTAGGGAAGGGGGGTCAAATGCACCCGTTTCTAAAAGTACGTTATCCCATCAGCGGATGATATAGCCATCATTTTCAGACGAAAGCATGCCATTGCAGACCATGGCAAATATAAACGTGGAAAAACAACTTCCAACCATTCACTTTAGGCCACATAATGAGTTCGTTGTTTCTCCTCTAAGTCTTACTTATTCAAGTTTCTCTAAAGAAAGTAGTTTCCTTAGAGAAAACTTGAATTACTTATTTTTCAATAAGGACGAGCCCTTTCTCCATTAAGAGATAATTCTTATTTCACCGAAAGAACGCGAATCCGCGAAAAGAGCGCAAAAAATTGGTTATTAGCAAAAAAATAGCAACCTTTGCACACAGATAATCTCTCATGCCTCATGACAACGATAAAACAACTCGTAGTAATGGCAAAATGAGCAGAGAGGAAACACATACCTTGGGCGGCAAAGGACTGTCCGCCACAACAAAAACTTTACAAGCAATGCAAGCATTGATAGAATTCGCACTGACCCACCTCAACTATTGGTGGATTCTCGTATTTATGGCCATTGAGAGTTCGTTCATTCCCTTCCCATCGGAAGTAATCGTACCTCCCGCGGCCTATCTTTCGTTTACGTCGGACAGTACACTCAACATCGTGCTCGTGGTCATCATTGCCACCATCGGAGCCGACATTGGCGCCTTGATTAATTATTATCTCGCTCGATGGCTCGGACGCCCCATCGTATACCGCTTTGCCGACAGTCGCATAGGCCACATGTGCCTCATCGACCGCAAGAAGGTGGAGCACGCTGAAGAGTTCTTCCGCGATCATGGTGCATCGTCCACATTCTTTGGCCGTCTAGTTCCTGCCGTTCGTCAGCTCATCAGTATTCCTGCCGGACTGGCGGGCATGCGCTTGGATAAGTTCTTGCTCTTCACCACGCTCGGAGCTGGCATTTGGAACTCAGTGCTTGCGCTCTTAGGCTACGTGATCTACACACAGATGCCCGTAGGCACTACAAAGGAAATCGCCGACAAAGCCGCACAGTATAGCCATGAGATTGGCTACGTAATCTTAGTACTCGCAATCATCGTAGTGGCATTCCTCATTTATAAGGGAACAAAGAAAAGCAAATAAGGAAGAACGTACTGGGGAATAACGCATTAAGGACGCTATAAAAGTGGAATTTGTATCGTTTTTCACCCAGTTTCTGGGACAACGCGTCCCCACGCCGACTACCCACACACTGTGCTAATACATCATCCGATTAGCACATTCACACATATCCCCATGCCCACAACTTTTTTCCACTCACGCAGTCTGCTATATATTATAGGAGCGGCATTCGCCCTTTCCCTCCAAGCTCAGACACCCAATGTCACCACTCGTACATGGCTTTGGGGCGTGGGGCATGCAAGTGTGCTAGATACCTACCTATCACCTCTCACATATACAGGTACAGACTTCACACTGCTTCATCAAACGGAGCGACAGGCTCGTTGGGGCGGCGGCCACGTGACGGTGCAAGCCCTCTATACGGCGCAAGGAGCTTACCTCCACTCGCCCACCGATGATGGAAAAGACCTAGACACCGAACTCTCAGCAGCTGGTGGTTGGCTCTACCATTGGAATGTTGGACAAAGGTGGCGCTTCTCATTGGGCGGTATGATAGAAGGCTCAGGAGGATTTACGTACAACACACGCAACTCTAACAATCCTGCACAAGGCCGCATCGGTGCCGACTTGCAAGCCTCAGCGCGTGCAGAATATGCATTCCCTTTCTTCCACCAAAAAGCTACGGTACGATTACAAGTAGACGGGCAAGCACTTGGCTTACAGTTCTCGCCAGAATACGGGCAGTCGTACTACGAGATATTCTCGCTGGGCCACTCCCACGGCATTCTACATCTGACGCATCCAGCCAATTGCCCTTCGGCCCGAATGCAAACCACAGTAACGCTCCCCGTGAAGCAAGCCCACATTACCTTGGGCTATCTGGCCGACGTGCGACAATCAAAACTCGGCGGGCTGAAACGCCACGCTTGGCGCAACTCGTTTCTCATTGGTTACACCCGACAACTCCGACGCTTATGAAATGCCTTTACCGATTGTTTCTACTCGCACTCTGCTATGGGGCTTTGGCTTCGTGTATCACGGAAGACGTGCCCGAGAATACGCAGCAAGGCAACTTTGAGTCACTCTGGCGTACGCTCGACGAGCATTACTGCTTTTTTAGTTATAAGCACGAGGCTTACGGGCTCGACTGGAACGAAGTGCACGCAAAGTATCGCCCTATGATAAGCAGCCAGATGAGCAATCGACAGCTGTTCGAGGTACTCTCGAAAATGACCTATGAGCTACGCGATGGGCATGTAAACCTCTCGGCTGCCCATGACATATCACGCTATGGTGCGTGGTTCGATGATTTCCCAATGAACTTTAGCGATTCATTGCAACGCCGCTATCTAGGACGCAGCGAGGAATACCAACAAGCATCAGGACTGAAATATCGCCTACTCACAGATAATGTGGGATACATACGTTGCGCTTCCTTTGAAAATACCTTCGGCGATGGCAATCTGCAAGAGATGTTTCGCTATCTCGCAACTTGCACAGCGCTAATCATTGATGTACGAAGCAACGGAGGAGGGATGCTCACAGCAGCCGAAAAACTCACTTCATGCTTCATCAATGAAGAACAGACAGTAGGCTACATGTGTCATAAGACGGGCACGGGACACGATGATTTCTCGACCCAAGAAGCCATTCGCCTAAAACCTTTCAAAGGATTACGCTGGCAGAAGCCCGTGGCCGTGCTGACCAATCGACGCACTTATAGTGCGGCCAACTCCTTCGTGATGTTTATGAAAGGACTACCACAAGTCAGCATCGTGGGCGACCGCACAGGAGGCGGAGCGGGCATGCCCTTCAGCGCCGAACTGCCCAACGGATGGAGTATACGCTTCTCGGCTTGCCCCATGTATAGCCGCGACGGAGATCCCACAGAGATGGGCATTGACCCCGACGTGAAGGTGGACATCACCTCCGAGGACTATCAGCGCTCAGTGGACACTATCATCGAAACGGCGCGACAATTACTTCGAACAAAGACTAAAGACTAACAAGATATGAACGGTTATCCTGAAAATAAAGGACACAAGGGCATTGTCTACCCTTCGCCCATCTTCGGCCCGATTCACAGCCGCCGACTCGGCGTCTCGCTGGGCATCAACCTCATGCCAAAAGATGGCAAGGTGTGCACGTTCGACTGCATTTACTGCGAATGCGGATTTAATAAAGACCACCATCCCCACGCTTCGCGTCCCACACGCGCAGAAGTAGCTGAAGCTCTAGAAGCCCAACTTCAGCGCATGCAAGCTGAGGGTCCTCAACCCGACGTGCTGACCTTTGCTGGCAATGGTGAGCCCACAGCTCATCCCGACTTCCCGGGCATTATCGACGATACACTGCGCTTACGCGATAAATACTTTCCCAAGGCCAAGGTGAGCGTACTGAGCAACTCCACAATGGCCATTCGCCCCGAGGTGCACGCTGCACTGAAGCGCGTGGACAACAACATTCTGAAACTCGACACCGTAGACATGGACTACATCCACCGAGTGGATCGACCCACGGGAAAATACGATGTAGACCAAATCATAGAAGCACTCGCATCGTTCGACGGCCACGTCATTGTGCAGTCGCTCTTTATGAAGGGAACGAGCGAGGGTGTGAGCGTGGACAATACGGGCGACACCTACGTGCTGCCCTGGCTCGAAGCCTTGAAGCGCATCCATCCCCAGCAAGTGATGGTCTACACCATTGACCGAGAGACTCCCGACCCCGACCTACGTAAGGCTTCGCACGAAGAACTCGATGCCATTGCTCGACAGGTAGAAGAGGCTGGATTCAAAGTGGAGGTGGCCTACTGATATGAAGAAATATCTCGTAGCTCTTTCGGGCGGGGCAGACTCTGTGGCTCTGTTGCTGTGGTTGCTCAATCGCAAAGGGGTGGGCGCTGCAGCGCATTGCAACTTCCATCTGCGTGGCGAAGAAAGTATGCGCGACGAGGCTTTCGTACGCGAACTATGCCTACGCCATGGGGTAAGACTCTTTGTCAAAGATTTCGATACCTTACAGGAAGTGGCTCGTTCGGGTGAGAGCATAGAGATGGTGGCTCGCCGTCTGCGCTACGAATGGTTTGCTCAGCTCATCCGCGAAAATCACTTTGAGGGCGTTGCCGTAGGACATCACTGCGAAGATAATGCCGAGACTTTGCTGCTCAACCTTACGCGCGGATGCGGACTGCGTGGACTGACGGGCATGCAGCGCGAGAGCCATAAACAGGGATTTTTGATTTATCGTCCCTTGCTCAACTGGACAAAGACACAGATTCTGACCTATCTAGAAGAGAAAAAAGAGGCTTTCGTGACCGATAGTACCAATGCCGACACGCACTATCAACGCAACCTCTTGCGCCACGAAGTGCTTCCTCGGCTTACCCAAATCAACCCCAACGCAGCCCAAAGCATCAACGCCACAGCCCAAAGGCTCACCGAGGCTTACGAGCTTTACCGCCTTGGATTAGCACAGGCTTCGGCTCAATGTGGCCTTCACGAAGTGAACATCATGGGGCAGACTTTTCACGCTGCACCTTGGCAACGGGTCATGGAATGCCCCACTTACCATTCTCTGCTCTATGAATGGCTTGCGCCTTATGGCTTCACAAGCATGCAACTAGGCGATATAGAGAAACTGGGCGTGGGAGGATTTATTGAGACAACACGGGGCATCGTCACGCGAAGCAGTGATTGCGTATGCTTTGGTCCACTTCCCCAGTCCTCCCCCAAGGAGGATACCATCGAACTTTCTCTGCTGGAAGATGGTGGCGTACACACTTTCACACATGGCAAAGCCCATTTCTCGCTCGAACTGCTTGAGCGCGATGCCATTCAATCATTGGTGGGGGGGCGCAATGTAGCTCTCATAGATGCAGACCAACTGCAGGGGAGACTCTGTGTGCGTGCTCCTCGCGAAGGAGAACGCTTTCAGCCCTTTGGAATGAAAGGCACACAACTGATAAGCGATTTTCTAACGAACCACCACCGTTCACGCATAGAAAAGATACTTTCTCTCCTTTGGACCGACGACAAAGGCCCCATTTGGCTTGCTGGCGAACGCACCGATGAGCGCACACGCATCACCGCCAATACACAACGTGTGCTACGCATCACACTTCTTTAAATCCGACAACACATTATGACCAAACTCATCGTACCTTCCCTTACGATTCTCCTTACCTTTTCTTGTATCTTGGCCTCGTGTGGCGAAGATCGCAGCGGAGAACAACCTTTTGCCCCTACCGTGCAGACTGGCACGGCGGTGCAGGAAGGCGACTCCGTACTGCTCACAGGCTCGATTTCGGCCTCACCCAATAGTACTCTTAAGCAATGTGGCTTCGACTATGGCAACGATACACTACGCCTAAGGACTACGGCAACAGAAGTTTCCACCACTTTCCGTGCCTATACAGATTCACTAGGTAAAGGCGAATATTACGCTATAGCCTTCGCTACCAACGGAGTAGGCACTAGCCACGGAGACACCATCCGCTTCGTGGTGGAATAAGAAATCTTAGAATTCGGAGGTCATCAAGGAGTTCGGAGTTTTAAGGTTATGAGGTTATAAAGTTACCGATACATGTGAACAAAAAAATAACATGAAGGCCACGTAGCCTTAAAACAAAAAAAGACCAACAATACCGATGCGAAGAAAGCATCGACATTGTTGGTCTTTTATTTGGCTATAGGGGGTCTGAGCAATCGTAAAGGTAACTTTATAACCTCATAACCTTTAAACTCAAAACTCCTTATGGGCGCATGCCCGGTCCCCCCATAGGCATAGGTCTCATTGGCATGCCACCAGGACCACGCATATCGGGAGGACCTTGACGATCACTCTTATCGTTGCCCTTCTTACTGCTTCCACCAGGGAAAATGTTGAGCTTATAGATAAAGTGTACCATGAAATAGGAATTGATGGCATTGTTCCACGAGTCGGTACGCTGTGTAGCGCTAATGATGCGGCTGATGTTGCTCTGCTGCTTTAAGATGTCATAGAACTGAATGCTCAGCGTAGCGGCCTTGTTCTTCAGGAACGATTGAGCTATCTGTGCATTCCATAGAAGTTCGTTGGTGTTCATTGACGCATCAGTGTAGCCTCGACGAGAGTTCATGCGAATATCGGTGGAAATACTGAGACCAAAGTCGAAGTTGAAGTTAGCATTCGCTCCATAGGCAAAGTTCCACGTGTCCATATTCGCATTCTGCTGCACAGAGGCACGCGCATGCTGATAATTTAGTTTACCTAGCAAACCTACATCGAACCACGACTGACGATAAGAGATGTTGAGATTTTCGTCTACGCCAAGTGTCTTCGTCGTATTCTTCTGAGAAGTTGCCTTGGCAAATACTTGGCTATAAGTCTCATAGGTGCGCTCGGTCATCGCTCCCATGTCAAGGTCGCTAGGCTTGGTGCTAACATAACCCACAGCGTTCTGATAGCTCAGACTAGTGAAGGTATTAATATTAAATAGTTTCTGCTTACCAATAGCGGAATTGAACATAAACATACCTCTACCATTCCAGTTGCCATTAATATTTTCTGGGCGCAGATAACTCACACCCGTCTGTTCGTCGTAGACCATACGGTTGGAAATAGAATTACGCGTTTGTGTTGCGTCAACACCTACCATCATGCCTTGCTGTTTCGTGGCATTATAGCCGTTGTAGTTGATACGCAGATTATTGTTCCACGAAGGCTTCAAGCCTGGATTACCCATGGAAATGCTGAGCGGATTGGAATCGTCCACCACAGCGAGGAGGTCGGTCATAGAGGGCTGAGAAGAAGATCCACGATAGCGAATGTCGAGACGATTGGTCTTAGAGAAACTATAGCGGAAACGAATCTGAGGAGATACATTAAACACATTGCGTGTAACGACCGTATCGACCTGTGAGGGACGATTGTAGTGCATCGTAGTATGCTCTGGATTGAAGTCAACGCCTGCATTGAAACGTATGGTAGAAGATTTATAGCGAATGCCTATGGTAGCCGTGTGGTTGCTATATTTATAGGTGGCATACTGCGAGTTATTGAGGTCGCGCACGTAGTTGAGCACTTGATCGGAAGTGGGCAGTGAACCCAATGTAGGATAGTTGCCGTTCTGATCCCCAAAGCTGAGGTCATATTCCGAAAGTTGTTCGCCGTAAGTGTCAAAATAGCTTTGGCCTTTATAAGCGAGAGAATCAAGATTGAAACGTGAACGATTGCTCTGTGAATATTTGTAGCTGTACTGATAACGCGTTTCGGCAAACCAATTCTTACTCAATGGCTCAACATAGCCTAGGCGAGCACTAAAGTTGTAGTTCTTGCCCGGTGTAGTGCTATACTGGTTCTTAAAGTTTTTATTGTTAGAAACACCTGCGCCATTCGCACTTCCCTCTGCACCGCTAGTTGTTTCATCACGATTGTAAGTTATGTCGGAGATAGAGAACGAATGGCTCTCGCTCTTTGTGTAACCTGCACTAGCACGCAACGATACATTGCGACCATTAGAGGACAAACGACGCACCACGTTGAGTTCGCCAGTAATTTGATGCTGCTTGCTATCGCCCAACGTCTCACGTTGATTCTTATTGACCATCATGGCATAGAGCAGCGGATTGCGTTCCTTGGCATTCTGCGAAAAGATGCTATCAAGCGGACTGACCATACCGCTAAGATTGTAGGGATTGTCATTGAAAGTAGCCGAGAGGGAAGTTCCGTTGTTGCGCGACTCTGAATAGTTGTAGCGCGGTTGGAAGTTGATGTTTGTCATTGAGTCGGGATTCCACTCCAAGCGGAAACGCGACATCAAACGTGTGCTATGAGAGGAACTCTTTGAAAAACTATTTGAGAAGGAACTTTTAGAGCCCGAATTGAGAAACATTTCAGAGTTTGAGGTGGTTACAGCATCATTGTTGCTATGGCTATAAAGCATAAATCCACCCAGTTGTAAGTGACCAGCCTCACGATCTTTTTTGTCGTTCTCCCATGAGAAATCCATGCCTGCCGTCTTCTTCGCAGTAAGACCTGTATCACCACCACGGAAGCCTCGAGGGCCTCCGAACCCCATATCATTGGTGTTGTTTATCGAGCCGAAAGCCGTAACACGTGTACGATCGGTGAAACGTGTGCCGAAGAAACGAGTCGAATAGCGGTCGTGATTACCATAAGCTACGTCAAGATTACTCACCCACGACTCGTTGAGCTCGCGCTTAGTAGAAATATCGAGGACGGTAGTTTCTTCACCATCGTCGATTCCCGTCTGCTCTGTATAATCGCTCTTTTTGTCGTAGGCTTTGATTTTGCTTACAAGTTCTGTAGGCAGATTCTTCATGGCTGTCTGCGTGTCGCCTTTGAAAAAGTCCTTACCATTTATAAGGAACTCATTCACCGTCTTTCCGTTCCACTTGATAGTACCATCATCACTCACCTCTACGCCAGGAAGTTGCTTTACCAAAGCTTCAAGTGTTGATCCCGATGGCACACGATAGGCAGAAGCAGAGAACATGGTAGTGTCGCCCTTTTGCTCCACACGTGATGCAGTGGCGGTCACCGTAGCGACACCAAGTACTTTATCATTGCTCTGCATAGACAGCCGTCCTAAATCAAGCGAATCGGCTTCGGCAGAGAGCTCTACGCTTTTTGTGACAGGCTTAAAACCCACATACGAAAGCTTTACGATGTAGCGCCCTGCCTCTTTCGGACGAAGGGTGAAATGCCCATTTTCATCGGTATTGGTTGCTGCAATGGCTGTACTGTCGGCACGCAGCAAAGCTACAGTGGCAAAATCTACAGGGTTCTGCGACTTCGGGTCAATAGCTGTTCCCGTCACCACAAAGTGCTGTGCCATCGCCCCCATCGCCATAGCGAACGATAAGATAGATAGCAGGAGAAATCTTTTCATAAGATAGATATATTGTTTAGTTTTATATGCGTAGTTTTTTTCTAGGGCAATACTCATCCCTTTCTATGCGGCCAATTACTTATGTATAGACAACATGAGAAGGATTCGCTAGTAAGCACAAAAAACGCACGACACAAGGGACATGCTACGCTGCCCAACTCTTAGCCGCACGTTAATTGAGATGCAAAGTTACGGGTTAGGTTTAATTGAGTTGTCTTATTTATCCTTAAAAATCGACAAACAGGAGATTTTTATCTATGAAAAGAGTACAGAAAGTTGCACGAAAACGCATTTGTGAGTAATTTTGTTTGCAAAGGGCAAAGTGATATTAAGTACGATAACGAGTCTCTCCACAAAGCAACAAACAAAATACCCTCTAGCCAAGAAGATTCCCCACTAAGAAAAGCCCTGCCCTATCTTTCCACCTTAAATATAGATTTGTCATGATTAAACTGGCCAATTACATCAAAAGCATTGAAATATCGAGTCTATGGAGCGGACACAAGCACATAGCATGGCAACTTCGCCCCGACGTAAACGTACTGAGTGGACACAATGGTGCCGGAAAGAGCACCATTCTCAACCGTCTCATTCAGCACCTCCACTCTATCCCTGCAACGGGCGACATACAGACGAATGCACGCTTCGGAGTGAAAATTGAATTTTCCCCGAGCGATGCGACGAGCATTCACTATGATGTGATACGAAGTTTCGACAGAAAGATTCTCGCAGCCGAGCCCATTGGTGCGCTCAATGACGCACGCATCGTGACGGAGCTCGACTGGCAACTTTACTTGATTCAGCGCCGCTACTTGGACTATCAAGTCAACGTGGGAAACCGTATGATAGCCCTTCTTACAAGCGGTGCGCCAGATGCCAAAGAAAAAGCGGAAGAAGCGGCTAGACAAAAAACGCGTTTCCTCGATATCGTAGACGAACTCTTCGCTGAAACAGGAAAGCGCATAGACAGAGAGAGCAACGAACTCTCTTTCTTCCAATATGATGAAAAGCTCTCCCCTTACCTGCTTTCGAGTGGCGAGAAACAGATGTTGCTCATCTTGCTCACCGTGCTCACTGAGGATCGACAACCTTATGTGCTCTTTATGGACGAGCCGGAGGCAAGCCTTCACTTCGAATGGCAACGCCGCCTAATATCACTCGTCAGAGAACTTAATCCCAATGCTCAAGTAATTCTCACCACGCACTCACCCGCACTCATCATCGATGGATGGGAAGATGCGGAAACAGAAGTGGGCGATATCACCGTTTAAAACCAGAGCATAACCCAAAGTAAGGAATAGATTCTACCATGAAACGCTTGAGAGACAATATTAACTCGGCCTACATCAGCGCCATGAATCGACTTGGCGGAAAGCATGCCCGAAAGCGCATTGTGGCTTATGTAGAAAGCTACGACGATGTATTCTTTTGGAGCAACTTGTTGCGACCTCTGGAAACAGACAACTACTACTTCGAAGTGATGCTTCCCTCGCGCACCTCGCTATGCAAGGGAAAGAAAATAGCGCTATCCAACGACCTAGGACGCCGCTTGGGAAGTTGCATGATAGCTTGCGTTGATGCCGACTACGATTTTCTGATGCAGGGCACTACGCTCTCTTCAAAAGAGGTGTGTGATAATCCATACGTGTTTCACACCTACGTATACGCCATTGAGAATTACCAATGTTATGCACCAGCCTTGCAGACAATCTGCGTGATGGCTACGCTCAATGACCACCACCTGTTCGACTTTGAGACCTTCATGAAACAGTATTCGCAGATTGTATGGCCGCTGTTTGTATGGAACATCTGGTGCTACCGCTACGGAAATTATAAGCAGTTCTCAATGCTCGATTTCTTCCACATCGTGCAACTCAGAGACATCAACCTGTTCCATCCCGAACACACATTGGAGCATCTGCGCCACTTGGTCAACTCGAAGGTGACACGCCTACAACGTCAGTTTCCTGAAGGGCGAAAAACGTATAAGCCACTTCGCGAAGAAATACAACGTCTAGGTGTCACACCTGAGACTACCTATCTATATATGCGTGGCCACGATGTATTCGATGGTGTGGTCATGCCGCTACTCACAGAGGTGTGCGAACAACTTCGGCGAGAACGCGAGCGAGAAATTCGCCGCCTTGCAGAGCACAATGTGCAGATGCAAAATGAGCTTTCGGCCTACCAAAATGCAATGGGAAGCATCGAGGAGATGATGCGCAAGCACACGGTATACACGGATTGCCCACAATATAAAAAGGTGCAGAGCGATGTACGCGCACTCCTCTGCCAGATGGATGAGCCATCGTCTACAACTTCCCCATCAACATCTCAACCCGATACAAAAACTAACGACAATGAATCTGAGAATCAAGAACATGGTATGTCCGCGCTGCATCATGGCAGTGACAGACACTCTTTCTCGCCTCGATCTGACTCCCGACCGAGTTGAACTAGGCGAGGCTCACATTCGCGAAAATCTATCATCCAAACAAATTGAACGAGTAAGCAAAGCGCTTCAAGCGATAGGTTTTGAATTGATTGAGAATGCCAACGAGCGCTTGGTGCAGCAGACGAAGCAACTCATTGTAGAGGCTATTCGTCAAGAGAAGTTGGCGCAGTTGCCACTATCTACCATACTAAAAAAGCAGCTCAATAGGGACTTTTCCACATTGAGCCGCACATTCGCTGCTGCCGAAGGGCGCACGATTGAGAAATATTTCCTAACACAGCGCATAGAATACGTGAAGGAACTCATAGAGTATAACGAACTTTCCATAAAGGAAATTGCCTATCAAACAGGTTTCTCAAGCGTAGCACACCTTTCTCGGCAATTCAAACAATTCACGGGACTGACGCCCACGGAGTATAAAAATAGAGGGGAATACAACCGGATAGGAATTGATAAGGTTTAATGCTCCAAAGTCGTAAACTTCTAAGGGAGGATTGAGTTTGGGACTTATAAAGTTTATACAGAAACGGGGAATGGAACTGTCCCCAGCGTAGCGTAAAGGGATTAGAAAGAATCGGAGCGGATCGGAACTTATTGCAGATTATGAAGCAGTGCGCTCAGATTGGCCGTAAAGAGACGCACAGAGATTGCTAAAAGGATAATGCCAAAAAACTTTCGCAGCAAATAGATGGCTGCGGGCGATATAATGCGTTCCACCTTATCTGTAGCCTTGAGCACTATAAAGACGAAAAGCATGTTGAGCAATAAAGCAATAAGTATATTGACCGTGGCATATTCAGCACGCAGTGAGAGCAACGTGGTAAAAGAGCCCGCTCCAGCTAGCAAGGGAAACACCACGGGTATGAGCGTAGCAGACTTGATAGGCCCCATATTCTTGAATATCACAACATCGAGTATCATCTCAAGCGACATGAGAAAAATTACAAGTGAACCTGCCATAGCAAACGACTCAATGTCAACATTGAATAACCGCAACATTGCATCACCTGCAAAGAAAAAACCAAGAAGGAGACTCAAAGATATAATTGTGGCTTTCCATGCATTAACAGGACGTCCTTGCTGCTTGAGGCTTATAAAGATTGGGGTAGAACCCAATACATCGATTACGGCAAATAGCACGATAAAAGCACTAGCTACTTGCTGCCAGTCAAAACGTGAGAAGATGTAAGTAAGTGACATAAGGTAAGTGGCGCACTAAGACGCAGAGTTATGAGTTAATAAGAGGGATTTTTTTATTCATAGGGGCATTGTACACTTCCCCTACCGATACTAGAGGCAACTCATCGCCACCATCGGCAAGTCTATGACAAATAGAAAGTCTATGCGCATTCGCTTTATAAGCGATGCGAATGGACTGACTTGAAGAACGCTAAAGACTCTTTCAAAGAACACGAGCGAACAGACATGCAATGTGCCTGTTCGCCCGTTATTAGTTATCCGCCGATGAGGGCGGGATGAGAACAGACGTGTGTCGCTTATCCAATAGTGAGAAGTGTAGTGCCCTCCATCACGCTATCTCCAGCACTCACGCAGATGCCTGTCACCTTGCCGTCAGCTTCTGCCGTGATGTTGTTTTCCATCTTCATGGCTTCTAGCACGAGTACGGTGTCGCCTTTCTTCACAGCCTGACCTGCACTGACGAGAATTTTCGTCACTACACCAGGGAGCGGAGCCTTCACGGGAGCACCTGCACCAGGCCCACTGGTAGCAGCAGGAGCAACTGCGGCAGGAGTTTCAGTTGCAGCAGGAGCTGCGGCAGGAGCAGCTGCATCGGTTGATACGGTGGGAAGAGCTTCTTCTACTAATGAAGAGCCTTGCATTTCTACCTCGAAGGGAATGCCATTTACCTCGACCTTAGCCTTCGAGCCTACGATGCTGTCAATGGTCACGTCAAACTGTGCACCATTGATGGTATACTTATATTGCTTCATTTCTTGCGTTTACTTAAAATTGGGTCATCAAATCGGCTGGATTATTCCAGTTTGTACGATGGTGCTGTACGGTGATAATACCTGGCTCGTCGTCATGAACAATCTCTACTTCGTGCTCGATGAGCGCAAGCGAGATGGCTGCGGCATAAGCAGGCATTTCGTCATCCGTGGGGTGAGTATGATATCCGTCTACGAGAAAATCGGCAATGGTACCTTGCTTCTCATCGAGGCGAATCGTAATGGTCTGCTCACCCAATTTATATTGAAATGTCTTCACAATTTTAGGATACTATGTGTTACAAAGGTATATTTCCATGCTTCTTTGCTGGACGAGTTTCACGCTTATTCTCAAGTTGAGCGAGCGCGCGGCAGATGCGGAAACGTGTATTGCGAGGCTCAATCACATCGTCTACGTAGCCATACTCAGCAGCCTTGTAGGGATTGGTAAAGAGGTCGTTGTACTCCTTCTCCTTCTCTGCGAGGAATGCCTTAGGATCTTCCTTGGTCTTGGCCTCCTTACCATCGAGGATGGCTACGGCACCCGAAGCACCCATTACGGCAATCTCGGCTGAGGGCCAAGCATAGTTGAGGTCGGCCTTGAGCTGCTTACAGCCCATCACGATGTGAGAACCACCATAGCTCTTACGCAACGTAACAGTCACCTTGGGCACGGTAGCCTCGCCATAAGCGTAGAGAAGCTTTGCACCATGGTCGATCACGGCGTTGTATTCCTGACCTGTACCAGGAAGGAAGCCCGGCACGTCGACCAACGACACGATAGGAATATTGAAGCAATCGCAGAAGCGTACGAAGCGGGCTGCCTTGCGCGAAGCATTGCAATCGAGCACACCAGCATATACGCTGGGCTGGTTGGCTACAACGCCCACGCTCTGACCATTGAAACGAGCAAAACCAATAATGATGTTGCGAGCGAAGTTGCGGTGTACTTCAAGGAACTCACCATTGTCTACCACGGCACTAATCACCTTGTACATATCATAGGCCGTGTTAGGATTATCGGGAATGATTTCGTTAAGCGAATCCTCCTTTCGGTCGATGGGATCAGTGCACTCAATGCGGGGAGCGCGTTCCATATTGTTTTGAGGAATGTAAGAAAGAAGACGGCGAATGAGTCCAGCAAACTCTTCCTCGGTCTTAGCAGTGAAGTGGCATACACCGCTCTTCGTAGAGTGAACGGCTGCACCGCCAAGGTCTTCCTGTGTTACGTCTTCGCCTGTCACGGTCTTTACCACCTTCGGACCGGTGAGGAACATATAGCTAATGCCTTCGAGCATTACCACGAAGTCGGTCAATGCAGGAGAATATACAGCACCACCAGCACAAGGACCGCAGATACCAGAAATCTGAGGCACTACGCCCGAAGCCTCGATGTTGCGCTGGAAGATTTCGCCGAAACCTGCCAAAGCATTGATGCCTTCCTGAATACGTGCGCCACCAGAATCGTTGAGACCGATACAGGGAGCACCCATCTTCATACTCTGATCCATCACCTTGCAGATCTTCTGAGCCATTGTCTCAGAGAGCGAACCGCCATTGACGGTGAAGTCTTGTGCAAATACATATACTAAGCGACCATTAATGGTTCCGCTACCAGCTACCACGCCGTCGCCCAAGAATTGCTTCTTCTCCATGCCGAAGTTGTGGCAACGGTGAAGCTTGAACATATCCATTTCCTCAAACGAGCCCTTGTCGAGCAAGAGTTCGATGCGTTCGCGAGCCGTAGCTTTGCCCTTAGCGTGCTGCTTTTCAATAGCCTTTTCGCCACCGCCCAAACGGGCTTTCTGACGGAGCTCTACGAGCTGCTTGATTTTCTTCTGTTGTTCACTCATGATGTTTGATGTGTGAAAGTATGGGCAAGCACCGCACACTTACATGTGTGCCTACCCACACATAATATATTATTTTCGTGGTGCAAAGATACGCAAATCCTCGCACACTTACGTCATAAGTGTGCGGTTTATTTATTCTGCTATTGGATTTAGGTTGGTTCTATTCCTTCTGAAATATAAGGTGTCTTTATTCTGACATGTGATTTGCACGCTCTTGAAAGTGTGCGAATCATAGCATCTTTTGAAATTCAAGGAGTTGTAAAACATATAACAAGGAATGCAAGAATATATCGTGGAATAGGCTGTAATGCACATGAGAAGAAGATTTTATGAAATAATGAAGCCCGATATATTCGCGGCTCAGCTGAAATTTTCGAATCGAGACGAGCAAGTTTTCTTTCTCGGGCAACAAAAAATGCACATGTTGTACACTTTTTGGGGGTTGAGCCACGTTCTCTTTTATATCTTTGCACACAAATAAGCTACAGATTGGCTATCGAGACGAATTTTACTACAACAAAAGATTTTACCAATGCTCAATAATTCAACTCCTCACCTATACAATTTTGGCGCTGGCCCTGCCATCCTTCCCCAAGAAGTGGTGGAAGCTACGGCACAGGCAGTAATGAATTTCAATGGGATGGGACTCTCGCTCATGGAAATAGGACATCGTACCCCCCAATTTCGAGTCATCGTAGAAGAAGCACAGAGCCTCATGAAAGAGTTACTCCACGTGCCCGACGGATATAGTATCTTATTTCTCGGCGGGGGAGCACGCATGCAATTCGACATGATTCCAATGAATCTGCTCCACCACAAGGCGGCCTACCTCGACTGCGGGCACTGGGCACATCAAGCTATAAAGGAGGCTCGACTATTTGGTGAAGTGGAGATAGTAGCTTCGTCGGAAGCTAATAATTACACGTCTATTCCCCACAATTTTTCTATCCCAGAAGATGCTGACTATCTGCATCTTACTACCAATAATACCATTTACGGAACGGAACTCCGCACTGACCTAGACTCAAAGATTCCTCTAGTGGCAGATATGTCGTCCGACATTCTGACGCGACCTATCAACGTAGAGCGTTACGGCCTTATCTATGGTGGGGCACAAAAGAACCTCTCCATGGCGGGCGTTACATTCGTGATTATTCGCAACGACCTGGCAGGTCATTCGGTGCGTCCGATTCCCGCCATGCTCGACTATCAGGTGCATATTCAGCACGGTTCGATGTATAATACACCTCCTATGCTTCCCATATTCACGGCATTGCAGACGCTGCGTTGGGTGAAACGACAAGGTGGTATTGAAGAAATGGGTAAAAGAGCCAAACAACGCGCCACCATTGTATATGATGAAATTGACCGCAACCCGCTCTTTACAGGAACGGCTCTTCCTGCCGACCGTTCACTGATGAACGTTTGTTTCGTGCTTAAACCTGAATATCAGCACCTCGAGAATGAATTTACAGAATTTGCCCTATCGCACGGCATCTATGGTATTCGCGGGCATCGCAGTGTGGGCGGTTTTCGTGCTTCTATGTACAATGCTATGCCTTTTGAGGGCGCACAAGCCCTTGTCCTATGTATGAAGAATTTTGCTCTGCTTCAGAATGCTTAGTAAAGACTTAATTGTCTTGTTATCGCTCTATATGAAAAGATTTGCTACATTTGCACAACAACTATCACACACCTACTGCCCAATGAAAGGACTATTGCATCAATTCTCCGCTCTCTATCTAAGCATACAGCTATTTAGCATGGTAGCAGCCGTCATACATGGACAGTCTGCATTGGCACAAATAAGCCAACAGTTGCCCGAACATTGGCCCAACATCCCACTAATAAGCATTCACACCGTGAATGGCGAAATGCCCACTTGCGAACGAGCACAAACGCCCGAGGGATGTGTGGGAACCACGATTACGAATAACAACTACGTGCCCGGACGCATGGTCATGACTCTACGTGGCGATACGCTCTACGATTCCAAGGACTACGTGGCTGACCTCTCGGGCATGCGACTAAAAATTCGCGGCAACAGTTCGGGAGCCTTTCTCGACCAAAAACCCTACAAACTGAAGCTTAGCAAGAAGGCAGACTTACTGTGTCGAGGGAGGAAGGCCTTCCGCAACAAGAATTGGGCACTCATGAGCTACTATATATACAACCCCAGTATGCCCAATCATGAGACCAACCTTATCCCCCTCTTTGCCCATGCCTTGGCACGCTATGTGGGCATGCCATGGCAACCTGAGGGCCGGTTTGTCAATGTGGTGATCAATGATCAATATCGAGGTATTTACCTTCTGCTCGAGACCGTAGACAAAGGAGATAGCCGCATCAACGTGGCAGAAGATGGTTTCATCATCGAAAACGACCCTTGCTGGTGGAACGAAGATGGGAAGTATTTCCATACCAACCACCAAATGGCACACTTGGGCTATACTTATAATAAGTATATGCCTGGCGATGGCGAGCGTCCTGCAGCCGTCGACAGTGTGAGAGACTACATGAACCGCGTGGAGGACGCTATTTGGAATAAAGAAGACCTATCGGAATATATCGACTTCTATACATTTACACGTTGGATTATCAGCCACGATCTTTTGGCCGTTGGCGATGCCATCGGAAGCAACACCTACCTTTACTGCGAAAGCATGAATAGTGATGGAGAACATAGCAAACTCAGAATGGGACCGATTTGGGACCTTGACTCATCTTACAACATTCCTTTCAACATTTGGGGACTGAAGCACACGTACTACTCGGCCTACTACCCACAGACGGAGTTTTACTACCCGAAACTTTTCGAAATACCACAGTTTGTAGAGGCTTACAAGGAGGCCTACGCACAGATTCGTCCACACATCGTAGATCAGATGCAGCATTTCTGCGATAGCATCACAGAGCTTTATAGCCAAACGCTTGAAGAGAGTGCCGCCCTGCATCGCACCATCTACCCCAACGAAGCACAGAACACCATCCCCGAGCAAACTGCCGACTTGATGGATAAATTCCGCCGTCGCATCGCCGCCGTCGATAGCCTCATCGCTGCCGACATGCCCTCCACAAGCATCTCTGCAACCACCATCACACGTCCACAGTCCCACTCTCGCTTCGACCTCACAGGTCGCAATGTGTCCACCATCCCCTTCACTCAGCTCCCCGCTGGAGTATACATCGAGACCTCTCCCGATGGAACAACGCGTAAGGTGATGAAAAGATAAATAAGGTGTAAGCGATACCTTCTCAAACATCAATACAAGAAGAATCAATGCCGGGACATGGAATTCTACTCATTCCATGTCCCGGCATTCCATGTCTATTTTAGCGGTATTTTACGCTATAAAGAAAAATAGAAAAGACCCTTGACCTTAATGATCAAGAGCCTTAAGATGAGAAAATATTGTACAAGTACTAGCAAAAGCTAGCGCTTGCTAAACAGAATATACTTGTAAATCTAAAAAAGTTTGTAAAGGAGCAGGGAGAAGCTTTAATGCTATTACCCTGCACACATAGAGTCCATGCAAAGCTAGGACTACTTGCTTTCCTTTTCAGCCTTGATTTGGTCGGCTACGGCCTTGATCTTTTGGCTGATTTCTTCGAGGTCGGACTTGAGACGGGTAACTTTCTTCTCGATGTCGGCTACGAGGGAGTTGCCCTTCTTGGAACTTGAACGGAAGAATGTGAGGTTAGTCTCGTAGGTCTGGATCTCTTGCTTCTTGGCATCGAAGATGCTCTGCAAACGGCTGCGCTCACGTGTGAGTTCTGAACCACCCTTGTCAGCTACATTCTTGCGGAAGTTGTCCATGCGACGACGACCTGCTGATTCGTGGAGTGTATCGTAGATTTTATCGCAGAGTTCACGATAGCGACGATAGATTTTCTCTTTCTTGCTATAGGGCACGTGACCTGTTTCGTTCCAGCGAGCCTGGAGGTCGCGCACGGTTTGGAGCATGTTGTCGGTAGTTTCTGAGGCAAGTTTCTCGAGATCGGCAATGATTCCTTTCTTGATTTCAAGATTGGCCTCTTCTTCCTTACGTTGTCCGGCATTGGCCTCGGTCTTCTTGTCGAAGAAATAGTTGCAAGCATCGTTGAAGCGCTTCCAAATAGCATCTGATACTTTGTGTGGCACGGCACCAATGGTCTTCCACTGCTTTTGAAGCTCAATAAACTTATTGGTTGTGGTACCCCAATCGGTGCTATCCTTCAAGGCTTCTGCTTTCTCTACGAGAGCGTTCTTCGCTGCGAGGTTGGCATTGAGTTTCTCGCGGTTGGCCTTGAAGTAGGTTGTCTTGGCTTGGAAGAAACGATCGCAAGCGGTACGGAAGCGCTCGAAGATTTCGTTGTTTACCTTACGAGGTGTAAATCCGATGGTTTTCCACTCGGCTTGATAAGCTAGGATTTGCTTAGTTATTTCTTCCCATTGTGCATAAGTCTTGAGTGGTTCGAGGTCGATATTCTCCACCTTTTGGCAGAGTTCGGTCTTTTTCTCAAGGTTTTGTTCTTCCTGTGCTTTGATTTGCTCGAAGTGGTCTTGATGACGCTTATTTATAATAGTGGAAGCATCTTTGAAGCGTTTCCAGATTTGCTCACGCATTTCCTTGGCTACGGGGCCAGCTTCGCGATATTCTTGATGAAGCTTTTGGAGTTGATGGAAAGCCGAGATAGGATCTTCCACTTCAGCCAACTTCTCAGCGGCTTCGCAGAGATGGGTCTTAATTTCAAGGTTTTTCTTGAAATCGTAAGCGCGCATTTCATGGTTGAGGCGGAGTTGGTCGTAGAACTGTTCGGTATAGAGTTGGTAATTTTTCCACAACTCGGTAGCGTTTTCTGCAGGCACTTGTTTAATTTCTTTCCATTCAGCCTGTAGATCTTTCACCTCATTGTAGCCTTTGTCAGCTGCTTCTGGTGTTGTAGCGAGTTCTTTGATACGCTCTATAATCTCTTGCTTGCGCTTGAGGTTTGCCTGTTTTTCGGCTTCTACTGCTTGTGCAGCCTTATTGCGGAGCTCGCGGATGAGTGAGAATTGTGCTTTAAAGTTTTCTTCCTCCATATCGGGAGCAGGACGGAAGTCTTCTGCCTTACCACCTTCGCTGATAAAGAGGTCGCGTGCGGCGGTTACTTCGGCATTATGGAAACGATAGTAGAGCATCTTTAGGTGTTCTAATTCGGTGCGTTCTACATTTCCTCCGTTGTATACGATTTCCTTTAGGCGCTCCACCACTTCGCATTTCGATGTAGGTTCGGGGCGCTTTTCGGTAGCGTTTGATTCGGTATTGTCCGTTTGCGTGTTAGCCTCAGCATCGGCAGTTGTCGTAGCTTCGGCAGTCTGAGATTCTACAGAAGTAGCGGCAAGGGTGCTTTGAGCCTGCTCTGCTGCTTCAGTGGTGTTCTTAATTTCGTCCATGTTTGTTTGGATAGGGTCGTTCGGATAAATTACAAAAATTGTATTGTGAAGTGCAAATGTGCAGTTTTATTGCTTATTAGCCAAGCATTTAGGCAGAAAATTCTCTGTTTTGTGGCATTATAGCCATGCTTTCCAACGGAATAGACCATAGAATAGGCCTGTTACGACGATTGACACAATGATTACCACTGGGAATCCCCACCATGCTGTTTCCATGCCATTGATGAGGTTCATGCCGAAAATACTTGCGATAAGCGTGGGAAACATGAGGATGATGGACACAGAGGTCATCTGCTTCATCACGCCAGCCATATTGTTATTAATGATGCTAGCATAGGTTTCCATGGTGGAATCTAGGATGTTTGTGTAGATATTGGTGGTTTCGCGTGCCTGGTTCATTTCGATAGTTACATCTTCAATGAGGTCGGCATCAAGTTCATCGACAGGCAGTTTAAACTTTAGTTTGGAAAGCAGTGTCTCGTTGCCACGGATAGAGGTGATGAAGTAGGTCAAGCTATCTTGTAGGCGCGAAAGACCTATCAAGTCTTCATTATCAATTTGTCTATCAAGATTGCGTTTGGCTTCTTCTATCAACACGTTGATTTGTTTCAGTCGCTTCAGATACCACACTGCGGAAGATAGGAAAAGTCGGAACACAAGGTCGACGGAGTCGGTAAATCCTTGGTTGCGCTTTTGCTGATACGACACGAAGTCGATCATCATATTCGTTTCGTAATTACAGACTGTGATACACACCCCTCTGTTTAGAATAATACCCATAGGGATGGTGGTGTGGGGCGTACGCGAGGCCACTTCCTTCACATAAGGGATACGTAGAATGATGAGCGACCATCCCTCGTCGTATTCATAACGTGAGCGCTCGTCTTTATCTCGAATATCGTCGAGGAAGTAGTCGGGCACTTTTAATTCCTTTACGAGGAAGTCCTCGTCCTCAGGTGTAGGACAAGTCACCTGCACCCAACAGTCGGGTGTCCACTGATCGATGGTCTGAAGAGTCTTGTTGTAGTTCCAGTAAGTACGCATAAAAACAGTCCTTTCTTTGCGGAGAGATAGTGTGAATACGCTTTGTTTGCGTGCACAGGGTGCTTCCGGCTGGAAACGTCACCCTTCCGTCTTTGCTATTCTCTCCATTCTGGAGATAAAAATGAAGGCTGTTTCCGGTCGGTATCAAACGTTGGTATCCGCGTGATAGTCGTCCATATTAAATTGATATATATATATAAAGGAGTAAACGGCGCTCTATTTTCGTTTTACCATTAGTTGTCGAGTATGAAGCGCACCTAGAGCTTACGATCCTTACGTTTTGCGCGGCAAAAGTACGAAAAAAAGTTTGTTAATTACGTAAAGCTTTATTACTTTATTCTTACGTTTTTCATTCAAGCGGGCATTTTTCGAGAAGTAAAACAGGGAAGAGGCTTCTTCCTCCTTGTATTCTATTTTCCCTCATTTCTATTCCTTCTTCCGCTTCGTTCTGCTTCATTTACTGTGAAGAGGGAGTCTATTTTATGAGATCTTCCAATCAAGTTCACAAAGTTGTGGACCACAACATTGTGAACTACTTCTTTTCTCATTACCTTTGTGATCTAATTAAGTAAGGAGTAATGATTATGGAGAAAGCTTTTGTATATGGTATGTCGGTCGGTGGTAATAACTTTACAGACCGAATTGAAGAAACCAAGCGTATCAAGCTTGACTTTGAAAATGGCGTTAATGTTATTCTTATATCTCCAAGACGCATGGGTAAGACCTCTCTTATAAAAAAGGTGATTTCCGAGATTGACAACCCTATGCTAACAATCGTCTATATGGACATATATGACTGCAGAAGTGAATATGATTTCTATAACCGATTTGCTGAAACAATCATGAAGTCCACTGGCAACCATTGAGAAAGAGGGTATATTCCTTGCTGATAGTGTATTTGAGTTTTGGTTTAAAAGAGAAATGATGTAGTCTATAGCCGACACTGAGGTTTGCCATTCACCTGTTTAATAAATATCATTAATCAGTTTATTAACCAATAGACAGAAAATATGAACGAGTATAAAACAATAGACTCTCTTTTGAAGAAATTTGCTAATCCAATAAAAGAGGATTACGAAGCATTGGCAGTTAGTCTGATGAAAAACTTTTCCATCGTCAAATGTGAAAAAGATAGTGAAGGAGTCAGAAACGTGAAGTACCGAATAGCTGATTTGGAAATATATCTATATTCAACAGACGATACTGAAGACGTAGTAACTTTGAATAGAGACTGTATCGAAGGGCAATGGTTCTTTCATCGATTTGGAGTAGATATCGCATTTCGCACTTTACGTGGAGATAACAATGAACTGATACGGTTTGGCGGTGTGCTGATTCGTGGATTGGAGAAGTACGAAAATGGAAAGCATGTCGGCAATATATCAGGTAGCCAAAGATGTTTGTTTGACATGTTTAATGCGTCAGATGATATGCCTAAACTTATTGAAGACAAACCTTTGGATCATATCGAGATATTCAATACTTATAGAGTAGAGAGTAAACCTCTAGCTTATCGTTATTTCAAAGGCGGTGTTGATTGGCAAATGAAAAGAAAATACGTTTTTCAGACCCAGAAGACAACCAATGGGACAACCGAATATCACATATGGCACGACTATAAGGATTTGCCAAAGAATATGTATGAAAACATTCCTAAAGATTTTGATGTAATAAAGAAAATATATCCAAGATAAATCATGATTACTGATGATCAAACAAACAAAGTTTACTTTTCTGAATATCTGAGGGCATACAAATGTTGGAAAAACATCAAAGAAGCGTTGCTTGAACATGAAATAAACTTCGAAATGCTGCCCAACACAAAAGATATATGGGTAAGAGATTTCATGCCGATTCAAAAGAATGTAAATTCTTTCATCGGGTATGAGTACAATCCAGATTATCTCAAAGAAGGACAACAGTACATCACACATGATGTGAAAAATTGCTTTGAATTCACGCACAACAATCTAATGATAATGGACGTCATCATAGATGGCGGCAATGTGATAAAGTGTAATGACAAAGTAATCATGACAGACAAGGTCTTCGTCGAGAACAAGGAGAAAAACCGTGAGTTCTTAAAGACGGTTCTCGAAGAAAGTTTTGGCTGTGAAGTTGTTTTCATTCCATGGGACAAAGCTGAGAAATGCGGACATTCAGATGGAATGGTACGCTATGTTGAACCAGGGCATATTGTAATAAACAATTATGCAGATATAGATGAGCAACTTCGCGAAGAATTATTGAAGGTTTTGCGCCTACACTTTTCGAAAATAAGCGAGTTACAATATGGCAAGTATGTGCAAAAGAATAGTTGGGCGCATATTAATTTTCTTCGTGTTGGCAATTTCTTGCTTGTACCGCAAATAGGTATTGCCAGTGATACCGTGGCTATTGAACAATTGAAGGAGATATATCGAGACTGTGAAGTCGTGCCTTGTGAAGCAAAAGGCATTGTTGCTAAAGGTGGCGCTTTCAATTGTGTATCATGGAATATAAAAGAATAGCTAAGGTATAAAAAAGGATATAAAACCTCAGTACTACACACCTAATTAATGCCATATATTTGTACCTTTGCACGCAGCGTAGTTGTCGTAGTCAGTATCAAGATTCTCAGACATTGCGCTTCACATCATCCGATTCATCCACCTCATGACCACACCCTCACTCAAGGAAAAGACTGCCAAGGGACTGCTTTGGGGCAGCATCAATAGCGGAGCGCAGCAGGTGCTCAACCTCGTATTTGGTATCTTTTTAGCCCGTTTGCTCTCGCCTGCCGACTATGGCATGGTGGGTATGCTCACCATCTTCACGCTCATTGCCTCAACGCTGCAAGAGAGCGGCTTTATCTCGGGACTTAATAGGAAAGAAAACGTGACGGAGGACGACTATAACGCAGTATTTTGGTTCAACGTGCTTTGCAGCCTCACAGTTTACTTTATTCTATTCTTCTCGGCTCCGCTCATTGCCGCATGGTTTCGTCAGCCAGTACTAGTACCGCTCGCCAGACTTTCGTTTCTGAGTTTTGTAATCTCTGCACTCAACACCTCACCGCGTGCATGGCTCTTCCGCAACATGCGTGTTCGCGAAACGGCCATTCTCTCTACTGTAGCCCTCATCGTGTCGGGCATTACGGGCATTGCGTTAGCATGGAACGGCTTTGCCTATTGGGGCATTGCCATTCAAAACCTCACCTTCTGTATCATGCTCACCGTGGGTAGTTGGTGGTATGCCGATTGGCATCCATCGCTACACATCAATCTTCGTCCGCTTCGCGGCATGATAGGCTATAGTTCGCGACTATTGGCCACCAATATCTTTGCGCATATTAATAATAATCTGTTTAGTCTCTTCTTTGGCCGCCTCTATGGTGAAAAGACAGTAGGCTACTATAATCAAGCCAACAAATGGACCACGATGGGATATACCATGCTGACGGGAATGGTATGGAGCGTGACGCAACCCCTTTTTGCTCGTCTGTCGTACAATGACCCCGAACGCATGCAGCGCGTATTTCGCAAAATGCTGCGATTCACGGCTTTTCTCTCTTGCCCCGCCCTATTTGGCCTAGCACTGGTAGCGCCAGAATTTATCACTATTGCCATTACCGACAAGTGGCTTACTTCGGCTCGACTCATGCAATTGCTCTGCGTAGGAGGAGCATTTGTGCCTATCTCATCGTTTTATTCCAACTTTATCGTAAGCCAAGGCAAGAGTAGCACATTTATGTGGAACACTATTGCGCTCTGTTTGGTACAGTTGTTGCTTCTCGTTGTCATGTACCCTTATGGTGTCACAGCAATGGTCGTTGCCTATATCTCGGCCAATACGCTTTGGCTCTTTGTATGGCACTGGTTCGTACAACGACTCATTCATTTGCGACTTATCGATGCATTGCGCGACGTACTTCCGTTTGCACTTCTTGCAGCAGTAGCAATCTTTGCTGCTTGGGGAGCCTCGCTCGCTGTGGCAGAGAATATCTATGCCAGTCTAGCAGTAAAGGTGATAGTAGCCGTCGCAGTATATGTGCTTCTGCTCCAATTGCTAGGAGCGCAGATTCTAAAAGAATGCTGGGGGTATATTTGGCGAAAGTAATCTGCGTTTCTGTTACAGTCCGTCCCTAGACTTCGCTTGCCGACTGTACATAAAGCTTCATACTAACTCCATCAAGAATACAACTTTTTCACTTAACACTTGAGAACCTATGTTATATTGGATTCTTTTCATCGGCATCGCACTCATCAGCTATGCAGTGCAAGCCAACCTCAACAGCAAGTTTAAGAAATACTCTAAAGTGAACCTTGCTTCGGGCATGACGGGTTGCGAAGTGGCCGAGAAGATGCTTCGCGATAATGGCATCTATAATGTAAAAGTCACTTGCACACAAGGCTACCTAACCGACCACTACAATCCCACCAACGCCACCGTAAATCTCTCGGAGAATGTCTACCACGGAACGTCTGTAGCAGCCGCTGCCGTAGCGGCCCACGAATGTGGCCATGCCGTACAACACGCCGTAGCTTATGGACCACTCACGCTCCGCTCGGCTCTTGTACCCGTGGTATCCTTTGCTTCTAATTGGGTACAGTGGGTATTGTTAGCGGGTATTATCTTGGTGCAAGCAATGCCTTCCATTCTTCTGATTGGCATTCTACTCTTCGCTATGACCACACTGTTTAGTTTTATCACTTTACCCGTAGAGATAGATGCTTCACGCCGCGCCACTGCATGGTTACAGCAAGCTGGCATCACCTCGGCCTACGATCAACCCATGGCAGTATCTGCCCTCCGCTCGGCAGCTTACACCTACGTAGTAGCTGCACTCAGTTCGCTAGCAACGCTTGTCTATTATGTGCTTATCTTTATAAGTCGCAACGACGACTAGCGTTTCCCCAACAGCATCCGCCACTTCTCCTCTCTCACCACAGCAACTATTCCTTAATATTATATCGTCCTCTTCCCCAAGACATTGGAAGAGAACTTCCTAAAAAACCAACCTCCCAATGAAGATTGACCAAGCATACATCGACCAATGCCTTGCCCAGGCGGCAGATAGTCCGCGATTACGCCAAGGTAAAGACTTTCGTAATTCTGCATCCGACACAAGTCAGCGATTACTCAATGCGCTGCTTCCCGACACGCAAGTGCCCATCCATCGTCACAGGACTACAAGCGAAACAGTGATTTGCCTATCGGGGCGTCTCGACGAGATTCTCTTTGAAGAGCAGATTGATCCGAACACTGGCCGTCACATTCTCCGCGAGACAGAACGCATTCATCTCTGTCCTGCAGAAGGATGTCATGGATGCCAAGTGCCGCAAGGAGCATGGCATAAAGTAGAAGTGATAGAGCCTTCCATCATCTTCGAAGCCAAAGATGGGCCTTATGCGCCTCCTAGTCCCGACGACGTATGGTCGGAGTCTGAAATATAATTATTGTACACGCACGATTGCAGTATATGCCAGGCAGAGAACAAATCTGTCTGGCATTATTTTTTTCGTTTGAGGCGAGGAAAAGAGATTCAGCAAAAAGCATGTACACGTTTCTCCACCTTTTAAACGTTTCCGACTTTTCTCTTTCCATCGCAGGATGAGTTTCCTTTTGTCTACACCACAAAACAAAAGGCAAAGCGATCCAAAAACGCTTCTGTTCCAAGCACATTATTCATTATGGTGTTGCGAATTTAAAGTATGATTCTTCCTTTAAATTCCCTTTTCCCTCCTTTCCGTCTCTTAGATAGTGGGCAACATAACACCCCCATTATAAAGCCTTTTCTGTACGAAGATATACCCCTTCTTCTGAATGTCCAAATTATGCTCTCTGTATAGATGGATTTTTCCTCTTGCGAACAGAAGACTTCGTAAGCTGCGAACGGAATACTACAAACTTCTTCATTATCAAGCAAGAACCTCGGTCATTCCGTTTCTTCTTGAAGACTTTCCCGTCGTTCACTGGGCGGTGAACGCTCTACCGCACGGCAGCGGTAGCTTTACCGAACGGCAGCGGCAGCTTTACCGGACGGCAGTGGTAGCTTTACCGGACGGCAGCGGTAGCTTTACCGGACGGCAGCGGCAGCTTTACCGGACGGCAGTGGTAGAGCTACCGAACGGCAGTGAACGATGAAATGATGAACATCCGTGAACGAGTAAATGGGTATCTGCGAACGGCAAGTACAAGATTCCAAGGCGTTGTTCTGAAAGAACTTGAAGTTTCTTGGCATTCCGCAGAGCCGATAAATCAATAAAGACTTTAGAGTGGTCCTATAAATTCTGGATTATATGGTACCCCATTCTGACTTGATTCAACACGTAAAACGGAAAAGCCAATAGAGACGGAAGCCAAATCTTACACACGACTCCGCATACATCCGCTCCTTATCAGAAAGATTATCCATCGTCTGTCGAACTACCTAACCTTGCTCTCTCAAATGCATACCGTGCATGGATTTGCAGAGTTTTTATGCACGGATTCTTATTTTTTGCTGAATAACGCGCTGATTATACAAGAATAATACGTATATTTGCATCGAAATTTAAAGAACATACATATATGAGCAACAGACAGCAACGATTGGATATGCTAAGAGTGGTGCTCTCAAGCGGCACAGAGTTTGGAAGCCATGAGGAAATTCTCAGTGAACTCAAGCGAAATGGCTGGAACGTGACACAAGCCACACTCTCACGCGACTTGACAAAGCTCCGTGCAGCCAAGGTCCACTCCGCTGGGGGCTACCGATATATTCTGCCCGAAAGCCCCATGTATCAGCACACAGTGAAGCCCGACGTGGTGCCCCACTATCTGCGCAACTCAGGATTTCTGAGCATTGCCTTTTCTGGAAAGATGGCCGTACTAAAGACGCGACCAGGCTATGCCGCTGGCCTTGCCTCCGACATTGATGCACACAAGCTACCTAGCGTGATTGGTACTATTGCAGGCGACGATACCATACTGATTATTGCGAATGAAACTTCCACACGAGAGCAGCTCACAGAAGAACTTGCACAGGCTGTACCCGCTATGCGTAGCATCCTATTATAAGAACCATAACAAAAACAACATATAAGACCTATCCAACAATGGAAGAATACGACGATGGAATCAAAGTAGTAGTGGCCGATGCAAGCCACGAGAAATACGTCGACACCATTTTAAAGACTATTACAGATGCCGCCAAGGTGCGCGGCTCGGGCATTGCTAGCCGTACCCATGAATATGTGGCTACGAAGATGAAGGAGCGCAAGGCAATCATCGCCCTCTATGGCGAAGAATTTGCAGGATTCTGCTATATCGAAAGCTGGGAGAATAAGCACTATGTGGCCAACTCGGGTCTGATTGTCGTACCCAAGTTCCGTGGCCACCATCTTGCCACACGCATCAAGCGTCTCGCCTTTTCGCTAAGCCGCGTACGTTGGCCACAGGCTAAGATATTCGGCCTTACGAGTTCAGGGCCTGTCATGCGTATCAACACCTCTCTAGGCTACGTGCCTGTGCCTTTCAGCGAATTGACGCAAGACGATGAATACTGGAAAGGATGCGGCACCCCTGAAGCTCCTTGTTGCATCAATTGCGACGTGCTCGCTCGTACGCATCGTAAGTATTGCGTATGCACAGGCATGCTCTTCGACCCTGCCCGTCACCCCAACACTCCGCTGCCTGTGGAGATTCCGCAAGATGTACTTGATTTCATCAAGACACACGAGTAAACCACGCGAGCAACACCTCTCGAGGAATAAGTTACAAGCAATAAATGGTGCTTTCTGCCACGTTTAAGACTAGAGCAACCACTTGATGCTTGATTGCAAACACATTTAATATACGATAAGAAAATGGCTAAGAAAGTAGTAGTCGCCTTCAGTGGCGGTCTCGACACCTCATACACGGTGATGTACCTCGCCAAAGAAAAAGGGTACGAAGTATACGCAGCTTGCGCTAATACAGGCGGATTCAGCGCCGAACAGCTCAAGACCAACGAAGAGAACGCCTACAAATTAGGTGCAACAAAGTATGTCACCCTCGATGTAACGCATGAATACTATGAAAAGAGCCTCAAATACATGGTGTTCGGCAACGTACTACGCAATAATGTATACCCCATCTCGGTATCCTCTGAACGCATTTTCCAGGGCATGGCCATTGCTCGCTATGCGAAGGAAATCGGCGCCGACGCCATTGCTCATGGCTCTACGGGCGCAGGCAACGACCAAGTGCGCTTCGATATGACTTTCCTCGTGATGTGTCCCGACATGGAGATTATCACACTTACACGCGATGGCAACCTCTCGCGCAAGGAAGAGATTGACTATCTAAACCAACATGGCTTCAAGGCCGACTTTACCAAACTTAAATATTCTTACAACGTAGGTATTTGGGGCACTAGCATCTGTGGCGGCGAGATTCTCGATTCCGCACAGGGACTGCCCGAAACGGCTTACCTCAAACAAGTGACTAAGCATGGTACGGAACAACTGAAGCTCACCTTTGAAAAGGGAGAACTCAAGGCCATCAACGGCGAACGCTACGACGACCCCATTCAGGCCATCTGCAAGGTGGAGGAGATTGGTGCAGCCTATGGCATTGGCCGCGACATGCACGTGGGCGATACCATCATCGGCATCAAGGGACGTGTAGGATTCGAAGCCGCAGCACCTGCTTTGATTATCGGTGCCCACCGCTTCTTGGAAAAATATACGCTTTCAAAGTGGCAGCAATATTGGAAGGACCAAGTGGCCAACTGGTATGGCATGTTCCTCCACGAAAGTCAGTATCTCGAACCTGTCATGCGCGATATTGAAGCTATGCTCACCTCGTCGCAGCGCTATGTCAATGGTACGGTGATTCTCGAACTCCGTCCGTTGGGCTTCAGCACTGTGGGCGTAGATAGCCCCGACGACCTAGTAAAGACAAAGTTTGGCGAATACGGCGAAACTCAAAAGGGCTGGACCGCCGACGATGCGAAGGGCTTCATCAAAGTGCTCAGCACGCCCCTCCGCGTATTCTATGCCAATCATACCGATGGCGACGAAGCATAAACCTATTATATAGGGTGGTTTATAAATTCTGATATAGAAGTTTAGGAGTAAAAAGGAGACTTCCTCTCCACTCCTAAACTTTTCACATTTCAACATCCCTTTTTCCCCATGATTAGAATAGGAATCATCGGCGGAGCAGGCTACACTGCTGGAGAGCTTTGTCGCATCTTGCTCAACCATCCCGAAGCCGAAATCGTGTTCATTAACAGCGAAAGCAATGCGGGCAATCTGCTCACCGATGTACACGAGGGACTTTATGGCGAGACTGACCTCCGATTCACCGACCAGCTACCTTTCGACCAAGTAGACGTGGTGTTCTTCTGTTTCGGACACGGCAAAAGCACAAAATTCCTCGCCGAACATTATATACCCGCCGATGTGCGCATTATCGACCTTGCACAAGATTTCCGCTTGGAAGCCGAGGACAACGACTATGTGTATGGTCTGCCAGAACTCAATCGTTCGAAAATTCAAAATTCACTCCACGTGGCCAACCCCGGATGCTTTGCCACCTGTCTGCAACTCGGCCTATTGCCTCTAGCCGAAGCGGGGCTATTGCATTCCGACATTGCGATTAATGCCATCACGGGCTCTACAGGAGCGGGGGTGAAGCCTGGTGCCACCACCCATTTCTCTTGGCGCACAGGCAACATGAGCATCTACAAAGCTTTTGAGCACCAACACGTGCCAGAAATCAAGCAGTCGCTCCGCCAACTTCAACCATCGTTTCAGAGTGAGCTTGACTTTATTCCCTATCGTGGCGACTTCCCTCGCGGCATTTTTGCCACAGAGGTAGTAGAGTGTGATACCCCCATTGAGGAGATCGAGAGCTACTATCGCGACTTCTATAGCGAAGCCCCCTTTACCCATTACGTGGAACGCCCCATCGACTTGAAGCAAGTGGTCAATACCAACAAATGTCTTATCCATGCCGAATGCCATCGCGACAAGCTTCTAGTGACTTCTTGCATTGACAATCTGCTTAAAGGCGCTTCGGGACAGGCTGTTCAAAACATGAACCTTATGTTTGGACTCGAAGAGACAACGGGACTACGCTTGAAGCCTGTTGCTTTCTAAATTGACCATACATATAAGAGGCATAAGGTGGTGGAAATTACCCTAAACTTTTGAAGACATGTATTGACTAGACATGTGCATTAGGCTTATCTCTACTTCTTTTCCCCTTCATTCATGGTCGAGCCACTATATTTATCATCACTTACGGACATTACCTTCGCCTACTTCCTTTGCTATCAAGGAGAAGGTTCTCATTTAAAATTTCATTGATGCATTTATTCCCGGTATATCCTTTATTTGATATTAACATAGTACGCGGCAAAGGTTGCCACGTGTGGGACGACAAAGGCCAAGAATACCTAGACCTCTATGGTGGCCATGCTGTTATCAGCATTGGTCATTGCCATCCCCACTATGTAGAGATGCTCACTCACCAACTTCAAACGCTCGGATTCTACTCCAACTCCGTAATAAACCGTCTGCAAGAGCAACTCGCCACTCGTCTCGGTAAGGCTTGTGGCTACGACGACTATCAGCTATTTCTCATCAACTCTGGAGCCGAAGCCAATGAGAATGCGCTCAAGCTAGCTTCCTTCCATACTGGCCGCAAGCGCGTGCTCGCAGTAGGCAAGGCTTTCCACGGACGCACTTCGTTGGCAGTAGAAGCCACCGACAATCCTAAGATTGTAGCCCCCATCAATGCGAACGGCCATGTAACGTTCCTTCCTCTTAACGATATAGAAGCTTTCAGCCAAGAGCTTCGCAAGGGGGATGTGTCGGCTGTGATTATTGAATGTATACAGGGCGTAGGCGGCATTCGCATGGCCACTCCCGATTTTATGCAAGGCTTACGCAAGGTGTGCGACGAGACAGGCACCGTGCTTATCTGCGATGAAATTCAGTGTGGTTATGGCCGCAGCGGCAAGTTCTTCGCCCATCAGCACCTAGGCATTCGCCCCGACATTATCACCTGTGCCAAAGGAATTGGCAATGGATTCCCTATGGGTGCCGTGCTAATCTCGCCGAAGTTTGAAGCCACCTATGGTATGCTCGGCACCACTTTCGGAGGCAATCACTTGGCTTGCACCGCAGCGCTCGCCGTGCTCGATGTGATAGAACAGGAACACCTTGTAGAGAATGCAGCTCGCGTGGGCGACTACCTACTGACAGAGTTAAAGAAGCTACAGCAATCGAATCCACACATCACAGATGTACGCGGCCGTGGCCTCATGATTGGCGTAGAGTTCGATCAACCTATCAAGGACTTCCGCACACGACTTGTCACAGAAAAGCACATGTTCACTGGCGCTGCTTCCACCAACATTCTGCGCCTTCTGCCGCCCCTGAGCCTGAGTTTGGACGAAGCACGCGAAGCTATACAACGCATTGCTGAACTGAAGTTTTAAAACAAATCTTTTTATATAAACAACACTGAGCGTAGGGATAATGCATTTTTACCCCTACGCTCTGTGTACTTGACATCGCACAACTATGGAAGAAGACAAGAAACCTCTATCTGAATCTGTAGAGCAACCTCAAAAACACGACTCTGCTCCTGCGACCCCCTCTTCGCTACAAGATACGTCCTCTGCCGAACAAACAGCAGAAGACGATTTAGCCCCTACGAAACAAGCGCCCGTGCAAGCATCAACTCTCAGCGAGCGCCCACCCAAACGCAGCAAGAGCCGCACTACAAACATTCCTCCTTTGATGCCCGAGGGGTATGCCTACGAACGTGAGCCTCAGCAACCGCTACGCTCATCCACTGATCCCCTGTCTCCTACTACGCCCTCTGCTTCGGAACCTCAGCCCAAGCGGAGCAAACGTTTCACACATCCTAAGGGAAAGGTCACGCACACGCGCCATATATCTATACCCTTCAAGCGCATTGGCAAATGGTTGGGTATCATTGTGGCAATCTTCGTGGTAGCAAGTGCCGCATACTTAGGCTTCGACCGTTGGAAGCATCAACCTATTGAACCTGCTAACATAGCGCCCATGGCAGCTGACTCCGATACCATCACGCCTCTTCCCACACAGCCCGATACCGCAGAGCTCAACCGCTTGCGCGAAGACAGCATCCGCAGAGAAGATAGCATCCGCCACGCTAACTGGATTTATTGGAAGCGCAAAAGGCAAGCACAAAAGGCGGCTGAAGAAGCAGCTCAACAAGAAGAAGCCAATCATACTGCTACACAAGAACACATCGACAGCACCGCGCACTAACACGCTCGGAATCGAGAGCTGAAAACAATAAGTCGTACTTGATTATATCCAGACAAGAGTGAATACTTTTGCCTTCTCTTCAAGCAAGACAAAAAGAGTAGGAAGCATTACCTCAGTTTTTTTTATCTGAAAGTAATACTTCCTACTTCTTATTTTATTGCTTTTTATTGTTTCTTCACCCGCAAGTTGAAATCCCTTGAGGCCATCTTCTCCAAACGAAGTTTGATATAGGTGGCAAAGTCAGGAGAGTCTACAATTTCTATTTCATCGTATAATCCCAATACGAATCGACCTATACCGATGTAACTGCACACCTCTGTGTCGAATCGGTGACGCCCATCCTTTGTGGGCGATAGCTGTCGCTGAGAGTCTGGATATTCCTCGAGAAGCAGGCTTGTGGCCAACTGGCTCAAGAGCAAACTCACGGATTTACGTTGTTCTCCGTTAAAGCCAAAGAGATCGCTAAAGAAGGGCACGTGATTCACCTCGTGCGTCCAAAGCAAATCTAGTGGCTCAACACATTCGATACGACTCACCTTAAACGTTTTGTTCGTATTGGTGGAAAGCTCGTAGCAGCGCACCTCCGTGTTTTCGTTGACAAACATATAGGGCTCTACAATGCGATTGCTCACGGTTTTGCTTGAACCCGAGCGATAATTGCGCAATACAGCTACACGCTGCTCCCGTATGCATTGAAAGAGCGTGCTGATATTCTGCGCCAACGAATTGTCTACGCCATGCTTAGCCAACACATCTGTGCTATAAAGGTTTGACAACTTCTCGCGTAAGTGACGCACCTGCACAGAGTTGTTATATACGGAGTTGAGTACCTGACTAATTGTGAGTGCCTCGTCTTCAGAGAACTGTATGCCTGATGCTATCTCGCGAAAAAAAGGCGATGTATGGTCGATACGATACTTCGTTCCTTCCTTCTTTATAATGAATCCAAGATTCTTGAAAGCGTCAACATAACGGTAGATGGAGCGGCGACTCATGCCTAGACGCTGTCCGATTTCTTCAACTGAAAGAGTGCGATTTTGAGTAAGCAGAACCATCAGCCGGAGCTGACGGCCTAATTTTTCAAGTTCCATTGCTAAGTAATCTCAATCTATTTCATGCTTCAAGTTATCAAGGAGCAAAGATAATGCAAGGCAAGCGCAATACAAAGAAAAAGTGTAAAAATCTTCTTTCTTTTACCATAACCGCGCAAAAAGTTTTTCTATTTTGGACATAAAGTGTCATACGTTTCACTAAGCAACTATTAGTCGTTTAAATTCTTAAAAAACGCAAGGAAGCAAAAAATCCTTCACGAGAGCATTGTGCGAAAAAGCGGAAAAGCGTAATTTAGCTCATCGAATAGCACTAATACACGTACGAAATGCACTTTTTTTGATGAACGTTGGCCAAGATGGGACGCATAGAATATCTATTATATAAATCCATGAAGTCATTTAGACTTTTCGCTAAATCCGTCTAGACAAAGCCGCGACGTCCTAAAAAGCATTTGTCAAGGAAACGCATTCTTACTCCATCATACCTATGAAACGAATCATGTCACTACTTACATCCTTAGCCCTTGCTGCGTCTTCCTCAGCGCAGAGCTACGAACAATTATGGAAGCAAGTCGAAGCCCAAAATGAGCGCGACCTGCCACAATCAGCTCTACAAAGCGTAGAACAAATCTTAGCGAAAGCCACAAACGAGCAGAATTCAGTTCAACAACTGCGTGCTACCCTAATGAAATATCTCTTTGAGGAAGAGATATCGCCCGATTCAGCCCAGCTTTACTTGCAGCAAATAGAGAAAAGTATCGCGCAAGAAGAGCGTCCCGCGGTAAAGGCTCTTTGGCATACGGCCTTGGCGCAATGTATTTTGGCGCAGAGTGAGAATGGAGGCTATTATGAAGATAAATCGTTGACCTACGAAGCCACCCAGAAGAAAGCTCGAGTCCACTTCGAAGCAGCTCTATCCGACCTCGATGTCTTAGCTCAAGCCCATACAAAAGATTTCCTTCCCTTATTCAATGAAAGACCTGACAGCCGCTATTTTTCCGACGACTTGCTCCACATCGTTTGGCGCTCGTATGCCGAAACGTCTCTGCTCACACGTGAGGAGAAAGTTGCTTGGCTTTCACAACTGGCCGCCTACTACACCGAGCATCATGAGCCCAACGCCGCACTACTGCTTCAGCTTGACCATGCAGAACTTCTTCACGGCCAAAGCAAAGTGAATATGCCCCTCGAAGAGAATGCTTTTTACCAAGAACTGTCTTCCTTAGCACGCGACAACGAAATGCTGGAAGCCAACGTAGAAATCTACAAACGCCTTGTACGCCTCTATAATGCTTACGACCACGATGCACCATATGCGCAACACAACACAAAGTTGCTCTACGATGCAGCACAACACGGTGTGAATCTATATAAGAAAGGAACGGTGGCCAACGAGTTACGCCTCTTTCTTTCTACGATGTCTGCTCCCGCAGCACGTATGGGCATGATACCACAGACGAGCTATCCTAAAGCAGAGATAAAACTCACCGTCAGTCTGCGCCACACTCGAAAAGCTGAGTTGCGCTTTACACCCATTGCAGCTAACGATGTAGAATTTCACAACGAGATGCAAACCTCCGACGAGGAAAAACTCATTGTTCGCCATGCGAAGGAATCCACTTCTTACGAAACAAAGAATCTCCACACCGATGCACCTGTGTATGCTTGGACCGAGCAAGAGGCAAAGGTATCTCTGCCAAGCCGTCCTGGCGTGTATGCAGCGACACTTTATGTTGACGGCCAACGCATTGACTCACGCATCATGCGCATTAGTCGTGTGAGCGTGATGAAATTTGCCACTCCTGGTGGACACAATCGCCTTATTGTGGTAGATAGTGAGAGCGGTAAACCTCTACCTAGAGCCATCGTTACAGCCCTCACCTACGACAAAAATGGAAAAATGCGACAACTTTCACGCTACACAGCTGATGAGGAAGGACAGATGACAATTATCGAATCAAGCAGAAGCTATCAATCTGTAAGATACCTCGCAACGACTAACAACGATGGAGCATCGGAGCTTTTCACACTAGACAATCTGCGTTATTATAAGCAAAAGGACGAAAAAGCAACTACTTCCGTACAACTCTTCTCCGACCGCGGCATTTATCGTCCTGGACAGAAAGTGGAATTCTCGGGAGTGGTATTTACTCGCATGGCCGACGAGTATCATACAGAGCAAGGGAAGAAAATGAAGGTAATGCTGCGCAATGTTAATAACAAAATAGTTGATTCACTCAACGTTTGCTCTGACGACTTTGGCACCTTCAGCGGTGAATTTAATCTCCCCGCAGCATGTCTGCCTGGCCGCTTCGTACTAGAAGTTAAAGCCAAGAGTCTGCGTGGCAACACTTCTTTCCAGGTAGAAGAGTACAAGCGCCCCACATTCATCGCCACAACCAATCCATTAAAGGGTAGTTATGCCCTAGGCGACAGCGTACAAGTGGAAGGTCAAGCCAAAACTTATAGCGGGTTGCCCGTACCACGCGCCGAAGTGAAATATGAAGTAAAGCGCATATCATGGTTTTTCCGCAGCAACAATGAAGACATTGAGGCGCAGGAAGGCATCGCTCATACCGATGAGAATGGACAATTCCATCTGCCCGTACTCCTAGCGCGCAGCTACGATGATGAACAGCCCGACCGATTCGACCGTTTCACCTATATCGTAAATTATACCATCACGGCAGAGAATGGCGAAACCATCCAAGGATCCACCTCAATAGGCGTGGCCACGCATCCTTCGTGGCTCGAACTGAACGTTCCCCAACACATTTACCGCAAAGAAGACCGTATGCTTCCCACTTTCCAAATTCGCCAACTCAATGCAGCAGGGCAAAATATCGAAGCCACGGGCAAATACGCCCTCATGCTCAATGGCCGCGAAATGGATCATGGATCATTCCACACGGGGCAATCTTTTACCCCCGAAGCACTCGCCACATTGCCCTCTGGCCGCTACACGCTCAGAGCCGAAGTAGAGGGAGTAACTGCAGACACGGCACAGATACTTATCTTCTCCGATACCGACACGAAAAGCCCAGACCACGACGTCCCCTTCTTCTTCTACGCCGATAAAAATGCCAATGATACAGAAGTCACAGCCCTTATAGGCTCGCCACTTCAAGAAGCCATAGTCTACTATGATGTGGTATGCGGCGATAGCATTGTCGAGAGCCGACGCGTTGTGCTCAACAATCAGCTCGAACGCTTCACGCTAACATATAAAGATGCCTATGGCGATGGTGCTACAGCCTTTATAGCCATGATGCGTAACGGACAACTTTATACCGAGAACTTTAGTGTAAAGAAACCCGAACCCGACAAACACTTACTCCTAGAATGGAGCAGTTTCCGCTCACGCCTCACTCCCGGTCAGCAGGAGGAATGGCGCGTCAAGGTGGTTCATCCCGACGGATCACCCGCCAATGCTCAACTCATGGCTTGCCTCTACGATGCCTCGCTCGATGCTTTCGTCAAGCACGATTGGGGAAGATTCAATGTATTCTTCCGTCGAACGCTACCCAACGCATGGTGGCAAACGAACGTCAATTCCTACCGCTTTACCATCAGCGGCACTGGAAAATATCAACGTTACACCTTCCGTTCGCTCAACTTCTCTGCATGGGACAACCGCTTTTTCAGCTACTATACCCCTTTCACCGATGGCATCTGCTACGAAATGGCGCCTTTGGGAGCAGCCCCCGAACCAGCCTCTGTCAGTCCGCGCAAGCGAATGAGACTCATGGCCTCGCGTGCCAACGATCTTTCCAAAGATGACTTTGTGGAAATGTCAACCATGAAGAAGGAATCGTCCTTCGCCGATGCGGGCAATGCAAATTCCAGTGTTCCCATGCAAGGCGTCACGCCACGTACCAACTTCGCCGAGACAGCATTTTTTCGCCCCGCCCTCCGCACCAACGCGCAAGGTGAAGTGAACATTACCTTCACCTTGCCTGAAAGCATGACGCAGTGGAACTTCACCGCCTTGGCTCACGACCACGAGATGCGTCAAGGACGTCTCGACACCACAGTCGTGGCACAAAAGGACTTTATGGTAGAACCTGCTCTGCCACGTTTCTTGCGCCAAGGCGACGTGACGGATTTGCCCGTCAAGGTGACCAATCTAACGAGAAAGAACGTCAAGGCAACCCTTGAACTTTCGCTCACCAATGCCGAAAGTGGAAAGAATTGCTACACACACCTACAAGAGGTTGCACTTCAGCCAGGCGAGACACGCGTGTATACCTTTCCCTACCAGTCAAAAAACGATGAAGGCGTACTCGTATGCCGCACGGTAGCACATGGCTCAGGATTCTCGGATGGAGAGGAACATTACCTACCTGTCTACAACACAGACGTAGAAGTAATACGCTCTCTTCCGTTCAGCATGATTCAAGAAGGAACACTAACGCTCCGTACAGACACTCTTTTCAATACGAAGGAGGCACACCACCGTGCACTCAGCATAGAACTTTCGTCCAATCCCACATGGTATGCTGTCACAGCGCTTCCCTCCTTAGCAGGTACACCTGATATCCATTGTTCCATCGATTGGGCAACACGCCTTTACGCCTTGACTTTGGGCCAATACGTAGTCAAGCAAAATCCAGAGATTCGACAACTTGCCACCAGCAAGCAGGAACTCAATGCTCTCAGCCGCTTGCAACTGCAAGGACTGACAGATGCTACTCCATGGCTCCGACAGGCCGAATCGCAGCAGCAACAAGCAAATTCCTTATCTCAAATTTTCGACGAAGACATGGCTGCCGCCCATCTGCATACCGCTCTAGACAAACTTCGTACACTTCAAACAACAGATGGTAGTTTCTGTTGGTATCCCGGCATGCAGGGCAACGCTTATGTTACGCTCGAAGTGGCCACACTTCTAGCCCGCATCGAAAAGTTGACAGGCTACACGGGAGCTCACCCACTTCTCTCTCGTTCCTACGGCTACATGCAGCAATGGGCAGCCAAGGAAGTGGCTGAGATGAAACGCGAAGAGACGAAAGCCAAACGTCAGTTCACGCCCTCTGAATCTCAACTCCGCTACTTATATCTGCGTTGTCTCATGGATAGTCGTCCCGATGCCAATGCCACGTTCTTGATTGACCGCGCTGCCAAGATGCACAAAGAGTTGACCATGTTTGGCCGTGCTCTCACATCCATTATTCTAGACAAGGCTGACCGCAAAGTAGAAGCACAGGAGGGCATGCAGAGCCTCATGGAGCACACCGTGTCGAAGCCACAGATGGGTCGTTACTTCGACACCTATCGTGCGCTTTCAGCCTACGATTCTTACCGTATACCCACGCAGTGTGCCGCCATTGAAGCCTTGCGCCACTTCAATCAGTCGGCTTCGGCCGATGAGATGCGTCTATGGCTTTTACAAGCTAAACGCACGCAAATGTGGGAATCGAAGCGAGCTTCGGCCGAGGCCATCTTTGCTTTACTTTCCGACACAACGTTGGTAGCGAATGACGTGCAACCACTCAGCAATCATGCACCTCTATACTACACACTTCTATGCGGAGAACGCATCGTGGGGCTCAACGCGCGTTCGCAAACGCAGACTCCCACCACCGCAGGTTATTTCAAGCAGACCTTCACCGATGCCAATGCGCTCAAAGCCGATGCCGTAAAGTTCACCAAACAGACAAAGGGGCTCTCATGGGGAAGCATTTATGCCTCGTACATGGCACCCGCTTCGAAAGTACAGACAGAGGGCAACGGACTTCAAATTCACCGTTGCTACGAAGTGAAGTGCGGCAGTGAGTGGAAACCTGTCAACGCAGACATAACGCTCAAGAAAGGCGACCGCATACGCCAGATATTCACACTCACGGCTGAACGCGACTTCGACTTTGTTCGCGTAAGTGCAGCCCGTCCAGCATGCCTTGAAACAGCCGCTCCGCTTTCGGGCTATTGCTGGAACAACGGCATGCCTGCCTACCGCGCCGTACACGATGCTTCCACCGATTACTTCATTGAACATCTTGCCAAAGGCACGCATACCTTCGCCGAAGAACTCTTCATCGACCGTAGCGGCACCTTTACCACTGGAATCACTGAAACGGAATGTGTCTATAGTCCCGAGTTTCGCGGCTCTGCGGCCGAAAGTACAATTCGCGTGCAATAGTGATACTTGAGCAAGGTATTTTAAGAAACAGAATGTGCATCCTTCACATTTTATCCTTATATTTGCACCGATTAGATAGGTTTACCCAAACACGCTCGTTGGTAGGAACAGGAGGTTGGAGTTACTTACCTATTAACTCTCCACCTATTTATCCCTTTCCCGTCAACGAAAAAACACTTTTTCCACTATGAAGAAAATGATGATTCTGGCGATGACTGCCCTCTTCGCCATCAGTGTAAATGCACAGTGCCCCCAAACAAATAGCAACTGTTGTAAGAAAGAAAAGACTGAATGCTGTCAAGGCAAGAAAAAGCCCTGCAAGAAGTGTAAGAAGCAGCGCAAGGCCAACAAGAAATCCTGCAAGCAACAAGGCCAGTGCCCCAAGCAGGCTAAGCAATGCGATAAGCAGAAGAACAAGTGCCCCAAGCAACAGAAGTCGTGCTGCAAACAAGCCTCTAGTTGCAAGCAGCAGGCTGAGCAAAAATCATGCTGCAAGTAACACACAGACTAGATTCATACCTCAGCTAAATCATATCTCATGGGCTTTGTTAAGGAATGACCATAATGCATTCCTTAACAAAGCCCTTTTTTCATCTAAACACTTTTCAACCTTATGCTCCACCTCTTGCTAAGAGGCAGAGGTTAGGAAAGGAAGCAGCGTATTTTCGCCCTTTACTTTGCTAATCTAATTCTAAATCCTTAACTTTGCCACATAATCTAATAAAAATGTATAACAACCTAACTGAGAAAAACATGAAGAATAGATTACTCGGTTTGTTGATGATGATTGCCTTGCTTCCTCTTGGCGCATGGGCACAAACATTCGTCAACCTTACGCCTCGTCCCAAGACGATGATTACGGGCACTGGCTACTTAAATCTTCCCAACAAATTCTCCATCAACTGCAATGGTGCCAACGCTGACTGCATGTTGGAAGCACAACAGTTTGCCAATGCCTATGCAGCCGTCACGGGAGCACAAGTTAGCGTATCAACTGATGATGCTGATGCTCTCATTCAGCTCTCCATGCTTGATGACAAGTCGAGATTGAAGCCCGAGGGCTATACCCTCAAGGTAACTACTACGGGTGTAGAAATCAAGTCGAAGAGTGCACTTGGATTCTACTATGCCTTCCAATCGCTGAAAAAAATTCTCCCTGCCAACGTAATGGCTGGAGTAAAAGATGCCAAAGTGACAACCTATCCGCTACCTGTAGTATCCATCACAGATGAGCCACGTTTTGACTATCGCGGATTCATGCTCGATGTATCGCGCCATTTCTTCACTGTGAATGAAGTTAAACGCATGATCGAACTTATGTCTTATTATAAGCTCAACAAGTTTCACTGGCACCTCACCGACGACCAAGGTTGGCGCATTGAAATTAAGAAGTATCCCAAGCTCACCACCATCGGTGCCACGGCTTCCAACAGCCGCTTCACCGATATGTATGAACGCACTCAGTACTGGATTAACAAGCCCTATGGCCCTTATTTCTACACTCAAGAAGAGATAAAAGACGTTGTGGCCTATGCTGCTGAGCGTCATATCGACATTATCCCTGAAATTGACATGCCGGGCCATTTCTGTGCCGCCATGGCTGCCTATCCCGAATTTAGTTGTGCGCCCAATGGCACTCACATCGTGCAAATTGACGGAAATATCTACAACGATATTCTCAATGTGGCCGATCCTAAGGCTGTACAATTTGCCAAGGATGTGCTGGGCGAGCTGATTGACATCTTCCCTGGGGAATATATCAATATCGGCGGTGACGAATGCCCCACCACGGCTTGGGAGAACAATGCTCTATGCAAAGCACAATACAAGCAGTTGGGCCTTACGAGCTATCGCCAACTCCAAAGCCATTTCATCAAGGAGATGAATGAATATGTCACTTCTAAAGGCCGCAAGCTCGCCGTTTGGAACGAAGCCATTACCGCCGCTGGCGCCGACCTCGACATTATGAAGGCCACAGATGCCACCGTATACTGCTGGACAGGTGCTGATGCCGCTGTGGCACAGGCTTCTAAACTTGGCATGCAGAGCATCTACACGCCCTGGGGACCTTACTACATCAACCGCCGTCAAGGCAATAGCGAAATGGATCCTCCCGGTGCTGGCGATGGTTCTGACAACGTACAAAAGACCTACAATCAGAATATCCCCTCAGGCACCACACGAGGCGTGCAGGGCACATTTTGGTGTGAGCACGTATCCGATCGCGAATATATGGAATGGCTCGCCTTGCCACGCCTTCTTGCCGTGGCAGAACGTGGATGGAGCACTGAGACCAACAAAAACTTCAGCGACTTCCAAAAGCGCATGACAGCCGACACCACACTGCTGCAATATGGCGACTACAAGTATTGCAACTACCTCATGCTCTCTTCTAGCCAAGAGAGTGCTGACACCAAGGTATATCCCTTCGTCAACACGGCTGAAAAGAAATATTACTATCGCATCATCTCGGGCGGAACAGACAATGATCGTAAGGATCGCTGTATCGAGCTCCTTGCAGAAGGCTCTTCGCTCATCACGCAGTATACTGACAAGGGTGCTGCTGCTGGTGTGCTCTGGACCAACGCTCAGGCTGCCGAGGGAGCTTCCAACTACGACTACCAGTGGTGGAGCCTCGAGCAAGATCCTGCCAACCCGGGCAAGTATGCCCTCGTATGTAAGGCTCAGCCCAATGGTTCGGTTAAAGCTAATCCGAGCAACACCACTACTGGAGGGCGCTGGAGCTACGACAACTCTGCGAAGCACTACAACTTTGTGCTCGGCACAGGTGCTTACGGAAAGAAAGGCAATAACTACTACTATTCAATGGCTAGCGATCAAGTAAGCGGTCAGTTCCTCAACTCTTCTATGCCTGGTCAAGGACTCGCCGTCAACGTGTACAACCAGCCCACAAGCGGTGCAGGCGGTCAGTGGGAGTTCTCTCCCCTAGAGAATTATGGCGGTAGCAGCGAAGTACCCGTTACCTTCGACTATCTAAAGGAAGGAAAAACCTATACGCTGACCAATGCCGTGAAGGGATTTGAAGACATCTCGCTCATCGACGACAACAAGGGCACTAGCCTCAAAGCTAGCGCCGATGCCTATGCCAACAATGCTTGGACAGTAGAAGCGGCTCAGACGAACACCGATGGTTCGCAGACCTTGAAGCTCCGCAATGCTATCACAGGCCACTACATCACGTCTGTGGGTAGTTACCAGGATCTGCAGGGGTGTCCCGTATCTGTAGGTAGCTCGCAAGCTACAGCCAACGTGACGCTAAGCTACGTGAAAAAATACGACGACCTACGCGTAAAGATTTCCGATAAGAGCCTCTTTCCCCTACCCTCGGGTTATGTCAATGCAGGTACCACCATCAAAGGCGCCTCATACGATGCTGCTCGCGGCCAAGGTTCAGAATGGAAAGCTGTGGAAGTCAACGTATTTACTTTCAAGTGTAAGGACGATCAAGGCAACGACCTCGGCACATTCAAGCGCAGCATCCCTGCTTCTGTAAGTGAACTAACGAGCGATATGCTCCCCACGTTTAAGAACCTGTCTCTGAAGGAAAAGGAAGCTACCGGCGAACATGCTTACGATCTTACTTACAAGCGTGAAGCTTTCACCATCACCTACCACTGCACCACTCCCGAGGGCGCAATCATTGCTAACGACGAGGTGGCAGTACCCGTAGGCGATAGCTACACCGTGGCTATCCCCACCCACGACTTCTTTACCTTCAAGAGTGCCGACAAGGACAACGGAACCACCCTCACCCCCACTGCTGACCTTACCATCAATGCCACCTACACTACCGATGCCTACATCGGTGTGAAGAAAGAGGGCGAGGTTGTCACTCAGCTTGAAGGCGGTAAGCAATACTTGCTCTACGACGCCACTACCGCAGTTGGCCGCAGCGGCTATCGTGCCATCTCGGGCATTAACATCAACCGCGAACTCTCTGCCGACAATGCTTCGCCCTATGCTGTATGGGAACTGCAGGGCAGCAACAATAAGTTTAAGGTATACAACCCCTACTCTTCTTACTACGTTCCCTTGCTCGTTCTCTCCACTGCCACAAAGGGCAACGCCAATGGCGGCACTTTCACCTTCACGCTCAACACTGACGGCGAGACCTTCAACGTAAAGGGCACGAATGGTCAGTACTGGGATGGCAATGAGAGCGGAGACCTCGTGGGTTGGAATCAAGGTAAGGGTCACCCTATCCGTGTGAGCACATTCTTTGCACGTCCCATGTACAAAGTCAACATCACTTACATCGACGAGATGTCTGAGAAAGCACTTGGAGAAAAGTTGCTCTTGCTCGACGCAGGTTCTGCCTTCACCCTCACCACTCCGACTTACGATGGCTACACGCTCAGCAAGATCACGGGCAATGAATCGTTTGATGGTACGGTGAAGGAAAATCTCTTTATCCGCGTATTCTACGCTCCCTCGGCTTCAGGCATTTCGTCTGCCACTACATCAGAAGAGTCTACGCCCCAAGCCATCTACGACCTCCAAGGCCGTCGTTTGCAGGGTATCACCCAGCGCGGCATCTACATCATTGGTGGTAAGAAGGTGCTAGTGAAGTAACCTTCTCCCCGACAGACAAAGAGTTCCACCTTCGCAGTGGAATCTCTGTCAATCTCATACATTTTATACATTAAGCATATCTCTCCTAGGGCTATAAGCCGAAAAGGAGAGATATGCTTTTTTTTCAATCATATACTTGCCAAGAAATCTACTTCTCTAACCCCAAATACGCGTCTTTCCCATTCACTATGTTCCCATCAAAGGAATTTTATTTCCCCATCGAAACGTTATTGTTTTCCCACCAAAGCGTAATTTCTCTTCAATGAAAGAATCTAATTTACCCCAATAAGAAACTATACATTTTCCCCAAGCAGGAATTCTGGAACAGTGTGAAAGAAAGGGAGAAAGCAGGGGTGGGAAATTGTTGCTTAAAGAGATAATTTGTAATTTTGCAGCATGGAACAAAAGCAACAAACTGCAAACAACCAATTCAGCGTACTTGCCGAACGCCCTGTTGGCAAGTTACTCATGCAATATGCCATCCCCGCCATCGTGGCCATGGCAGCATCGTCGGTCTACAACATCATCGACGGCATTTTTATTGGTCAAGGTGTAGGCCCAGCCGCTATTATGGGACTTGCGCTAACCAACCCTCTCATGTCGCTCACTGCTGCCTTTGGTGCGATGGTAGGTGTAGGTGCTGCTACGCTGATGAGCGTAAAGCTCGGCCAAAAAGACTATGGCACAGCACAGAAGATTCTAGGCAACGTAGTGATTATGAACCTCACGATGGGTATACTTTTGGGCGTAGTGTTACTCTGCTTCATCAATCCCATTCTGCGATTCTTCGGAGCAAGCGATGTGACATTACCCTATGCACGAAGCTTTATGGAAATTATCCTTGCAGGCAACGTGGTGACACACATGTACCTTGGCCTCAACGCTATGCTACGTTCCACCAATCGTCCGCAGAAAGCCATGTACGCCACCTTCGGCACGGTGATACTCAATTGTATTTTTGCCCCGATATTCATCTTTCTCCTAGGATGGGGCATACGCGGTGCCGCACTAGCCACTATTCTCGCACAATTCATGATGTTAATGTGGCAACTTCGCTTGTTTAAGAACAAGGCCGACTTGATTCACCTCTCTCGCGAGTATATCAAATTAGACATGCACATCGTGCGCGAGTCGTTGCTCGTAGGCTTGCCACAATTTCTAATCAACCTCTGTGCGTGCCTCGTAGCGGCCATGATGACACGTAGCCTCACTACGTATGGAGGTGACGTAGCAGTGGGTGCATTTGGCATTTGCAACCGATTAGTGTTATTCATCGTCATGGTAGTAATTGGTCTCAATCAAGGCATGCAGCCCATTGCGGGCTACAACTTTGGTGCCCGCCACTACGACCGTGTGCTAGCTGTGCTGCGTCGCGCCCTCGTGGTGGGTACGTGCATCACGCTCATTGGATTCGCCATCGGTGTGTTTTTCCCCACCCCATTCGTCACCTTATTTGCAAAGGATTCGCCCGAACTCATCCACATGTCAGCTCACGCACTGAGTTGCATGGTAATGATGTTCCCCATCGTGGGCATCCAGATAGTATCTACTGCTTTTTTCCAAAGCATTGGTTATGCTCCAAAGAGTATCTTTCTGTCACTCACGCGCCAACTCATCTTCCTACTCCCAGCTATTTTCATTTTGCCTCATTTCTTTGCCAATCCTCTAGAAGGTCTTTGGCATGCTGCCCCCACAGCCGACGGACTAGCCTCCATACTTGCCATCATACTGCTAGTGAAGCAAATTCGGAAGTTTAAGAAGATGCAAGGAGCCTAAACGACACCTATATAATAACTAATCAACCGGCATCTTGCCATAACACATCGCATACTTTGAAAAAGACTGAACCTTTCATCATCAACATTGGTCGCTCGCTCGGTAGCGGCGGCCGAGCCATAGGGCATATTCTAGCCAAGGAGTTCGACATTGCTTACTACGACCGTGAGATTCTGAACCTCGCTGCCAAAGAGAGCGGTTTCTGCCCAGAAGTATTCGAACGAAGCGACGAAAAAAATCGTTTTCTCCGCACGTTGGGCAATATCATTCCCTTTTTCGGAGGTGGCTCAACGTACTACAACAATGAGCTTTCCAACGAGAACTTATTCCGTCTCCAAAGCGAAGCCATACGCAAAGCAGCAGCCGATCATTCGTGCATTTTCATAGGCCGCTGTGCCGACTACGTGTTGCGCGACTTTCCACGCTGCGTCAACGTGTTTATCACTGCCGATATGGCCGACCGCATCTCCTCTGTGGTGAAACGCAATGGTTGCACCGAGAACGAGGCTCGCTCCATCATTGAACGAGGTGACAAGGAACGCGCAGATTTCTACAATTTCTACTCTTCTGGCACATGGGGCGCTGCCTCTACATATCATCTCTGTATCAATTCCTCTGTACTAGGCATTGACCGGACAGCGGAGTATATCAAGCAGTTTATCATCGACAAGCTGGGGTTTAAAGAGGAATAACACTTAGCGAGTCTAAAGGTGATTCACATTTTCTCAATCAAACAGACATATTCATGCAACGCATCATTCCTATCGCACTCTGCTTGCTTTTGCTCTTTCCCTTTGGGCTACATGCCCAGCAAGCACAGGTGATGAAGCGCAGCCAGTCACCACTGCTTTTTCCAAAGTTTCAGACGGCCAAAGTGCGCCAAAGTTTCGGACGTCACGTAGAGGCACAAGCCAATATTTTTCTCAAAGATGGGTCGCTTGTATATCTTGATGGCGACAAGGTGAAACGTGCCTATACAAAAGGCATCATCGGCGTAGACTTCGGCGATACTGCCCGCTTCATGAAGGTAGATTCTGTCATGGCACGCGTAGTGGCACAAAAAGGCTACAACTACTTGCTACGCAAGACCACCGTGGATATGGCGCTCTACAAAGAGGAAACCTATGGCGGACGCAACATGGATTTCTTCGACTTTGAAGATGCTGGTATCTTCCTTAATCTCGACACGCAGAAACGCGACGATGAGCAAGGCATTCCACTAAAAGATACTTACTACTTTAACATCCAGGGCGAAGTAATCCCAGCCAATGAATCGGCTTTCAAACACTTCGTGCGTCCCGACCGCCAAGCCGACTTCAAAAAACTCAAGGAAAATCGCTTTTGGAGTTGGAAAGATGAGAAATCACTCAAGGAGTTACTAGATTATTTGTAGCAGGACAATCCATCCGATTCAACAAACAAGAAGCCCTTCAAATCTCACCCTTGCCAACGCGAAGATGCGTCTGCGCCATAACAAAGAAAAGTTCCACACAATATTAAGTTCTCCACTATCCCCCACACAATGAACCACTGGATTCTCGCCGCTCGTCCTAAGACACTTGCGGCTGCGCTCATACCCGTAACCACTGCCACAGCCTTGGCCTTTGCCGAAGGACATGGACAATGGATACCCGCACTACTATGCTGCCTTTTCGCAGCCCTAATGCAAGTGGCAGCCAATTTTATCAACGATCTATTCGACTTCACGCGTGGAAGTGATCGCGATGATCGTCTCGGACCTGAACGAGCCTGTGCACAAGGATGGATTACTCCACGCGCCATGAAGCGCGGCATAGCGGTGGTGCTTATTCTTGCTTGTGCGGCAGGATGCAGCTTGCTACCATTCGGCGGATGGCCACTAGTAGGAATCGGAACTGCTTGCGTGGTATTTGCTTTTCTCTACACCACACTTCTCTCTTACATGGGTTGTGGCGACCTTTTGGTGTGGATATTCTTCGGTTTTGTTCCCGTATGTGGCACTTACTTTGTGCAAGCAGAAGACATCACACCTTCCGTATGGTGGCTTGCAGCAGCTACGGGACTCGTGACAGACACGCTCCTCGTACTAAATAATTATCGCGACAGAGAGCAAGATTCCCTAAGTGGCAAACGCACCCTTATCGTGGCTCTTGGCGAACGCTTTGGCTCACACTTCTATTGGTGGCAAGGGGTGCTAGCTTGTCTCTGCACCTCCATGCTTTTCTTCTATTCCCACCCATGGGCTGCCCTTCTCCCTTGGTTCTACCTTATGCCCCACTACCTTACGTGGCGCAATATGGTACGCATTCATCGCGGAAGAGGGCTCAACCGCATTCTCGGTCTTACTTCGCGAAATATGCTCATCTTCGCCCTACTCTTTATCTTGGGATGCTTGATTTGATAAGAGACACACTATAGGGTAGTTCTATAATTAGAAAGCAGCGTCATACACCTCGCCCACTCTTCTTTTTTCTCTCCGCATAACATCAAGGCATCTCGCACCGTTACAGGAATGGCTGAAAATCTTGCCAATCCCTAATAAATGCTTACTTTTGCACCACAAGAATATTTCCAAGCATGCAATACTTAGAGTTTACTTTCACCACACGTCCTACCACAGAAGCCGTGCAGGATGTTCTATCCGCCGTGTTGGCCGAAATAGGCTTCGATAGCTTCGTACACACCGATGAACTCGACCGCCCCGCAGTGGCTCACTCGGCCAATCCCGAACAACCCGCCTTTGAAGACGCTAAGGCGGAAGACCACTTCCAATGCTATATCCAAAAGACACTGTTCAGCCAGACAGCACTCGATGAAGCACTAGCCAACTTTCCTCTGCCCGACGTAGAGATTACTTACACTCAGGCAGAGGCTGAGGATAAAGACTGGAACGAAGAATGGGAGAAAAACTATTTCAAGCCTCTCGTAGTAGGCGGCCGTTGCGTCATAGCTAGTACATTCCATACCGACGTGCCCGAGGCTGAATATCGCATTACCATCAATCCGCAAATGTCATTTGGTACAGGCCATCATGCCACCACTTCGCAGATGATTAGCCGTCTGCTCGACGACGACATCCGTGGACTCGAAGTGCTCGACATGGGCTGCGGCACGAGCATTCTAGCCATTCTAGCCCGCATGCGCGGCGCTCACCACTGTCTAGGTATTGATGTGGACGAATGGTGTGTAAAAAACTCTCGCGAGAACATTCGCCTAAATCATCTTGATGGCATCGATGTGGAGCTAGGCAATGCTTCCTCCCTTGAAGGCCGCGGCCCGTTCGACCTCATCATCGCCAATATCAACCTAGGCATTCTTCTGGCCGATCTCAAACACTACGTTCCTTGCATGAAGGCGGGAGGCTACATCTACATGAGCGGATTCTACGATACTGACATTCCCCAACTCCTTGCCGAAGCAGAGCGCCAAGGCCTCACCCTCACCGATCAACGCGTGCTGGATGGATGGGCATGCCTCAAACTTCAAAAGAAGTAACCCTTAGAGTAGCGCCACAAGAAAGAAATGCCTAACTTTGCACACGAGTTATAGCACACCGAAAATAAACACAACAACATATCAACATACAACGTAAAATGACTAAAAAGAAAGCTCTTCTTATGATTCTCGATGGTTGGGGCATTGGTAAGCACAACCATGGTGACGTAATCTTTGAGACACCGACTCCTTTTATGGATCATCTCAATGCAACCTACCCTCACTCACAGCTCCTCGCATGCGGTGAAAACGTAGGTTTGCCCGATGGTCAAATGGGCAACTCAGAAGTGGGCCACCTCAACATCGGTGCTGGCCGCATCGTATATCAAGATCTCGTGAAGATTAACCGCGCATGCGCCGACGGCTCAATCCTCAAGAATCCCGAAGTAGTTTCAGCCTACGAATATGCCAAGAAGACAGGCAAGGGTCTCCACCTCATGGGTCTCACCTCAACAGGCGGTGTACACTCTTCTCTTCAGCACCTTTTCAAACTCGTAGAAATTGCTAAGGAATATGGCGTAGCAGAAAACACCTTTGTTCACTGCTTCATGGATGGCCGCGACACCGATCCCAAGAGCGGTAAGGGCTTTATCCACGACCTTCAAGGCGTATGTTCCGAAAATGGTGCCCACATCGCTAGCATTATTGGTCGTTTCTATGCCATGGATCGTGACAAACGATGGAATCGCGTCAAAGTGGCTTACGACCTCCTCGTAGAAGGCAAGGGTCGAAAAGTGACCGATATGGAGCAAGGCGTGCAGAGCTGCTACGACACCGACTCTGAGGAACACAAAAACACCGACGAGTTTATGGAGCCCTTGGTAAATGCGAACGTAGACGGACGTATTAAAGAAGGCGATGTAGTCATCTTCTTCAACTATCGCAACGACCGCGCCAAGGAACTCACCGTAGTGCTCACCCAGCAGGATATGCCCGAAGAAGGAATGCACACCATTCCTGGCCTACAGTACTACTGCATGACCCCCTACGATGCTTCGTTCAAGGGCGTACACATTCTCTTCCCCAAGGAAAACGTGCAAAACACACTCGGCGAATACATCTCAAACCAGGGGCTCAAGCAGCTTCACACTGCAGAGACAGAGAAGTATGCCCACGTGACATTCTTCTTCAATGGTGGTCGCGAAACACCTTACGAAGGAGAAGACCGCATCCTCGTAGCCTCACCCAAGGTAGCTACTTACGACCTCAAGCCCGAGATGTCGGCCTTTGAAGTAAAGGACAAACTCTGCGCTGCCATTAAGGAGAATAAGTACGACTTCATCGTAGTCAACTTCGCCAATGGCGACATGGTAGGCCACACTGGCATCTACGAAGCTATCGAAAAAGCTGTCAAAGCCGTAGATGCTTGCGTGAAAGACGTAGTGACCGCTGCCAACGAGACTGGCTACGAGACCATCATCATCGCCGACCACGGCAATGCCGACAATGCAGAGAATGCAGATGGCACTCCCAACACTGCCCACTCGCTCAACCCCGTGCCCTTTATCTACGTGACGGAGAATAAGCACGCCAAGGTAAAGGATGGTGTCCTTGCCGACGTAGCACCTTCTATCCTTCACATCATGGGACTCGAGCAGCCCGATGAGATGACGGGTCACGACCTTATCGAAGACTAACGTCTTCTTCCTCAGAGTGAAGAGCACACTCTTCTCTCGCCACATTCTCAGCTGGAGCAGAAAGCATGCGCATTGCTTTCCGCTCCAGCTTTCTCGTAAGAGAGATGCCCTTCGGCAAAGAGCACAATTCTATCCCAACATGCGAAGAGCGTCATCTCACCTAACAGTTTTTTATCCCATAGAAGAGCGAATTATCTTTTATGGGATAAATTCTTTCTGATTGTCGATGGATAAAACTCGAAAGAACAACAATATTTTTTAACTTTGCATTCAGAAGGCCACACGCAACGTGCCTTGACACTTACAACCTGCAACCAACATGACACCTGATATCTCGCCCAACTGGGTATTCTTTGCCTACGGCATGGGACTAATGTACTACACGCTCATGGCATGGCTTTTCTGGTTTCGCTCCAAGGGACGCGCCAAACACATGATAGCCATTCTCATGGCCATTACCGCGCTGCAATACATCAAGGACTTATTCTTCATAGACCTATGCTACACTTCTCCCTCGTGCTTTATTTCCAACTTCCTCACGGCATCCGACTTTGTAGCAGTGCCCTTCTACGGCTACATTCTGATTGAACTATGTCGACCAGGCAGCCTTAAACTCCGCCACATCGTGCTATCGTTGTGTCCTTTCATACTGCTCCCCATACTATATGCAGCCACACATCTCCATTGGATCTTCACCATCTTGATAGCCTTGTCTACTCTTTACGGCATTGCTTGCGCAGGATGGATGGTACGTGAACTGCCGCGTTACCATCGCCGGCTCAAGGACGAATATTCTTACGACGACAACATCAACCTTCACTGGCTACGCGGAGTCACCACCTTATTCTTCACCATTCTGCTTTTCTGGGTGTGGTCGTGTTTTGCGCCTTCCATGTTTAGCACCATCGCCTACATGTTTGCCTCGCTCGCCGGATGGATGGTTGTGTGCTATTTCATCTATCGACAGGAAATTGTGATTAACGAAGTGCGCGACACCACTGCCTTACGCAATGCATCCAGCTACAATACCATCGCAGCAGACACCCCTCACGATGAGGAAAATTCATCGATCAGCGCCGAAAGTGCCGCCACACTGAAAGCATCGCTTACCAGACTCTTTGAAGAGGAGCACCTCTATCTAGAGCCCAAACTGCGCCTTGCCGACCTTGCGCTACAACTAGGCACTAATCGCACCTATCTGAGCCAATATTTCAATCAATGTCTGTCCGTCACATTTTATGAGTTTGTCAACAACTATCGTCTAGCGCATGCCGAACGTCTGCTTCGCACAACCGACTACACGCTCGAAGTTGTAGCTCACACATCGGGCTTCAACTCACTTTCTACCTTCAGGCGGGCTTTCATGGCCAAATATACATGCAGCCCACAGGCTTACCGCGCACAAACCACACCTTAAATCGCGTCAAACGATAAAATTGTACAACTGACAGGGTATATTGTACGATTGACACCCCCTTTTTACGTTCTGAAATGCGTAAGAGAAAAGGTTTGCTTTACTTTGCAAGCATAAATGCGACGAAGCATTTTGCTCCTATTAACAACAACCCCTAAGCAAACCTTTACGCACATGAAGCACTTACACCTTACAGGGCTTGCACTGATAATGGCACTTGGCCTGCAAGCCTGTTCTGACAACGAGACCATCACTCTCCCCAACGGCGATGGAACGACCAACACTACCCCAACCGCAGCAGTGGTGCTCAAAGCCGAGGGAAGCAAAGCAACTGTCAGCGTGCCAGTAACGAGCAGTTGGACAGCCGAATCCGATGCTCCATGGTGTCAACTCACCCAGATGTCTGGAAATGGTAGCGAGCAAGTAGAAGTGGTTGTAGCACGCAACCTTACAGGACAGACGCGCTATGCCAACATTACTTTCTCTCACGATGGTACTGCCAAGCGCCTGCGTCGCTATCTTCATAAAGCCTCAGCCTTAGCCGACAGTTCAAGCCAAGCACCCACAGATTCGATTCACGGCAACGTGCTGCGCGTGGAGCAGCCGCCCTACACTCAGCCCAACACCGACTTAGTACTAACAGGAGCCGAGTTTGTCGACTCTGCCAAGACCATTGTGGTCAAAGTAGTCAATGGCACAAGCGGTATCTCACTAAGCACAGCGAGCAATAACGCAAGATTTGGGTTGCTCAACGGAAAGCCACAATTTGCTTACTACCCCGACGCGCCTCAAGGCGTTGAAACTGCTACCCCCCTCTATGCCGATCTTGATGCCAATGGCAAGGCTGTAGTCGACCTTAGAATTATAGACCATGGCAAATCTTATCTGTCTGTCAATGCGCTACACATCAGCCAACCCACATTCTTCGAAAAAGTTCAAAAAGAAGCACAACTTGGTAGCGATGGCGCCATTCACTTTGTCTCGGGTAATAAGCTTTACTTGGGCGGCGGAACAGCCGAGATTTGGACGAAAGTGTTCAGCGGTGGCTTTGAGGATGGTTCTCCCAAAATACGCATCACCCCTTCCTACTGCATGAAGGAGTACGACCTCGCTACTAACACCCTTTCGAGCCTCCCCAATCTACCCTCGCATCTTGCCTCAACACAGGGCGCGGGCTGCGATGTAAACGGCACCCCTTGGCTCATCTTGTCCGATGGATTCTACTACCTTCATGATGGTTCATGGAAATTGGCTGCTAGCTATAGCGGCACCGCTCTAGCAGCCACCTTCGACAGAGGCAATATCGTGGTGGTAGAACCAAACAAAGTGTGCACCTATGCCATCACAGGCAACTTGCCACAATTGATAAAGTCGGTCAACCACAACATCGACACAAGCAACTTCCGCTATACACACGACGCTGACGGAAAGCTTTGGGTTTATAGCAAGAGCGATACTGCCGATGATGGCCCCACCACCTTGTACCGTCTGAACAACGATGGTTCATTTACCCCATTCACTATCCACGGAGGGCAACTGCTCGGCGTGGCTGGCGACTACCTGTACACTATGCAACCCAACAAAGAATATCACCATACCGTGTTGCACCGCTATACTCTAAGCACAGGCAAAGTAGAACTACTGCAAAGCATGATTCTCGAACAAGTGTACAACCATGCAGAGTATGTAGACGGACGCTTTGTCACTTTCGGAAAATTGGGAGGAAAGTGGAATGGTGGAATGACTTCCACCAAAACCCCCAACAAATATATGTTTGTCATGTCGCCTGACAAATATGCCCCCATGTCGCTGACGATTGTCAACAAATAACCCACGCTTCATTGAAGACGCAACAGAACTTAATATACCACCCGCATTCATACAATGCGATTGGGTAAAATTCTCTCAGCGACATAATTTAGGGCTGGCTTCTAACATGAGAAGTCAGCCCTCTTTGTTGTCTTTATGTTTGCAGTACTAAAAATAAAATTCCTTGCGAACGGGGAGAGAATACGTAAGCAGCGAACGGAGTGCTATGAACTTCGTCATTATCAAGCTAGAACCTCGGTCATACCGTTTCTCTTTGAAGACTTTGCCGTCGTTCACTGGGCGGTGAACGCTCTACCGGACGGCAGCGGTAGAGCTACCGGACGGCAGTGGTAGAGCTACCGGACGG